>NZ_JAMYOZ010000005.1:0-300602 GCF_040320095.1 Mesorhizobium sp. M0800
TCAACATGGATCATCTGCGCGAGCACAAGAAGGAGAGCCTGAGGGCCTTGGCCGCCTGAGCACCGTCATGTGTCCGCCGCTCCGCTAAACACGGGGGCTGCGCTGCGGACACGCCGACGTCACCGCAATGCCACGCCATTTTGCAGAACTTGACGCACACAACTTGTGTCCAGAACTGCAACGTGGTGCCGATACACCATCTCCCAGCCCTTCCAGCCGGTGAACAGCAGTATGCAGACCACTATGAACGACAAGAGCACACCCCATGGGCGGACCGCGGCTTCGGCGCCTTGCGCATAGCGAAGGTAGAAATTGATCAGTGCCACAACGACCGCGGTCAAGTTGCCCAGCATGTGGTACCAGGCGTCGGACAAGGCGCGAATGCGCGGCTCGTTGAGGAAGTCGATAAAACCGGCTGTCGCAGCGAGAAGGGCCATTACTATGGCTGCCCCGATCAGCCACATCGATGCTCGTGCCCAGAAGGCATCGGCAGTCCCCCAGAAAACCAGGTCGGTGACAAACGCACCGACAAGAAACGCGACAGGAAAAGGTATCAGCATCGGGTGGAGGGGGTGAGTTCCTACTTTGGCCGTACTAACTGGATTCGTGGGCATGGAACGCCTCCGCGTAGCAAAGCTTAAATAAACGCTCAGATACGGGTTTTCGTTCCAAATAGAGACCGACCTGAACTGCTGTCGCGAAGCTCCGGCTGACTCTTTCACGCCACCTGCCATGGCAGTCGGCGTATTTCATCCAGCTATTTTTGCGTCACTCAGCGGCAGCACCCGCCACGCCCTTGCGTGTGGCTTCCACCATCCGCCGCCGCGCCCTGAACACGCCCCATTGCTGGTCGACCAGCACGCCGATGAGGATCACCCCGCCCATGACGGCGAAGTTGAGCGAGGACGGGATGCCGAGCAGGTTGACGAGGTTCTGCAGCTCCTGCAGCAGCACGGTGCCGAGCAGGACGCCGATCAGCGAGCCTTCGCCGCCACGCAGCGAGAAGCCGCCGAGCACCGCGGCCGCGATGGCATAGAGCTCGTAGAACTGGCCGTGGCTCGCCGGCGAGATCGAGCGTGTGTACATGGCGAAATAGATCGCTGACAGCGCCGTCAGCACGCCGCAGATGACATAGGCGGCCATGACGATGCGGCCGGTGCGGATGCCGGAATATTTTGCCGCTTCCTCGTTCTTGCCGATGGCATAGAGATAGCGCCCGAACACCGACCGGTGCAGCACCACCCACATGACGACGGCGATGACGATCAGCGCGATGAAGCTGTTCGGCACGCCCCAGGACCGCCCCGCCGTCAGGAACTCGAGTTCCGGGAAGTTCTGTCCGAAGGCAAAGCCGGCGGTGCCGTCGGCGGTGTAGAAGCGCGCCACGCCGCGATAGATCAACAGGCCGCACAAAGTCACCACGAAAGGCTGCAATTTGAGCCGGGTGATCAGCCAGCCATGCGCCAGCCCGATGATGCCGCCGAGCACCAGGATCAGCGGCAGGGCGACCGGCCAGGCCATGCCGCGCGTGGCGATGAAGTCGATGAACAGCACGCCGAGCAGCGCAACCACCGAGCCGACCGACAATTCGATGCCACCGGTGATGATGACGAAGGCTTGGCCAATCGACAGGATGCCGAACAACCCGATCAGGTTCGAGGTGTTGGCGAGATTGATCGGCAGCAGGAAGCGTGGGTTGATGATTGCCACCACCGCGCCGACCACCAGGATCAGGATCAGCAGGCCGAGATCTTTCTTGCTCATCGTCTTCTCCCAGTGCCTGCGAACTACTTCGGCTGTTTGCCGACCGCCAGCAGCAGCACGTTTTCCTGGCTGAACCGGTCCTTGTCGAGAATGCCCGAGATCTGGCCTTCATGCATGACGGCAATGCGGTCGGAAACGCCGATCACCTCCTCCATGTCGCTGGAGATCATCAGCACGGCGACGCCGGCATCGGCCAGCGCCCGCATCAGCCCGTAGATCTCGGCCTTGGCGCCGATGTCGATGCCGCGGGTCGGCTCGTCGAGGATCATCACCTTCGGCTTCATCGCCAGCCATTTGGCCAGCACGACCTTTTGCTGGTTGCCGCCCGACAGCGTGCCGGTGCGCGTCTGGACGGAGGGCGCCCTGATGCCGAGATTGGTCTTCTGCTTCTCGGCGGTGGCGGATTCCGCGCCGGCCGAGACCAGCGAGCGCCGCGAATGCGCCGGCAGATTGGGCAGCGAGATGTTCTGGGCAATCGACAGGTCGAGCAGGATGCCGGTCAGCTTGCGATCCTCGGGGACGAGGAAAATACCGTTGGCCACTGCGTCCGCGGCCGAACCAAGAACCAGATCTTTTCCGTCAAGCTGGAACGAGCCGCCAAAGCTCTTGTCGATGCCGAACAGGACGCGCGCCAGCTCCGTCCGGCCCGAGCCGACGAGACCGGCGAGGCCGAGGATCTCGCCATGCCTGACATCGAGGTCGACGGGCCGGTCGGGATAGGCAGCGGTGCGAATGGCCTTGACCGACAGCGCGACAGAGCCCGGCGGGCGCGCCGATTCCGCGGCCTTCTCGCGCTCCTTCAGCATGCGGCCGATCATCAGCTTGACCATCTGGTCGTGATTGATGGCGCTCTTCGGCAAGGTTCCGGCGAGCATTCCGTCCCTGAGCACGACGACGCGGTCGGCGACGCGCTCGACCTCGTGCAGGCGGTGCGAGATGAAAATGACGCTGATGCCGTCTGCCTTCAGCGCCTTGATGACACCGAGCAGCTTGTCGGTTTCGGCGATCGGCAGGCTCGATGTCGGTTCGTCGAGGATGACCAGCCGCGCCTTGATCGACAGCGCCTTGGCGATCTCGACCATTTGCTGCTGGGCCAGCGACAGCGCCGACACCGGCGTATCGGCCGAGAAATTGGCGCCCACGCGTTTGAGCAGCGGCGCCGCCAGCGCTCGCAGCCTGGCGCGGTCGACCAGCCTGAACGGGCCGGCGCGCAGCGGTTCGCGGCCGAAGAAGATATTGGCGGCGACGTCGAGGTTCTCGAACAGGTTGAGTTCCTGGTGGACGAAAGCGATGCCCGAACCGATGCTGGCCTCGACGGTCAGACTGTCATGGGCGACGCCATCGACGGTGATGGTGCCGGTGTCCGGCCGGGTCACGCCGCCGAGGATCTTCATCAGCGTCGATTTGCCGGCGCCGTTTTCGCCGACCAGGCCGATGACCTCGCCGGGCCTGACCTCGATCGAGAACCCGTCCAGCGCGACAACGCCGGGATAGGTCTTGCGCACGCCGTCGAGGCTCAGGAACGGAGCGGCCGTGGATGCAACGATGGATGGATCGGAATAATTCATCACGCCTGACAGCAGCCGGTGAGCCGTTTTGGCCTCAGACTGACGGGCCTTGCGAGGCGCGTCAATAGAATCGCCGGCTCAGGGCGAACCCTTGAGCCGGCGCAACCTAATTCGCTCAGTTTCCCGACATCGCCTTGAGGTTGGCGGCGTAGGCGTCGACATCGTCCTTGCCGATGATCTTGGTCGGCACGATGATCAGGCCATCGGCGGGAACGCCCGACTTGTCGCCCTCGAGATAGGCGGCCATCAGCTTCATGCCCTGATAGGCCCATTCGAAAGGCTGCTGTACGACGGTAGCGGCGACGGTGCCTTCCTTGACGCCGCCCAGCGTGATCGGATCGTCGTCGAAGCCGACGACGGTGATCTGGCCGAGCTTGCCGGCATCGCGCAGCGCTTCATAGATGCGCGGCGTGTTGTAGGAGTAGAAGCCGACCATGCAGGTGACGTCGGGGCTGGCGACCAGCGCGTCCTCGACGTTCTTCTTGGCGCGGGCCTGGTCGATGTCGTCGCCACGCACGTCGACCAATTCGATCTTGGTGCCGGCGAGGCCGTCCTTCATGCCCTGGATGCGTTCCTTGGCATTGTCGGCGCCTAGCAGGCCAACGAAGCCGAGGCACTTGCCGCCGTCGGGCATTGCCTTCTTGGCGATCTCTGCCGCCTGCTTGCCGGCATCGACATTGGAAGAGCCGATATAGGCGACACGCTTGGTCTGCGGTGCGTCGCTGTCGGTGGTGAACAACGCCGTTTCCGAGGCGATCTTGTTCAGCCCGTCGGTCGACGTCTTGGGATCGACGGCCGAGACCATGATCGCCTTAACACCGGCCGTCACCAGATCGTCCATAAGGCGCTGCTGGATGGCGACCGAGGACTGCTCCGGATATTTGAGTTCGAGATTGTAATTGGGCAATTCGCCTTGAGCCTTCTTGACGCCGGCTTCGGCAGCCTTCCAGAAATCGGAAGCGCCGTTGACGACGAAGGCCAGTGTCGGCTTGTCGTCGGCCCGCGCAATTGCGCTGACGGACAGGCCGAGCAGCAGGGCCGCAGCGGCGACGGACGCATTTCGTATCGCAGATTTCATATTCAACCTCCCATTTGACTCAGTAATTTTCGCTGATGATGAACGTGCCGGCGCGGCTTGGACGCCCTCCTCCTCAGGGTTTCGGCAGCGAAGAACGACGCCATTCCAGCCGCGATCGTCGACTTTAGAGACTCATTCGTCGTTCGTAAATAGTCCGATTTGTCTGACATTTCCCGGCAGGCGAACTTCGGCTGATGGGAACCGTCCGATACCAGGCTGGCTTGCGTTCCGAACATGCGCGGTCCGATGTCGTCCGGGCATGACGGATTGACGTTATAGGGATGCCAGATATTAGTAAAGAGTATTAGTTGATCGGGATTCTCGCCACAAACGAGAGAGGCCTTCCAGTCGTTGCCGCTCGGGATTGGCGACTAAATCGTCTCAGAGGGTAGATTATATCTATTAGTGGCGCTTTGCCTTATAAATGCGAAATTCGAGGGACTAACGCCATGAACGAACCACTTCGGGATGCGGTCCTTCAGGGTACCAGACGGCGCAAGCCGTCCGGGAAAAACCCCAAGGGCCGCGTCACCATGACCGACATCGCGAGGGCCGCAGGCTGTTCGCAGGCGACGGTCTCGTTCGTCCTCAACAACACGCCGGGCATCAGGCTGTCGCAGCAAACCCGAGAGCGGGTGATCGAGACCGCACGAACGCTGGGCTATTCGCCGCCGGTGTTTTCCGCCCTGCGAGCCCCGGTTGCCGCATTCGGCGGGCTGGATGGCGTGATCGGCTTCGCAGTCGACCAACTGGCGACCAGCCCGGAGGCGGTCGTCGCCATTGAAGGGGCGCGGCAAGCCTCATGGAACGCCGGCAATGTGCTTTTGGTGGCGCAGACCATGGGCGACGAGGTGATGGAGCCTCGCGCCATCGCAGCGCTGACCAAGCGGGGCATTTCGGCGCTGATCTACATGACCATCTTCACCCGCGAGATCGTCGCGCCGGACCATCTCTACGGCCTCGACATTCCGGTCATCCTGCTCAACTGCTACACCGCCGACTATGCCTTCCCCGCCGTGGTGCCGAGCGAGATCGCCGGCGGCCAGAGCTCGACCCGCCACCTGATCAGCCATGGCCACAGACGTATCGCCACCATTACCGGCGAGCCCTGGATGCAGGCGGCGCAGGACCGCCTGAAGGGTTACCGCCGGGCGCTGGCGACAGCCGACATCCCGTTCGACCCGGCGCTGGTCGTCGAAGGCGATTGGTCGGCGAGCGCCGGCTATGCCGCGACCGTCAAGCTCTTGGCGCTGAAGGACCGGCCGACCGCCATCTTCTGCCAGAACGACCGCACCGCGATCGGCTGCTACGAGGCGCTAAAGGAGGCCGGCCTGCACATCCCCCGGGATATTTCGGTGATCGGTTATGACGACGAGGAGATCGCGCGGCATCTGTTCCCGCCGCTGACGACGTCGATCCTGCCGCATATGGCGATGGGACAATGGGCGATCGAGCAGCTCGAAGTCCCCGCTGCTCCCGGTCGTGGCCGCTATCCCATCACCAAGCTCGAATGCCCGCTGGTGGAGCGGGAGTCGGTTGGCGCTCTGGCGGGCTGAGGCGAGAGCGCCGGCGATCGACAATGGCACAGGCTTGACATCGGGCCCGGCATATACCCGATTGATTTCATGAGATTGCAAAGCTGCTACAATTTTCAGGACTTCCGCCGGCTGGCAAAACAGCGCCTGCCAGGTCCGATCTTCAATTATATCGATGGCGGCGCGGACGACGAGACGACGCTGCGGCGCAACACGGCGGCGTTCGAGGACTGCGATCTCGTCCCCAACGTCCTTGCCGGCGTCGGACAGATCGACATGTCGGTCACCGTCATGGGCCAGAAGCTGGCGATGCCGGTCTATTGTTCGCCGACGGCTCTCCAGCGGCTGTTTCACCATAGCGGCGAGCGCGCCGTCGCCGCGGCGGCGGAGAAGTTCGGCACGATGTTCGGCGTCTCGTCGCTCGGCACGGTCAGCCTGGAGGAAGTCCGCAAGCACAGGACGCCGCAGGTCTATCAGTTCTATTTTCACAGGGATCGCGGCCTGAACCGCGCCATGATGGAGCGCGCCAAGGCGTCCGGCGTCGAGGTGATGATGCTGACGGTCGACAGCGTCACCGGCGGAAACCGCGAGCGTGACCTGCGGACCGGCTTTTCAATCCCCTTTCGGCTTACGCTCGGCGGCATGATGCAGTTCGCGATCAAACCGAGATGGGCTATCGACTATTTGACGCACGAAAAGTTCAGCCTGCCGCAGTTGGACGGCCATATCGATCTCGGCGGCGGAGCGCTTTCCATCAGCCGCTATTTCACCGAGATTCTCGATCCATCCCTGGATTGGAAGGATGTCGAAGACATGGTGCGCTTCTGGAACGGCCAGTTTTGCCTGAAGGGGATCATGAGCGTTGCCGATGCCAGAAAGGCCGTCGACATCGGCTGCACCGGCATCGTTCTGTCAAATCATGGCGGCAGACAGCTGGACGGCTCGCGCAGCCCCTTCGACCAGCTGTCGGAGATTGCCGACGCGGTGGGCGACAAGATAGACGTGATCATCGACAGCGGCGTCCAGCGCGGCACGCATGTGCTGAAGGCCCTGTCGTTGGGCGCCAAGGCCGTCGGCCTCGGGCGCTACTATCTCTTCCCGCTGGCAGCCGCCGGACAGGCCGGCGTCGAACGGGCGCTCGGCCTGATGCGAACCGAGATCGAACGCGACATGCGGCTGATGGGATGCAGGTCGGTGGCAGAGCTTTCCAGGGGGAATGTGCGGTTTAGGTGATAGAGCCGGGAAGTGGCGCACGGCATAAGCTTTTCGAAGTGCGAAACTATACCGACCTGCCGCTGCTCCTGCCGTCCGTTTCGAAGACAGCCTCGCCGGAAACAGCATCCGTATATCCGCCCTCAAGCTGCTGCAACGTATGCCGGAACCGATCAAGATTGCCCAGCATTTTGGGCCTGGCATCGACCATGTGCTGAAAAGTGTCCCACTCTCCAATCGAGAAGAAGGCGCCATCTCCCGATTTGATGAGAGCCATTTTTCGCAATCCCTCGAAATTGCGCGGAGCGCTGCTGAACAGTTCGACGAATTCGTCTTCACTACCCGGCTTGACCCGGAAGCGGACGCTGTTGAATGCCGTCATCTACGTTCCCCCGTGAAAGAACTGAAAACCTCGAATATGCGAGGCCCTAACGCACCTCGAACCCTTCGAACAGGTGTACAGGAAAATCGGAAGGTTGGCTTCAGTCACCTCTGGCCGAAAGCCCCGTTTCTGGCGCTATTTTGCCAGGAAGAGGACGACGCTCGATCGCAATCGGTACGCCCTTCCGACCGGCAATGAAACGCGCTGTTAACGCCGTTCGCGGGTGACAGGATGTTGGCCGCAGTTCGAAGGTATAATCTGCGTCTCGCTGTCAGTTGCGGAGGCGAAAATGAATTTGCTTCGGATTGCGCTCTTGTGCACGGCCATGATCGACCTTGGAATGCCGGCCGTTCGCGCTGAGGATCGGCCTGTGCCGCAGAACAATAAAGCCGCAACAACGCAGCCGCCCGTTCATTGTGAGGGCCAAAATTGTCTCCCGCCGGCGAAAGATCCCGTGCAGGAATGCACTGGCCAGGATTGCACGCCAGGCCCGCCGACTGAACCGGGCCCGGAGATTAAGCAGGCCGACTGAGCAGCATTAGCTGACGATCCCCTTTTGGGCATGGATGGCGCTCAGCCCTCGCGACTTTCCGGCCACCGGTAGTAGATTCTGTTACCAATGTTCCCGGGGTAGGCATGAGTTTAATGGCGCGCCCGAAGAGATTCGAACTCCTGACCCCCAGATTCGTAGTCTGGTGCTCTATCCAGCTGAGCTACGGGCGCGCAACAGGCCATGCTTTGCATAGCCCCGCGATCCGATCCTGGCGACCGGCCGCGAATGTGAGCTGTTCCCTAGCGACTGAATTTGCGAAAAGCAAGCCGATCCTGGCCAAAAGTTTTGCCGTCATGCGCCGGCCGGCGAAGGCAAGATCGCGTCACGCGGCGGCCGAGCCGATAGGTCGTCGTCTTGGATCAGTCATTTGCCAATCGGAACGGCCCGTAACGAAACACGCCGTTGCACGGCGGCCGAGCCGATGGCTCGTAGTCTCGGACCAACCATTTGCGAATTGAAACGGTCCGTAACGAAACGGTTCGTTACGCCGGGCGACGCAGACCGTTGCGGGCCTGGTCGAGCCGGACCGGCTGGTCGGGAATGGTGACCGCGAATGTGGTGCGGCCGCCGATGCTTTCGACCAGCTCCACCGTGCCGCCATGGGCGCGGATCAATTCATGGGCGATCGCCAGGCCAAGGCCGGTGCCGCCGCTGCGGGCCGAGCCGCGAAATGCCGCGAACAGGTTTTCTCGCGCCTTTGGCGGCAGGCCGGGGCCGGTGTCGGTGACGACGATGCGGCTGACGCTGCCGATGCGCTCGGCCGATATGGTCAGGCGGCGCACCACGGCGCTCTCGGTGTCGGCCGCCATCGCCTGCACGGCGTTGCGGCTAAGATTGGTGAGCACGCGGAACAGCTGGTCGGAATCGGCGTCGACCTCGAGCACCGGATCGACGGCGTTGACGAATTCGATGCCGCATTCGATGTCGAGCAGGCCCTGGACGTCTTCGACCAGCTGGCGCAGCCGCAGCCTGCGGCGCGACGGCGGCGGCTCCTGGGTGCGGCCATAGGCCAGCACGCCCTCCGAATAGGACACCGCACGGTCGAGCGCGCGCAGCAGTTTTGGTGCGAAGGCCTGCACGGTCGGGTCCTTGACCTGGCGCAGGCGGTCCGACATCAGTTGCGCCGAGGCGAGGATGTTGCGCATGTCGTGGTTGATCTTCGACACGGCCAGGCCGAGATCGGCCAGGTGCTTCTGCTCGGTCAGCATCTTCTGCAGCCGCTCCTGCATCTGCGACAGCTCGCGTTCGGCGACGCCGATCTCGTCGGCCCGGGCGGCGGGGTGAATGATGCGACCGGGATCGTCGGGCGCCTCGGAAAAGGACAGCATCGAGCGTGTCATCGTCCTGATCGGGCCGATCATGATCAGGTCTATCGCGGCGTAGACCAGCATGGCGGTGAACAGCGAGATCAGCAGCGAGACGAAGGCGACGTTGCGCGAATAGATCAGCATGGCATTGCGCAGGCGGTGGTCGGGCATGATCAGCTCGAATTCCTTGTCGCTGTCGCCGACCGGCCCGAAAACGCGCAGCATCCGCTTGCCGCCGAAAAACAGCGTGTCCAGCGCGCCGGTCATACCCTTGATCATGCCGACATTGGCGATATCGATATGCTCGTCGACCTGCGGCGGCATTTCGGCCACCACCAGAAGCCGCGAGACGCCGCCGTCGCGCACGGCGATCGCCTTGGCGCCGATCGCCATCAGTACGTCGTTCTGGGCGGCACGCGACAGCGAGGCAGGTTCGCCCTGCACCAGGACGATGGAAACCGCGGCGGCGGTGCTCAGCCTCTCCTTCAGCCAGCTCAGCCTGTAGCTGGCGATCCAGGGCACGAAGATGAGGATTTCGGCCAAGAGCACGAAGACGATGGTGAGCAGCAGCAACTTGGTCGACAGGCCGCGCGCCAGCGGCACCCTGCGGGTGGCCGCCTTCGCCTGGGCGATGCTTTCGTCGGTTGCTGGGACTTCACTCATGCTCGTCGTCACGGCTGCCTGTCATCACGGCTGCTTGTCTTAGGGACTGCTCGTCTTCACGATCGCTTGATCGGGTGAGATTAGGCGATTGCGGCTTTTTTGCCAAATTCATCCTTGGTCGAAGCCGGACAAAGGGCCGCAAGACTTCGATGCCGGTCCGACAATGCCGGCCCGACACGCTGGATTGACTTCCAAAACCCTTCTTTCTATAAGCCCGCTCACGCTCGGGCCATTCGTCCCGGCGCGGTTTCGATCGCGCCAAAACCGGCCCGGCAAAGCTCCTGTTACAAAGTGACAGAATCAAGAAGGGCCGCACCCCGCGGTATTTAAACAAATGAAGCGTACTTACCAGCCGTCCAAACTCGTCCGCAAACGCAGGCACGGTTTCCGCGCCCGCATGGCCACCAAAGGTGGCCGCGGCGTCGTCGCAGCCCGCCGCAACCGCGGCCGCAAGCGTCTCAGCGCCTGAGCACCAAGCGAGAGACAAGATCGTTGCCCGCAACCGGCAAGCCAACGGGTGCCCATCCCAAGCGGCTTCTGAAGCGCGCGGAATTCCTGGCTGTCCGCCGCGGCGAAAAGCGCCGCGGGCGGCTTTTCCTCGTCGAGGTCCTGGGCCGCGGCGACAGCGAGGCGCCGCGCGTCGGCTACACCGTCACCAGGAAGGTCGGCAACGCCGTCGTTCGCAACCGCATCCGGCGGCGGCTCAGAGAGGCCGTGCGCACGCATGCCGCGGATGACATGGCGCCCGGCAATGATTATGTCATCGTCGGGCGCGAAGACGTGCTTACCACTCCGTTCGGCCAGTTGAAGGCCGAACTCTCCCGCAGATTGCGTGGAACACGATAGGCCAAGGGCTTCGATGGAAAACAACCGCAACTTCTTCATCACCATCGCACTGTCGGTGCTGATCCTGGCGCTTTGGCAATATTTCTATGTGATGCCGCGCAGCGAGATGCAGCGCGAAGCCGCCCGCATCGAAGAGCAGCGCGTGGCGGAGCAGAAGAAGGCCGCCCAAGGCACCAGCCCGGGCGCCAGCGAAACACCGGTGCAGCCGAGCGCCATTCCGAACGCGCCTGGCGGCAACGCGGTGACGCCGGCCGGCCGCGAGCAGGCGATTGCCTCGACCAGCCGCGTCAAGATCGACACGCCGAGCCTCGAAGGCTCGATCAACCTCACCGGCGCGCGTCTCGATGATCTCAAGCTCAAGCACTACACGGAGACGGTCGACAAAAACTCACCCAAGATCGCGCTGCTCAATCCTGAGTCGCTGCCGAACGGATATTTCGCCGAGATCGGCTTTGTTGGCGAAGACAAGGCGGGAACGCTGCCGGGACCCAAGACCGTTTGGAACGTCGACGGCAATCCGACGCTAACGCCGGCTACACCAGTGACGCTCACTTTCACCAACGACAAGGGCCTGACTTTCAAACGCACATTCTCGGTCGACAACGACTACATGTTCACCGTTTCCGACACCGTGCAGAATTCCGGTAGCAGCCCTGTCTCGCTGTTCAATTACGGCCGCATCACCCGCTTCGACAAGCCGGCGGTCGCCAGCATCTATGTGTTGCACGAAGGCCTGATCGGCGTCACCGGCAGCGAAGGCCTGCAGGAACACAAATACGCCGATCTCGAGAAAAACAAGCAGTACACACCGAGCAAGTCCAAGGACGGTTGGCTGGGCATCACCGACAAATACTGGGCGGCGACGCTGGTGCCGACAGAGGCGCAGGAGTTTCAGCCAAACTTCGCTTATTACGAGGACGGCCGTCATCGCTATCAAGCCGACTTCCGCACGGACGCGATTGCGCTGCAGCCCGGCGAATCCAAGACCATTGAATCGGAGATCTTTGCCGGCGCAAAGGAAGTCAACAAGATCAATGCTTACGAGAAAGATCGCAAGATAAGGCTTTTCGAAAAGCTGATCGATTGGGGCTGGTTCTGGTTCATAACTCAGCCGATGTTCTCGCTGATCGACACGCTTTACAAATTCTTCGGCAATTTCGGTCTGGCGATCCTCGCCACCACCGTCATTGTCAAGGCGCTGTTCTTCCCGCTCGCCAACAAGTCCTATGCGTCGATGGCGAACATGAAGAAGGTGCAGCCCAAGATGCTCGAGATCCGCGAGAAATACGCGGACGACAAGATGAAGCAGCAGCAGGCGATGATGGAGCTCTACAAGACCGAGAAGATCAATCCGCTCGCCGGCTGCTGGCCGGTGGCATTGCAGATCCCGGTGTTCTTCTCGCTCTACAAGGTGCTCTACATCACCATCGAGATGCGGCACGCGCCGTTCTTCGGCTGGATCCAGGATCTGGCGGCGCCGGACCCGACATCGATTTTCAACCTGTTCGGGCTGATCCCCGTTACCTTGCCGCACATGCTGATGATCGGCGTCTGGCCGCTGATCATGGGCGTGACGATGTTCCTGCAGATGCGCATGAACCCGACGCCGCCGGACCCGACGCAGGCGGCGATCTTCACGTGGATGCCCGTGATCTTCACCTTCATGATGGCGGGTTTTCCGGCCGGCCTCGTCATCTACTGGGCCTGGAACAACACGCTGTCGATCCTGCAGCAGGGTGTGATCATGAAGCGGCAAGGCGCCAAGATCGAATTGTGGGACAATCTGGTCGCGCTGTTCCGCAAGAAACCGTCGCCGGCGGAATAGCCGGCACTCCGACGATGCGAGACCAAAAAGCCCCGGTTCGTCCGGGGCTTTTTGCACAAGCTGCCCGCCTGGATTAAGCGATTGGTACTGCCGGACGGATCGCGCTATTTTGACCTGGCTGGCAGTTGCTCGACGGAGCTCGATATGACCGGACCCAATCCATCGATCAAGCATCCGATCCCGTTGCACACACGCGTCGGCTTTCTGAAACCGCTGGTGACGGCACCGAATATCGAGATCGGCGACTTCACCTATTATGACGACCCTGACGGACCCGACAAATTCGCCGAAAAATGCGTGCTGCATCATTATCCGTTCATCGGCGACAGGTTGATCATCGGCAAGTTCTGCGCCATTGCCGAGGGCGCGCGCTTCATCATGAACGGCGCCAATCACGCCATGTCCGGCTTTTCGACCTATCCGTTCAACATCTTTGGTCACGGCTGGGAGGAAGGTTTCGACCCGGCGACATGGTCGAAGGAGGTGCGTGGCGACACAATCGTCGGCAACGACGTCTGGATCGGCATGGAAGCGGTGATGCTGCCGGGCGTGAAGATCGGCGACGGCGCCATCGTCGCGGCAAAGTCGGTGGTGACGCACGATGTGCCGGCCTATGCGATCGTCGCCGGCAATCCGGCCAAGGTGGTAAAGATGCGCTTCGACGACAGGACCACCCGGCGGCTGCTGGCGCTGGCGTGGTGGCACTGGCCGGTGGAAAAGATCAGCCGCAATCTCGATGCCATTCGTGGCAGCAACATTTTTCTTCTGGAGGCAGCGGTTTGAACGCGTTGAACAAGACCACGATCGGCATCGAATTGTTCACGCGAGCCTGGATCTTCATCCGCGGCGTGCCGGCGATGAAATTCCTGCCGCCGGAGGGTCCACCCGAGATCGCCTTTGCCGGCCGCTCCAATGTCGGCAAATCGTCGCTGATCAACGCGCTGGTCAACCAGAAGGGGCTGGCGCGCACCTCCAACACGCCGGGCCGGACGCAAGAGCTCAACTATTTCGTGCCTGGCGGATTTTCGGGAGAAGGCGCCGATCTGCCGCCGATGGCGCTGGTCGACATGCCAGGCTATGGCTACGCCACGGCACCGAAGGAAAAGGTCGACGAGTGGACGAAGCTCGTGCTCGACTATCTGAAGGGCCGGGTGACGCTGAAGCGCGTCTACGTGCTGATCGATGCCCGCCATGGCATCAAGGCCAAGGACGACGAGGTGCTGTCGCTGCTCGACAAGGCGGCGGTGTCGTATCAGATCGTGCTGACCAAGACCGACAAGATCAAGGCGGCGGGGGTACCGCGACTGGTCGAGGAAACGCTCCAGAAGATCAAGAAACGCCCGGCGGCCTTCCCCTTTGTGCTCGCCACGTCGTCGGAAAAGAGCGAGGGCCTCGAGGAATTGCGTGCGGCGATCGTGCTCGCCGCCAATGGCGGATAGGCAACGGACTCCGACGGCTGGTCAGGCGGGGCTGGAGGCCCGTTCCTGCTCTGCAAGCTGTTCGGTGCCGTAGGCCTTCAGGAACACATCGACGCCCGACCTGACGATGTGTTCGATCTCGGCCGCACTTGGCGCCTTGGTGCGATAGGCGAAAATGCACTGGCGGAAAAGACCGGCCAGACACAGCTCGGTGAACTGATAGGCGGCAAGCTCGACGTCGTCGATCTTCAGCAGGCCGCGTTCGATAGCCATGTTGAGGAAAACGACGACCCTGTCATGGCCACGCTTCGGGCCGCGTTCGTAGAACCGGGCACCAAGCTCCGGAATGCGTTCCGACGCGCCGATCACCGTCCGCTGCGCCAGGATGACCCTCGCCGAAGTGATCTTCATGGACAGCACGATGCCGAACTTCACCAGCGTCTGGCGAAGGTCGCCGATCTGGTCGAGCACTTCGTACATGTTCTTGAAAATCGTGCCGCGCTCTTCCTCGATCAGCGCTTCGAACAGCTCTTCCTTGTTGGCGAAGTAGACATAGATGGTGCCCTTGGACACGCCGGCCTCGCGCGTAATGTCGTTCATCGACGCGGCTTCGAAGCCCTTATCGATGAAGACACGGCGCGCACCCTCGATGATCTGGCTGCGCTTGACCGGGTCTTGCCCCGCGGCCGGGCGGCCGCGCGGCAGACTGTCCAGCAGATCGCACTGGTCCTTGCCGGCGCTGGGCAATGGGCCTGAATCAGGCAAAGGAGCGGCCTTGGGGGCTTCGGCCATAATGTCACACCTCGTAAAATAATTCGAACCATCCGGTTCGATTGCTCTTGATATGGGCCTCTTTAAGCGCTAAGTCAACGTCGAGATCGAACCGAACGGTTCAGTCTGACGAAATTCAGCGCCAGTTAATTTAGAGAGATATCATGTCCTCGAACGCGCCCACCAGTGCCGAAGTCCGCCCCTTCCCCAGTGCCAAGGTCCAGCCTGCGATCGAAGCGCCGGAAACCCCTCTCAAGCCCGCCGACGTCACCCCGCTGGCTCCCGCCAAGAAGAAGCGCTCGATGCGCTCGATGTTGCTGCCCATCATCGGCCTGGCCCTGCTGGGCGCCGGCGCCTGGTATGGCTATGATTACTGGACCGACGGGCGCTTCATGATCACGACCGACGACGCCTATGTCCAGGCCGACACGGCGTTCATCTCGCCAAAAATCTCGGGTTATGTCGATCAGGTCAAAGTGACCGAGAACCAGCAGGTGAAGGCCGGCGACCCGCTGCTGATCGTCGATGACGGCGACTACAAGATAGCCGTTGCCCAGGCCGAGGCGCAGATCGCCACGTTGAGCAAGACGCTCGACCGCATCGATGCCCAGACCGAGGCGGCGCGCGCCTCGCTCAAGCAGGCGCAGGCGCAGAAGACCGCCGACCAGGCCGCGGCCGATAATGCGCAGCGAGCTCAGGTTCGTGCCGCCCAGTTGCTCAAGACCCGCGTCGGTACCCAGGCCCAGTTGGACGATGCCCAGACGGCGGTCGAGCAAGCCAATGCCGCACTAGCCGGCGCCGACGCGCAGATCGCGGCGGCTCAGGCGAATATCGGCGTGCTCCAGGCGCAGCGGGCGGAATCGGCAAGCACGCTGGCCTCGCTGCAGCTTGCCCACGACAAGGCGGTGCGGGATCTGTCCTTCACCGTGCTGCGCGCACCCTATGACGGCGTGGTCGGCAACCGCTCGGTCGAGCAGGGCGACCTGATCAGCCCCGGACAGAAGCTCGCCGTCATCGTGCCAATGGACAAGCTCTACATCGTCGCCAACTTCAAGGAGACCCAGCTTGCCCGGCTGGTGCCTGGTGAAAAGGTCAGAGTGTCGGTCGACGCGATCGACGGTCAGGACATCGAGGGTACCGTGTCGTCGCTGGCCCCGGCTTCGGGAGCAGTGTTCTCGCTGCTGCCGCCGGAGAACGCCACAGGCAATTTCACCAAGGTGGTGCAGCGCGTTCCGGTTCGCATCGACGTGCCCGCGGATGTGCTGAAGACGGCCAAGCTGCGCGCCGGCCTGAGCGTCGTCGTCGCTGTCGACAGCCGCACGGCGCCTTCGGCATCGAAGTAAAGCGGAACCGGGAGCAAAGGTCATGGCGACCGCAAGCCTAACTGCAGGATCGGCGCCGACGCCAGCCATGCCGGTGCCGGTTGACCACATCTCGACACGCCGCGTCATCGCCTTCCTGGCAATGGTGTTCGGCATGTTCATGGCCATCCTGGACATCCAGATCGTCTCGGCCTCGCTGGCCGAGATCCAGGCGGGCCTGAGCGCCAGTTCGGACGAGATTCCGTGGGTGCAGACGGCGTATCTGATTGCCGAGGTGGTGATGATCCCGCTGTCGGGCTTCCTCAGCCGGATGCTGTCGACGCGGGTGCTGTTCACAATCTCGGCGGCAGGTTTCACCGCGGCCAGCGCGCTGGCGGCGACCGCAACCAATATCGACCAGATGATCGTCTACCGCGCCGTGCAGGGCTTCATCGGCGGCGGCATGATCCCGAGCGTCTTTGCAGCCGCCTTCACCATCTTCCCGCCGTCGCGTCGCGCCATGGTCTCGCCGATGATCGGCCTGGTGGCGACGCTGGCGCCGACCATCGGCCCGACCGTCGGCGGCTATATCAGCCATGCCATGTCCTGGCACTGGCTGTTCCTGGTCAACGTCGTGCCCGGCATTCTGGTGACGACGGCCGCCTGGTCGCTGATCGACTTCGACAAACCCAATCTCAAGCTGTTCAGCAAGTTCGACTGGTGGGGGCTTGCCGGCATGGCCGCCTTCCTCGGCTGCATGGAATATGTGCTGGAGGAAGGTCCCAACAACGACTGGCTGCAGGATCAGGCGGTGTTCATCTGCGCCGTCATCATGACCTTCGGCGCGGTGCTGTTCTTCTGGCGCGTGTTCACCGCCGAGGAGCCGATTGTCGATCTGAGGGCTTTCAGCAATATCAATTTTGCCTTCGGCTCGCTGTTCTCCTTCGTCGTCGGCATCGGCCTCTACGGTCTGACCTATCTTTATCCCGTGTTCCTGGGGCGGATCCGCGGCTACGATTCGATGATGATCGGCGAGGCGCTGTTCGTCAGCGGCCTGGCCATGTTCTTCACTGCGCCGATCTCCGGCATCCTGTCGAACAAGATGGACCCGCGCATCATGATGATGATCGGCTTCTTCGGTTTCGCCACGGGGACCTGGTGGATGACGCATCTCACCGCCGACTGGGATTTCTATGAACTGCTGATCCCGCAGATCCTGCGCGGCTGCTCGATGATGCTTTGCATGGTGCCGATCAACAACATTGCGCTCGGAACCTTGCCGCCGGAGCGGCTGAAGAATGCGTCTGGCCTGTTCAACCTGACCCGCAATCTGGGCGGCGCCGTCGGCCTGGCAGTCATCAACACCGTGCTGATCGACCGCAATGCCTTCCACTACGCCAGGCTCTCCGAGCACGTGCAATGGGGAAGTGCCGCTGCGCAGCAGAAGCTGCAGAACATGACGCTCAACTTCGAGCAGACCGCCGGGCTCGACGCCTCCAAGGCGGCCATCTCCAAACTGTCAGGCATGGTCCAGCAGCAGGCGTCGCTGCTGTCGTTCATGGACGTATTCTTCATGCTGACGGTTTTGTTCGCGACGCTTGGGCTCTTCACCCTGGTGATCCGCAAGCCAGCCGCTCAGGGCGGCGGTGGCGGAGGCCATTGAGGCGCGCTGGATCCCCCGCCTGGCGCCCTCGCGCATGACCCCGAAAAGCGATTTTCGGGGTCATGCGCAAAATCAACCATTACGAAGTCCTCTCGCGCTCCGACAAAGTCAGGGTCGCAGCCGTCCTCACGCCGTCGCCGGCTTGAAGGTCAAGGCAACGCCATTGATGCAGTGTCGCAACCCGGTCGGCGGCGGACCGTCGTCGAATACGTGGCCGAGATGGCCGCCGCAGCGGCGACAATGGACCTCCGTGCGGGTCATGCCCAAAGACCTGTCCACGGTCTTGCCGACGGAATTCGGGATTTCCTGCCAGAAGCTCGGCCAGCCTGTGCCGGAATCGAACTTGGTCTCTGACGAATAGACCGGCAGGCCGCAGCCGGCGCAAGCGAAGATGCCTTTGCGGTGCTCGTTGAGCAGCGGACTGGTGCCCGGGTATTCCGTGCCCTCCTTGCGCAGCACATTGAAGGCCGCGTCGGACAGGATGGCGCGCCACTCGGCTTCGGTCTTGGTAACCTCGAAAGTCTCAGCCGCGCGTGCATCCTGGGCTCCGCCCATGCGCAGCGCGGTGGCGCCTGCGACAACGCCAATGGCTGCCGCACCACTCAAAAGAAGCTCGCGACGGTTCATGGCCATTCCTCCTGTCATTGCTTGTGCCAAATTCGACCGCCACACGGAAATCAAAAGCCGGTGACGATCGCTGTCCTCAAAGCGGGACTCCGCGCCTATCCACATCTTGCGTGAACGGCGCGGAGTGTGCGCAGGGAGGCCCTTAGCGATATCTTCGCCGGCAGCGTGCGTTTGTTACATCTTCGGCAGGAGAACCTTGTCGACGACGTGGATGACGCCGTTGGACTGCTCGACATCGGCGATCGTCACATTGGCGACGTTGCCGTTCTCGTCGGTCACGGTGACCTTGCCGCCGTCGGCCTTGAGCGACAGTTCGCAACCACCGACCGTCTTGACCTTGTGGGTGCCGCCGTCGTTCTTGACCATCTTGGCGACGTCGGCGGCCATCGCTTTGGCGCCGATGACATGGCAAGTCAGGATCTTGACGAGCTTGTCCTTGTTTTCAGGCCTGAGCAGCGTCTCCACCGTGCCGGCTGGAAGTGCCGCAAAGGCCTCGTTGGTCGGCGCGAACACAGTGAAGGGGCCAGCGCTTTGCAGCGTATCGACCAGGCCGCCTGCCTTGACGGCAGCGACCAGCGTCGTGTGGTCCTTCGAGTTGACAGCATTTTCGACGATGTTTTTCTGGGCGTACATGGCGGCGCCGCCGACCATCGGATTTTGAGCATAGGCAATGGTGGCGAGCGCGGAAATGGCGACCGTGCCGGCAAGCAAAAGGGTGGCGAATTTACGCATGATTTCAATCTCCTCGGGTTATCGTTCCCCTCATTTGGGAACGCAAGGAAATACGCGATAGAAATGCTGGAGTTTCGTCCTCTCCGCAAAAAAAATATTTGTCGCTGCAATTTGCCCGGCGCGGATCGACAGCCGCCAACAAGCTTTGCAGGCGTTTCAATCGCGGGAGATAGATTTCAGGTCTGCTTTCGGAGATGAGAAGCGGTCAGATGCTCTTCAGATCGCCCGCTGCGACCACCGGTCCAGTCGGCTGGCCGGTCGGTGAACCGCCGGCAGGCTCAACGCTGACCGCAAGCACGGCGCCTTGCGCCAATTTCTCCTGGACGGCGGGCGGGATGGCCAAATGCGCGGTCGCACCGGCCGGGATGACGCCCATCGACACCGGCGCCTTCTTGCCTTCGATCATCCACAGCTCGAAGTCCTTGCCGGCGGCCCGCTCGCCGGAAACGTGGGAAAGACCGACCTCGTGACGGGCGGCATCGTAGACGACGAGATATTTGACGTCGCTGCCTTCGGCCGCCAGCGAGGCGACAAGCCGCGCCTGCGGCGGTTCGGTGGACGGGCGGAAGTAAGGCACGGCGACGTAGATCGCCAGCGCCGCAATGGCGGCGGCGGCAAGACCGCGCCAGAAGCCAAGGCTCGACCACAGGCCGGCGCGCGGCTCTGCAGCGAACAGCCGGCGGTCCAATGCTTCCTTGACCCTGATCGGAGGCTCTGTCTCCGGATAGGCGGCGGCCATCGGCGAAAGATGCGCCTCCCAGGCATCGACAAGGCGCGCGAAGGCGGCGTCCGCATCGATGCGGCGCGACGCGATCTCGCGTTCATCGGCGGCCAGAACGCCAAGAACGTATTCGGCGGCGAACAGGTCGTCGCCCCCACGTTCCGGTCCATTGTCGTCAGCCAGCGTCATCTTTCCAGGCATTCTCTCAGTTTCAACAGGCTGCGGCGCAGCCAGGTCCGCATCGTGTTCAGCGGTACGCCATAGCGCTCCGCCAGTTCGGCATAGCTTTTGCCATCCAGATAGGCGCCCCGGACGGCCGCCGCCCGGTCCTTCTCCAATTCCTTGAGACAATGGTAGATGCGTTCGGACTCACCGCCCGCCACGGCCATGGCCTCCGGCCCCGGCGCCGGATCGGCCACGTCGAGCGCGGCATCGATATAGGCGGCAGGCTCTCGCCGCGCCCTGATCCGATCGATCGCATGATTGCGCGCAATGGCCACCAGCCAGGAGATCGGGCTCAGATCCGAAACGGCGAAACGGTCCGCCTTCGTCCATATCTTGACGAAGACCTCTTGAAGCGCCTCTTCTGCATCTCCCCGATCCTTCAATACACGAAGGCAGACGCCGAAAAGTTTCGCGCTGGTCTGCCGGTAGAGCAGATCGAACGCAGCCCGGTCCTTCATCGAAGTCCGGACAATCAGGTTGCTGATGTCCTGCGGCGTCATCCGCCGCCAAATTAGGCGATTGCAACGTATTTGCAACGACTGAAATGGTCTTGCGCACCGGCAGCGCCAGCGTCGATTGCCAATGAAATCGCCGCCCGCTAGCTTGCAATGAGCGGGAGGGCGACCATGTCGATCGAGCGGGTTCTGTGGGAGCATGACGCAACCGGCCAGGCCGCACTCGTGCACAAGGGAGAGATCACACCGCAAGATCTCGTCGATGCGGCGATCGCCCGGGCCGAGGCCACCCACCCGGAGATCAACGCCATCGCCGAACCGCTCTATGAGGCGGCGCGGGCGCGGGCGAAAACCGTCGACCGCAAGCTGCCGTTTGCCGGAGTGCCCTTTGCGCTGAAGGATCTTGGCATCGCTATGAAGGGCGTGCCGACGCATGGCGGCAGCCGCATCCCGGCCTTCACCCCCGATTTCAGCTCGGTGATGACGGAGCGCTATCTGGCCGCCGGCCTGATTCCGATCGCCACCAGCACCGCACCCGAACACGGGCTGAGGCTGGTGACCGAATCGGCGGCTTTCGGCATCACCCGCAACCCATGGGACACCGCGCATACGACCGGCGGTTCCTCGGGCGGTGCGGCTGCGCTGGTCGCGGCCGGCGTCGTGCCGGTGGCGCATGCCTCGGATGGCGGCGGCTCGATCAGGGTGCCTGCGGCCTGTACCGGGCTGGTCGGGCTGAAGACGTCGCGCGGCCGGGTGCCCTTGACGCCACTCGTCACTGAAAGCTGGTACGGCTTCGTCGTCGACCATGCGCTGGCTCGCTCGGTGCGCGACACGGCCCGGCTGCTCGACCTGACCCACGGGCCGGAACCACTGTCGCCCTATGCGGCACCGCCGCCGAAAGGCAGTTTCACTGCGGCCGCCGGGCGCGATCCGGGCAAGCTCAAGCTCGCCTTCTATCGAAAATCGCCGCTCGGCCTGCCGATATCGGAAGAGACGTTGAAAGCTCTGGATGCGGCGATCGGGCTGGCGCGCGAAGGCGGACACAGCGTCGAGGAGATCGACCTGCCCTATATCGATCGCGATTTCATCGCCGATTTCGCCAGAACCGTCGCTGCGGCGGTGGCCGGCACGATGCGTGGCGAGGCCTTGCGCGTCGGCCGCTCCATCTCAGGCGACATCGAACGCGCCACGCGCGTGATGAGCCGGTTCGGTGAAATTCTCTCGGCCGGCGAAATCTATGCCGGCCTGCAGCGGCTGCACGCCACTTCGCGCCGGCTTATCGCCGAAACCGCGCACTATGATGCGGTGCTGATGCCAGTTATCGCGCACCCGCCGGTCGCCTGCGGCGTCATGGACCCGAAAGGCGCCGACGAATTCATCGAGAATGTCCTGGACAGACTGCGCCTCGCCGGCCTGCTGAAGTTCAAGCCGCTATTCGGTCAGCTGATGGACAAGAGCCTGTGGTTCACCCACTGGCCGGCGATCCAGAACGTCAGCGGGCAACCGTCGATCACGCTTCCGGTTTACGTCACCGATGCCGGCCTGCCGCTCGGCGTCCAGGCCGCTGGCCGCCCCGGCGACGAGGAAACGCTTTTGTCGTTCGCCGCGCAGATGGAAAGGATCTCGGGCTGGCTGGGCCGACGGGCGCCGCTGCTGCGGCCGGCATAGGCGGTGATTTGATCGATCGTGACAGCAAAGCCGTTTGCCCCCTCCTCCAATTCCCGCTAAGACGCCGCCGTTCATGCCAAGCTGGGAACCACGCCGATGACGGATGTCGCCGCCACCGCCGAAATGCAGGCCGCGCTGCTTTCAAGGGCGCTGCCCTATATGCAGCGCTACGAGAACAAGACGGTCGTGGTGAAATATGGCGGCCACGCGATGGGCGACATCGCGCTCGGCAAGGCTTTCGCCCGCGACATCGCACTTTTGAAACAATCCGGCGTCAACCCGATCGTCGTGCATGGCGGCGGGCCGCAGATCGGCGCCATGCTCAGCAAGATGGGCATCGAATCCAAATTCGAGGGCGGCTTGCGCGTCACCGACCAGAAGACCGTCGAGATTGTCGAGATGGTGCTGGCCGGGTCGATCAACAAGGAGATCGTCGCGCTGATCAATGCCGAGGGCGAGTGGGCGATCGGGCTGTGCGGCAAGGACGGCAACATGGTGTTTGCCGAAAAGGCGCGCAAGACCATGATCGATCCGGATTCCAACATCGAGCGGGTGCTCGACCTGGGCTTCGTTGGTGAGCCTGTCGAGGTCGACCGCACATTGCTCGACCTCCTGGCGCGGTCCGAAATGATCCCGGTGCTGGCGCCGGTGGCGCCCGGCCGCGACGGCCATACCTACAACATCAACGCCGACACTTTTGCCGGCGCCATCGCCGGCGCCTGCCAGGCGACGCGCCTGCTGTTCCTTACCGACGTGCCCGGCGTGCTCGACAAGGACAAGAAGCTGATCGACGAGTTGACCGTGGCCGAGGCCAAGGCCCTGATCAAGGACGGCACTGTCTCGGGCGGCATGATCCCCAAAGTCGAGACCTGCATCGAGGCAATCGAGCGCGGCGTCGCAGGCGTCGTCATCCTCAACGGCAAGACGCCGCATGCGGTGCTGCTCGAGCTGTTCACCGAACACGGCGCCGGCACGCTGATCGTGCCGTGAGGCCGGGTGTCTGAGGGGCTCAAGCATTTGGCGAAATAGCGGTCACGGACTGACGCGACAGGCGTTCGACAACCATCGATTCCTCTTCCTCGTCTTGCGGCGCGCCCCAGAATTCGGCGAGCGTCGGGCCATTTTTCAGGCGGCGGTCGCGGACCAGAAAGCCCCAGACTTCGCGGAACCAGACGCGGCGGCCCATTTTGGTGTACCAGCGCATCGAATGCCGTTGCTCCGGATCCTTGTGGAACAGGATGCGCGCCAGCGCCTTGGGCCGCGACTGCACGGCCAGTTCGATCAGCTTGACGGCGAAGAACAACATCCACGGCTTGAGGCGCGTCATCCGCAGCACCTGGTGCTTGTAGTCCCACAGGCGGGCGTCCAGTTGGATCACCTTGCGGTCCCTGGCAATCCTGAAGAACGGCGTCCAGCGGTGCGGCGTTACATAGAGCGCCTGGATCTGGTCGGGGTCATAAGCGATCAGCTGGCGGAAGCCGCGCCAGAGGTCGCGCAAACTTTCGTCCTCGAAACCGGCCACCCAGGTCGCCATCGACAAGATGCCATTGAGGCGCAGCAGCCGTATCGCCTCGCGGTCGGATGAGGTGCTGCCGCCCTTGCGGATCAATGCAAGCGTCTGCTCGTCGGTATTTTCCATGCCAAGCAGCCAGCGGATGACGCCGGCCTGGCGATAGAGATGCAGGCTGTCGGCGTCGCGGACGATGTCGTCGGCGCGGGTGGAGCCGACGATCAGCACCGGCACATTCTCGGCGATCATCGCATCGAGAAAGGCGCGCCAGGATTTTTTGGACGACGTCGGGTTCTCGTCGGCGAGGTTGATCAGCTCGACGCCATGCTCGCGGTGCAGCCAGGCGATCTCTTGCGCGAATTTCACGGGGTCGCGATGCCGCCATCGCGTCCAGAAGCCGCGCTGGCCGCAATAATTGCACAGATGTGGGCAGCCTCGCGAGAACTGCATGACCACCGCACGCTTGCCTCCCCAATAGCTGTAGCGACTGAAATCGATCAGTTCCCAGCCGATGCGGTAGACGTCGAGGTTGGCGATCGTTCTTGCCGGCTTGGTGGCAAAGGGCTGGCGCAAATCGTCAGGAAAAGCGATCCCCGCCACGTCCGACAGCGGCTTGCGTTTCTCAAGCGCTTCGACCAGCGCGACGATTGTCGCCTCGCCCTCGCCGCGCACGATGAAGTCGAAGGCATGCGTTTCGGCCAGTATGTCGCGCCAGTGATAGGTCGGAAACACGCCGCCATAAATCAGGATTGTCGCTGGCTCGATGTGCTTGACCATGCCGGCGATCAGCAGGGCTGTCGGATGCGCAGAGGTCGAGCCGGAATGGCCGATCAGAATGCAGTCGGGATGGTCGCTCAAGGCGTCCCGGACCAGCGTGGCAAGCGGCATCGGCCCGAATTCGGCGTCCACAAGCCGTAGTTGATGTCCCGCGTCGATCAGCGGACCGCCCAGTGCCAGCAAGCCGAGCGGCGGCAGATGGTCGTCCGGCACACGGCTGCCGATGGCGGTATGCGGCGGGTTGATCAAGACGATTTTCATGGCGGGCCTTATGCAATGGCGGTCCGCATGTCGTAGTCGGCGATCTAGCTCTGGAGATTGGCTCGCTTCAGCAGTTTGTGTGCAGCTTTTCCGCAGAAATGCCTATCGTCTGAGATGTGCAAGCGGGACATGGCCAGGCCCCTTGATGTTCTGCAGCACAAGCTGCGTGTGTACGTCGCGCACGCCTTCGAGCCGCATCAGCCGGTGCATGACGAAGGCATTGAGCTCGTCGACCGACGGCACCATGACATGCAGCAGGAAATCGTAGTCTCCAGTCATCGTCCAGCACGACGACACCTCGTCCATGCGCTGCACGGCGGCGATAAAGGTTTCGGGCGAGCCGTCGCTGTGGGTTACGAGGCGCACCTGGATGAACACTTCGACCATCAGCCCGACGGCGCGGCGGCTGAGCACCGCAGCAAAGCCCTTTATGATGCCCGCTTGCTGAAGGGCCTCGAAGCGCCGCGCGCAAGGTGTCGTCGACAGCCCAATCTCCTGCGCCAATTCGGAGACCGGCTTGCGCCCGTCGCGCTGCAGGATGTCGAGCATCTTGATCTCGAATTCATCAAACTGAGGCATTTTCACTCTCCCAAAGCTCGATCGTGGAGTCTTTTACCTCCAACCCCGCATTTGAGCCACCATCAAAGCTGATTTGCCTCGCGCCATCCCGCTAGAATTTCCGGCAATCCGCTGATCATGATTTCCAGGGAGAGCAAGCCATGACAATGAACGTTGCCGACTATGCCCGCGAATGCGCTGCGCGAGGCCTTCGCGGCGATTATTCGGTCTGCCGTGCCGATTTCACCGTGGCGCAGGGCTACAATTATAGCGACGAAGAACAGGCGGTGTGGCGCACGCTGTGCGACCGCCAGACGAAGCTGACCAGGAAGCTCGCCCACCATTCCTATCTCGATGGCGTTGCGGCGCTCGGCCTTCTCGACAAGATCCCGGATTTCGGTGAGGTCAGCGAGAAGCTGCGCAAGCTCACCGGCTGGGAGATCGTCGCCGTGCCGGGGCTCATTCCCGCCGCGCCGTTCTTCGACCACCTCGCCAACCGCCGGTTCCCGGTCACCAACTGGCTGCGAACCCAAAAGGAGCTCGACTACATCGTCGAGCCCGACATGTTCCACGATTTCTTCGGTCACGTGCCGATCCTGACGCAGCCGGTCTTTGCCGACTTCATGCAGATGTATGGCAAGAAGGCCGACAGCGTGATTGCGCTCGGCGGCGACGAGATGATCACCCGGCTTTACTGGTACACCGTCGAATACGGGCTGATGCGCGAGCCGGGCCAGCCGCTGAAGGCTTTCGGTGCCGGGCTGATGTCATCCTTCACCGAGCTTCAGTTCGCGGTCGAAGGCGGCGAGGCGCACCATGTCCGCTTCGACCTGGAAACCGTGATGCGTACCGGCTACGAGATCGACAAATTCCAGCGTGCCTATTTCGTGCTGCCGTCGTTCGACGCCCTGCGTGATGCTTTCGAGACCGCCGATCTTGCGGCGATCGTGGCGCGCCGCAAAGGCGAGCCAGCGCTCGACCCGGCGAGCCTATAGGCTGTCGGTTATTTCCAACGCCTCGGCCTTCAGCCGGGCCAGTTGGTCGCGCTGAAGGTCGAGGGACGCCGTGACGAAGCGCAGGATCGTGGCGAGCTCAGTGTCGCTGAATGTGGCGATCAGCTTTTCTCCCTCCTGCGCGATCGCGCCATAATAGCGCGTCGATAGTTCTCGCGTGAGTTCCGTCGCCTCTATGACCACCTTGCGCCTGTCCTCAAGGCTGCGCGTTCGTGTCAGCAGGCCGCGCGCCTCCAGCCGGTCGATCAGCGCGGTGACCGCGGCCGGCGTCAACCCTGTTGCGGCCGCGACCTCGCCAGCCGATCGCGGGCCGCCATAGAGCAGCGCTAGGCAATGGCGTTCCGCCATACTCAGCCCAAGCCTATCGCCCACTGCCTCGTCATAAGCCTGCGTCGCGTCCTGCCAGCCCATAATGGCAAGGCTGATCGCGGTCTTCATGTCGGCCCGATTCATGCTTGACGAATTTATTTCGATCATCTAACTATCAATCTGCCTAACATTACGGCCATTATAGTAATATGCTGCATCAGGCGCAAGGCAAGGCCTATCGCAGCCTGCAAGGAGTGAAACATGAATCAGACCCCGACGCGCGGCCCACTCACACCAGCCGAGGAGTTCAAATACGCCAAGCTGGCGATGGAGTGGTATGGCTGGGGCTCTCCCATTGGCCTTGGCATCGCTCTGGTCGCGTTGGCGGCCGCCGTCCTGCTGTTCCGCATCGCTATCTTCGGATTTTGACAGTCTGGCCCCGGCGCGGTTGAATGCAGACAGGGTGGAACTCTCTCAGCTCAGGCGGCTTCGGAAATATCGCGGTCGATGATCGACAGATTGCGGCCGCGATGCTTGGCCTCGTAGAGCCGCTGGTCGGCGGCGCGCATTAGCTCCGACACTGCGGCGTCTCTGCCGCAGGTGATGCCGCCAATACTGACTGTCAGCGGAACCGTTCGTTCGTCGACGGGCCGGAAACGGATACGCTCGACTTCACGCCGGATGCGCTCGGCGATGCGCCTGGCCTCGTGTTCGGTGGCACCAATCAGAAGGGCGCAGAATTCCTCGCCGCCGATGCGGCCAAGCACGTCGCCGCTGCGCACGCCACGCTCTATCGCGTTTGCGATCAGGAGCAGCGCATCGTCGCCGATAAGATGGCCGTAGCTGTCGTTGATGGTCTTGAAATGGTCGGCATCGACGATCAGCAATGCCCCGCGATCGGATTTGCGCCGGGAGCCGTCGAGAGCGGCAAAGAAACTTTCGCGGTTGAGCATGCCGGTCATGTCGTCGCGGCTCGCCTTTTCCGCCAAGCGCCTGTGCGCGGCGGCGAGTTGGGCATGGGCGCGGGCGAGCTCGCGATGCGCGGTCTGCAACCTTTCGCCCTGCCAGAACGTATAGGCGCCGATGCTCCAGGCAAGCGCGAGCGGGCACACGGTGGATGTCAGCCAGATGGTGCGATTGATCGGAAACCCCATTGCCGGCACGACGATCAGCGTCAGCAAAAGCGAGACCGCGACGGAGGCGAAAGCGATGGCGGCAGACTTTAGAAATATGCGATTCATCGCTTGCTCCCACTGGTCCGTCTTTCGGCGATGCTTAAGATTTTAATCATTGCGCCATTTTTACCACCCAGGGCGCGCATAGGTTGTGGATAAACCTCCTGTTAGAAAGATCGTTTCGTGCCATAAGGACGTATGACCACACTTCCCGACCCCGGCCGCTTTGCCCATGTCACCGACTGGGTGTTCGATCTCGACAACACGCTTTATCCGCATCATTCGAATCTGTTCTCGCAGATCGATGTGAAGATGACCGCCTACGTCGGAGAATTGCTGACGCTGCCGCGCGAGGAAGCACGCAAGCTGCAAAAGGAGCTCTACCGCGAATATGGCACGACGCTGAACGGATTGATGACGCGCCACGGCATCGACCCCGATGATTTTCTCGAGAAAGTGCACGACATCGATTATTCCTGGCTGGTTCCAGATCCCGTCCTCGGCACCGCCATTCGCCAGCTTCCCGGCCGTAAATTCATCTTCACCAATGGCGATCGCCGGCATGCCGAACGCACCGCGCGGCAGTTGGGCATTCTCGAGCATTTCGATGATATTTTCGATATCGTCGCAGCCGGACTGAACCCCAAGCCGGCGCGGCAATCCTATGAGAAATTTGCCGAACTCCACGCCGTTACCGGGCAAAATGCGGTGATGTTCGAAGATCTTGCCCGCAACCTGTCGGTCCCGAAATCGCTGGGCATGACCACAGTGTTGGTGGTGCCGCGCAATTTCGAGCCGACCTTCTCGGAAATCTGGGAACGCGACCCGGCCAACGAGGACGATGTGGACTTCGTCACCGACGACCTCGCCGGCTTTCTCACGGCGATCGTGGAAGTCCCTGCTTGAGGCAGCCGGCGCGCTTCAAGTCCTTGCTTGCATGTCAAAGTTTATAGAAGCGGCTGACGATCCCCCAGGCCTCGTCGGCAGTGTCGACGAAATCGATGATATCCTGGTCGCCGGGCGTGATCGTGCCTTGCTCGGCGAGGAAATCGAGGTCGATCGCCCTTGCCCAGAAAGCCTTGCCGAACAGGATGACCGGCACGCGTTCCATGCGGCCGGTCTGGATCAGGGTCAGCGTTTCGAAGAACTCGTCCATCGTGCCGAAGCCGCCTGGAAACACCGCAACGGCCTTGGCACGCATGACGAAATGCATCTTGCGGACCGCGAAATAGTGGAAGTTGAAGCAGAGTTCCGGCGTCACGTAGGCGTTTGGCGCCTGCTCGTGCGGCAGCACGATGTTGAGACCGATCGACGGCGCGCCAACATCGTCGGCGCCACGATTGCCGGCCTCCATGACGCCCGGCCCGCCGCCGGTCACCACGACGAATTCGCGATAGTACGAGATGGCCGACTGCTGCGAGCAGAGGCGAGCGAATTTGCGCGCCTCCTCGTAATATTTGCTGTTTTGCTCGAGGTTCTTCTTCTGCGTCTCGTTCTTGGCCGCCCAGGCTTCGCCGCCGGGCTCGGGGATGCGGGCGCCGCCGAACAGGATGACGGTCGATTGGATGCCGCGCTCGGCCAGGATCATCTCCGGTTTCAGCAGTTCGAGCTGCAGCCTGACCGCGCGCAACTCGCGCCGCGTCATGAAATCGGGATCGTTCCAGGCCAGCCGGTATGTCTCCGCGCGCGTTTGCGGCGTGTCCGGCACGCTTCTCGACCGCTCCAGATCCTCGTCCGAATGCGGCAGCGGCGTCCATCCCGTTTTTTCCATGGGAGTCATATTTGCTTTACCCGTCCAATCATTCACCTGCGCCGTCCCGTGACGCTGCCGCGATTGACCCTCCCCAAGCCTTCACATAGGGTCCGCGCGACTTTCAAACAGGTTAAGGCGCCGGCCCTTAACACCTTGGTAATGGAGCGAATTCATGTCGAAGCCCGATCTCGCGAGCCTCGAGGAGATTATCGAGAACGCCTTCGAGGAACGCGACACGATTTCGACCGCAACCCGCGGCGAGACGCGCGAGGCCATCCAATCGGCGCTCGACCTGCTCGACCGGGGCGTCGCCCGCGTCGCCGAGCGGCAGGCCGACGGCAAATGGCACGTCAACCAGTGGCTGAAGAAAGCGGTGCTGCTGTCGTTCCGGCTCACCCCGATGGAGATCATAAAGGGCGGTCCCGGTCAGGCGGTATGGTGGGACAAGGTGCCTTCGAAGTTCGACGGCTGGAGCGCCGTCGATTTTGAGAAGGCGGGCTTCCGCGCCGTGCCGTCGTCGATCGTGCGCCGCTCCGCCTATGTCGCGCCCGGCGCCGTGCTGATGCCGTCCTTCGTCAATGTCGGCGCCTATGTCGACAGCGGCACCATGGTCGACACCTGGGCTTCGGTCGGCTCCTGTGCCCAGATCGGCAAGAATGTGCATCTGTCGGGCGGCGTCGGCATCGGCGGTGTGCTGGAGCCGATGCAGGCCGGCCCAACCATCATCGAGGACAATTGCTTCATCGGCGCCCGTTCCGAAGTGGTCGAAGGCTGCATCGTGCGCGAAGGCTCGGTGCTCGGCATGGGCGTCTTCATCGGCCAGTCGACCAAGATCGTCGACCGCGCCACCGGCGAGATCTTCTACGGCGAGGTGCCGCCTAATTCCGTCGTCGTCGCCGGCTCGCTGCCGGGCAAGCCTTTTCCAAACAACGAGCCCGGCCCCAGCCTCTACTGCGCCGTCATCGTCAAGCGGGTCGACGCCAGAACCCGTTCCAAGACATCGATCAACGAATTGCTGCGCGATTGATCTTTCTCAACGAATACGGACGGAATTCGCTTGCCTGACAGATCAGACCTCATCTGGCTTTTCTTCAGAACTTCGGGCCGCGTCAGCCGCGCGGCCTATTTTCTGGGAGGACTGCTGGTGGCCATCATACAGGCCCTCCCACTCTACCGTTTCACGCTGGTTCCGGAAGGCACTACCGAGAGCAACATGTGGTCGTTCATTTTCTTCATCGCCTTCATTGCCTCGCTTTGGTCGAACGTGGTGCTGGCGGTGAAGCGGTTGCACGACCTCGACAAGCCGGGCGTTGCGGCGCTGGTGCTGTTCGTGCCGGTTGTCTCGATTATCGCTTTCCTCGTGCTTTGCCTATTTCCCGGGCAGCCGGGACCCAACCGCTACGGCAAGCGCACCAACGCACCGGCCGAACCCTGAGCGCCGATCGGATATTTCGTCATGCGCTACCGCTCGCTTGATTCGAAACTGATCCTCGAAACCGCCGAACGGCTGGAAGAGCGCGTCGCCGAGCGTTTTCCCGATGCCGGCTTGCGCGGCGTCGCCGCCGAGCTCGTGTCGCTGTCGCGCGATCTGGCAAAGGCAGCCAAGGCGCTGGAGGCGCCGATCTGGTGGCTGCGCGGCCTCATCATCGCCGCCTTCGTCGTCGGAGCGCTGATGTTCCTGTTCGTCGGCACAATCCTGCCGCTCGGCCGCATCTCGGGAAACCACGATGCCTTCCAGTCGATGCAAGGCATCGAAGCCTCCCTCAACATGATCATCCTCGCGGTGCTGGGCTTTCTGGCCCTGATTCGCTCCGAGGAGCGGATCAAGCGCAAGCGGGTGTTTCGCCAGCTCCACGGGCTGCGTTCGCTGATCCACGTCATCGACATGCACCAGCTGACCAAGGATCCGGCAACGCTTTCAGCCAGTTTCAAGCCGACTGCGCATTCGCCAGCCCGCATCACCAACGCCGCCGACCTTGCCCGCTATCTCGACTACTGCTCCGAGATGCTGTCGATCACCGGCAAGATCGCCGCGCTGTTTGCGCAGTCGGTCAATGACGCCGTGGTCATCGACGGCGTCAACGACATCGAGAACCTGGCTTCGAACCTCTCGCGAAAGATCTGGCAGAAGATCACGCTGATCGAAACCCCTCATGGGCAGCCGGCACGTGCGGCGAAGACCTATCCCGAGCCGGGTCCGCCGCGTCGGCCTGCAGTCCGCAGACAACCGGGGCCGGCAAGCTAAAACCGGCCATCCGGCGGCAGATCCGCTAGAACGGTTCATCGTTTCGCAGAAACGCCGAACCGCTCTATCTTTTTGTTTTGACGCAATTCCGGACGGAAAACCGCTTCACACTTTTCCTGGAATTGCTCCAGAGCGGCGGAACGGGGAGTTCCGAAAGCCCGGTTTTGCGCCGGATGCTCTAAGCGAATGTTAATCACCCTGGCCCAGCATGCCGGCGAAGACTGTGTCGACCGGCACGGAGCGCTCGACTGGCAAGCGACCTATCCCTGACCACCAACGAGCCGCGCAAAACGTGGAGCGCCGCCGCTCGCCTGTTTGCCTGGTTCTCTTCGCCGATGAAATTGGAACCGGAAGCTGTCCGCGCCCGGCTTCTCGACACCACCTTCGAGCGCAAATTCGCGGTCCTGTTCGGCACCATCAGCGTTCTGTTGGTTGCGGTCAGCGCCGCTCTTGCCACCGGGGATTGGTGGCCCTACGCCTGGATTGCCGCCGACCTGATGCTTTTCACCGTCCGCGTTCTGCTGATGCGGGAATGCGAGCAGGCCCGCAGGCGCGGCTCGAAAGGGCCGCTGGCGGGCCTGATGGCAGCCAGCGGCGTCTGGTCGGTCGTTTTCGGCCTCGGCTGCTATGGCTGTGTTGCCGGCGGGAATATGGCGCTTTCCGTACTTGCCGCCTTGAATGTCGCAGGCGTCGTCGGCATGGTGTCGTCACGCAATGCGGCGACCCCGCGCTTCGCCATATTCGTCATGTTGGCCGTAAGCCTGCCTTACGTGGTCGGTGCATTGTTTTCTGCGGCGCCCGGAATGCCGATCGTCGGAATTCAAACGCCGTTCTATGTGGCCGGCGTCATCATCGTGCTGCTTCAGAACCACGCAATCAATGCCCGCATGATCCGCGCCGAACTGGACAATCGCGACCTGGCCATCAAGGACGCGCTGACCGGCCTGCCAAACCGCATCTTCCTGCAGGAGAAATTGCGCGACATGTGCCGCGACCTTGCGGCGCCGGCCGCCAATGGCGGCAAGCCGTTTGCAGTGCTCAGCATGGATCTCGACGGTTTCAAACAGGTCAACGACCGTTTTGGCCACGCCGTCGGCGACGTGCTGCTGCGCAAGGTGGCCGAACGATTGAAGCGCGGCTTCCGTCCGGGGGACGTGGTCTTCCGTATCGGCGGAGACGAATTCGTCATTCTTTTGCCCGCAACCTCGGAGATCGAGGCCACCTACCTGGCAAAGCGGGCCATCGAAAAGGTCTCGGTCCCCTTCGACCTCGGGGTCGGCTCCGCCATCCATGTCGGCTTGAGCGTCGGCAGTGCATGCGCACCCGCCGACGGAGGCGATCCGGAAATCCTGCTCACCTGTTCCGACCATGCGCTCTACGAGGCCAAGCGCACCGGCAAGGGCCGTTACTGGGCGCCTGTGCGGGCTACGATCTGACGGTCGCGACAACGGCTTCCGGCGTCTGGCAGGGCGATCCGCGCCTCTTCTGCTCGGCCGCGCGCACCAGTGCCGTAACATGCTTCAGCAACGGCGCCGGCGTGCCGGCCTTTTCGGCCAAACGCAGGACCGCGCCTTGCAGTTCGCCGATCTCCGTCGGCCGGCGGCGCTGAAGGTCATCCCACATCGACGAACGCGCGGCAGGGTCGATGGCAAGCATCCGCCGCGCCAAGAACTTGAACAGCCAGTCGGGCAGGCGAAGCACTTTCGGCAGCAGCGCGGGACGCAGGCCGGCGATGCGAGCGGGTTCGATGCCCGTCGCCATCATTGCCGCCAATGCTTCGTCGATCTGGCCGGCCAGGATCAGCCGCCAGCGGCGATCGGCAAGCTCTGCCGCCAGCGGCAGGCCGGAAAGCGCCACCAGCGCGTTGTTGAGGTTGAGCAGCAGCTTGCCCCATAGCACCGCTTCGATGTCACCATGCGTGGCAACGGCAAAGCCCTCAACGTCAAGCAGTTCGTCAAGGCCTGTCGGACCCTGTTCGATCATCACCTTGCCGCCGCTGGCGCGGTGCAGACGAAGCGGCAATTCGCCCTCCGCCGATTGGACCACGTTGAACGGCACCATGCCCGCGAGCACCCGCCGGGCGGCGAGATGGGCTCGCAACTTATCGGCATTGTCGACGCCGTTCTGCAGACTGAGTACCACCGCATCCGGTCGGGCATGGGCCGCAATAAGCCCGGCCATGTCCTGCGTCGCGCCGCTCTTGACCGTTAGCAGGATGACATCGGCACCGGGGAATGCCGCGGCCGGATCGGCGGTGACCGACAATGCCTCCGGCTTGACGGATCGGTCGCGGCCATCACGGTCGGTGATGCGCAATCCACCTTTTTGCAGCGCCTTCTCGATGCGAGGCCGCGCCAGCAGAACCACCTTTCGCCCGGCAAGTATCAGGCAGCCGCCGGCGTAGCATCCGATACTGCCGGCACCGGCGATTACGATCGTCCTGCCATGCGTGATCATGCGATGGCCCTGTCCTGGTCGAGAGGCCTTGCCGCAATTATACGGCATGAAAACCATAATGTCGGCGGCATGGCTGGCCCTTATGTCTGGCCGTGACAGGCCTTGCGCTTTCGACTATCGCTTTTGCCCATGACGCTGCCTACCGATCCGACCAGAAATCTGGCTGCTCTCATCCGCTGCGCTTCCGTGACGCCCGCCGAAGGCGGTGCGCTGAGTGCGCTGGAAGAAATGTTGAAGCCGCTCGGCTTTGCCGTCGAGCGCCCGATGTTTTCCGAATCCGGCACACCTGACATAGAGAACCTTTACGCGCGGCGTTCCGGCAACGGCCCGCATCTGATGTTTGCCGGCCATACCGATGTCGTACCGGTGGGCGATGAAACAGCCTGGACGCACCCGCCCTTTGCCGCCGAGATCGCCAATGGCGAGATGTTCGGCCGCGGCGCCGTCGACATGAAGGGCGGCATTGCTTGTTTCGTCGCGGCGGTAGCGCGACATATCGCGCAGAAGGGCGGCCCGAAGGGGTCGGTCTCGCTGCTGATAACCGGCGACGAGGAAGGGCCGGCGATCAACGGCACGACGAAACTGCTCGAATGGGCGGCCGCCAAGGGTGAGAAATGGCATGCTGCGATCGTCGGCGAGCCGACCAATCCCGACGCGCTCGGCGATATGATCAAGATCGGCCGGCGCGGCTCTCTATCGGGCACGGTCGTCGTCAACGGCCGCCAGGGCCACGCCGCCTATCCGCAGCTAGCCGACAACCCGGTGCGCGGCCTGGTGACGCTGGTCGACGCCTTGCTTCACCCCGTCTTCGACAACGGAACAAGGGATTTCCAGCCGACCAATCTTGAGGTGACCTCCATCGATGTCGGCAATCCTGCCACCAACGTCATCCCGGCGAAGGCGGCGGCTAGCTTCAATATCCGCTTCAACGACACATGGACCGCCGAGACGATCCAGGCCGAGATCCACAACCGCCTCGACCGGGCGGCGAAACGCAAGAAATACCGCGCCGGCAAGAAGACGCCGGTCGACTACGAGATCGTCTGGCGCGACGGGCCGAGCCATGTTTTCCTGACACGCGACGACAGGTTGATCGAGACGCTTGGCGGCTCGATCATGGCGGTGACCGGCAGGAAGCCGGCGCTCTCCACCTCCGGCGGCACCTCCGATGCCCGCTTCATCAAGGATTATTGTCCGGTGGTCGAATTCGGACTGGTCGGCAAGACCATGCACATGGTCGACGAACGCGTGGCGATTGCCGACCTCGAGACGCTGACGCAGATTTATCTGCGCTTCGTTGAAGACTGGTTTGCGCAGGACATATCCTAGTGATGCTTTCAGCGGATGAAACCTACGCTTCGCTTGCCGGTGCCTGGCGGCTGATGCTCGGCAAGGCCGACGGATTTCGCCTGCTCGACCTTTCGGCGGACGGTTTCTGGAACTCCTTTTTTGCCATCGTCGTCGCGGCGCCGGCACTGATCGTCGGCTGGGTCGGTATTGCCAACGAAATCGGCGATCCCAACGCATTCGTCGGCCGTTTCAGCATGTTGATCCGCCTGGCAACCGTCGATATCGGCGCCTGGGTGCTGCCGCTCATAGGCCTCGCCCTGGTGGCGCCGCGGGTCGGCGTCGGCGGCCGTTTCGTCCATTATGTCGTGGCCAGCAATTGGGCCTCGGCGATCATCGCCTGGATGATGCTGCCATCGGCGTTGATCCGGCTTTTCCTGACGTCGGCCAACGAAGTCTCCGGACTCGTGTCGCTGCTGTTGTTCGCGCTGTCGATGGTCTTGACCTGGCGGATGACCAACGTTGCGATCGGCAGGGGTGCGGCCGCCGGCAGCGCCGTTTTTGCCGGCATGTTCGTGGCGTCGCTGATCGTCCTGTTCGGCCTGCAGGCGCTGCTCGGGATCAGCGTTCCGGATCAGCCAGGCGTCGGATAATCGACGCCGACGAGAAACAGCCCGTCGGGCGGCGCCACCTGACCGCAGGCCGCACGGTCGCGCGCCTCAAGCGCCGCCTTGAGGTCGGCAACAGTCCAGCCGCCTTCGCCGACACGTTTGAGCGAGCCGACCATCGAGCGCACCTGGTTGTGCAGGAATGACCGCGCCGAAGCGCGGACCTCAATGAAATCGCCCGCCCGGCTGACATCCAGCCGGTCGAGCGTGCGGACGGGGCTGGTGGCTTGGCACTGGGTCGAGCGGAAGGTGGTGAAATCATGCCGGCCAACCAGCACCTTTGCCGCCTCGTGCATGGCACCGGCATCGAGCTGCTTCGGTACCCACCAGATCTTGCCCTTGTCGAGCGCCGCCGGCGCGCGGCGATTGACGATGCGGTAGAGGTAATGGCGGCCGATCGCCGAGAAACGCGCATCGAAGCCATCCGGCACGACGGCGGCCTTCAAGATGGCGATGCGCACCTTGGCCGCTTGCAGATGCGCGTTGACTGCGTCGCGCACCTTGTCGCCGGGCCATGCCTTGATCAGATCGACATGCGCCACCTGAGCGGTCGCATGGACGCCGGCATCGGTGCGGCCGGCGGCGCGCAGCGAAGCCTGCTCACCACAGAACTTCTCGATCGCCTGCTCGATCGCCTGCTGCACCGATGGCTGGTTGGCCTGGCGCTGCCAGCCGGCGAAGAGACTGCCGTCATATTCGATGTCGAGGCGAAAACGCGGCATTCCCGGATCGAGGCGAAAATCAGGCGGCGAGGGCTGAGCCGAAGGCCGAGGCGTAGACCAGCCTGCCGGTCTCCGGCGCCTCGCCCCAGGCAAGCGCCTGCAGGGCTTCGCTTTGGTAGTCGCTCTCGAATTTCGCGGCACGGGCACGACTGTAGCCGAAACGCCCATAATAGGCCGGATCGCCGAGCACCACGGCGAGCGTCTCGCCAGCAGCCTTCAGGCGGATATGCGCCTCGCGGACCAGCGCACCGCCGATGCCGGTGCCGTGGAACGACGGCTCGACCGCCAAAGGAGCCAAAGCCACCGCCGGGAAGCTCTTGCCGCCATTCTGCACGAAAAGCCGTGAAAACAGGATATGGCCGACCACTTGCCCGTCTTCGTCCGCCACCAGTTCGACGACGGCATCACCGCCGGTGACCAGCGCGTCGACCAGTCCGGCCTCCGTCTGCTGGCCGAATGCGTGTTCTTCGACAAGGCGGATCGCCTCGCGGTCCCGCGGCGTCGCCGCGCGTATGGACATCATGCTCATGACAATTTCATTCCTTTTTCGAGCTTGGCCCCGCGCAGAAACTCCTGCGCGGCAATGGGCCTTGCGCCCGCACGTTGAACTTCGACCGGCCTGATCGCGCCTGACCCGCAGGCGACCGTCAGCCGGTCATCGAGAATTCCTCCCGGTTCGCCGGCGCCTTGCGAGAGCGTCGAGCGAAGCAGTTTCAGCCGTTCCACGCGGCCGCCGATTTCGGCCTCGCACCATGCACCGGGAAAGGGCGACAGGCCGCGAATCTGGTTGTGCACGTCGCCGGCAGGTCGCAGCCAGTCTATGCGAGTCTCCGATTTATCGATTTTCTTGGCGTAGGTCACCCCCACCTCCGCCTGTGTGGTAAATGTCAGCGTATTCCGCTCCAGCCGTTCGAGCGCTTGCACCATCAGCGCAGCACCGAGGACCATCAGCCGGTCGTGCAGATCGCCGGCCGTCATGTCGGGACCAATGGGACATTTTTCAACCATTGCCACCGGGCCGGTGTCGAGGCCTTCCTCCATCCGCATCACCATAATGCCCGTTTCGGTATCGCCGGCCATGATGGCGCGCTGGATAGGGGCAGCGCCGCGCCAGCGCGGCAATAGCGATGCGTGACCGTTGAGGCAACCGAGCCGCGGCGCCTCGAGAATGGGTTTGGGCAGAAGCAGCCCGTAGGCGACGACCACGGCGACGTCGGCACCCAAGGCGCGGAACGCCTCCTGCTCCGCCTCGCCCTTCAGCGACACCGGCGACCGCACCTCGATGCCAAGCCGCTCCGCCTCGCGCTGCACCGGCGACGGCGTCAGTTCGAGCCCGCGCCGGCCGCCGGCGCGCGGCGGCTGCGTGTAGACGGCTGCCAACTCGTGCCCGGCCCCGGCAATCGCCCGCAGCGTCGGCACGGAGAATTCGGGCGTACCCATGAAGATGACACGCAGGGGCATTCGTCGACGCCTACCCCACCATCTTGCCCGGCGCCTTGTCCCTGGCGAGCTTCTTGAATTTCTTGAGCACCATGTCGCGCTTCAGCTTGGAGATGTGATCGATGAACAGCACGCCGTTGAGGTGGTCGATTTCATGCTGCAGGCAGGTCGCCATCAGCCCCTCGGCCTCGATCTCCTGCAGCTTGCCGTCGCGGTCGAGAAACTTCACCCGCACCGCCGCCGGACGCTCGACCTCGGCATAGTAATCGGGGATCGACAGGCAGCCTTCCTCATAGACCGACCGCTGGTCGGAGCTTTCAAGGATTTCGGGATTGATGAAGACGTGCGGCGCCGGCGTCTCGTCCTCTTTGGCGAGGTCGATCACCAGCATGCGCAAGGGTTCGCCGACCTGGATCGCTGCGAGGCCGATGCCGGGCGCGTCATACATGGTGTCCAGCATGTCGCCGGCCAGTTTGCGCAGATCGCCGTCGACACGCTCGACCGGTTTTGAAACCTGGCGCAGGACGGGATCGGGGAGGATGATAAGCGGCTTGATCGACATGGTGTCTCACCTAAGACCTCGCAGGAAAAGCGTCAACCGGGGCGCCTTCGGGTCGTTCACGTTTTGATCTGTGCCGGCAGACCGAATCATCTATGCTGTCGACATGAACGATCTGGCCACCATCCTGTCCGAACCTGTCGCCCGCCTCGGCGCCACCACGATCACGCTCGGCCAAGCCCTGGGTTTCGGCGCAATGCTGTTCCTCGGCCTGTTCGTGGCGCTCGTCGTTGCGCTCTGGCGATCGGCCAAGGCGCGTGCAGTGGCGGCCGCCGAAGCCGCCGACCACGCCCGCGACGCCGAGGTGCGGATGGCCGGCATCTTGGCAAACCAGGCGGAAATGCAGGGCCGCATGGGCGCCATCGCCGAAGTGTTCGGGGCGCGCCAGGCGGAACTGACACAGTCGATCGGCCAGCGTCTCGATGCCATGACCGGCCGCCTGGGCCAGACCATGACCGAGCAGACGAGATCGACGCATGAGAGCCTCGCCAAGCTGCAGGAACGGCTGGCGGTCATCGATATCGCGCAAGGCAACATCCAGTCGCTGGCCGGCCAGGTCGTGCAATTGCAGGCGATCCTTTCCAACAAGCAGACGCGCGGCGCCTTCGGCCAGTCGCGTATGGAAGCCATCGTCGCCGACGGATTGCCGCACGGCGCCTATGAATTCCAGGCGACCTTGTCGAATGGCAGCCGGCCCGACTGCCTGGTGAAGATGCCGAACGGCGCACCGTCGCTTGCCATCGATGCAAAGTTTCCGCTCGAGGCCTGGAATGCCATCCGGGCCGCCGAAGGCGCCGAACTGCAGAAGACCGCCGCACAGGCTTTCCGCCGCGACATCGAGGTGCATGTCCGCGATATTTCCGAAAAATACCTGATCCAGGGCGAGACGCAGGACACCGCCTTCATGTTCGTGCCTTCGGAATCGGTGTTCGCCGAAATCCACGAGAATTTCGAGGCCGTTGTCCAGAAGGCGCATCGCTCACGGATCGTCATCGTCTCGCCATCGCTTTTGATGCTGTCGATCCAGGTCATCCAGGCGATCCTCAAGGATGCCCGCATGCGCGAGCAGGCACACCTGATCCAGGGCGAGGTTATCCGGCTGATGGAAGACGTCTCCCGCCTCGACGAGCGGGTGCGCAAATTGCAGACGCATTTCGGTCAATCGGCCAAGGATATCGAGGACATCCTTGTCTCGACATCGAAGGTGACCAGGCGCGGACAAAAGATCGAGGCGCTGGAGTTTGGCGTGCAGCCGGCGGAGGACACCGCTGGTTCGAATGGCAGCGGAGCAAAAGCGGAAATCAGCCCGCGCGTCGCCGATTCGAAAACCGGGCAGTTGAGGCTAAGGGTCGTCGAAGGCGACGATTGAGAGCTACGCCGGAACCGGAGGCTTCGCCCGGGTCTGGCGCTACTGCTCCTCGATGATGGTTGTGCCTTCGAATTCCGGCAGCCAATGCAGCGCCGAGCGGTGCCAGATCTGCTTTCTCGGCACCAGTTGCTCGCGCTGCCGTGCCGTGCCGACCCTGATACCGTAAACCTTCGGTCCCTCGCCCGCCGACGTGGCGTAGAGATGCGAGCCGCACTCACCGCAAAATGCCTGGGCGCGCTTGGCGCCGCTCGAACCGGTCTTGATATAGATCTTCGGCGTGCCCTTGGTGATCCTGTAATTGTCCTCGGACGCCGGCACGGTGACGCGAAAGGCCGTTCCGGTTAGCTTCTGACAATCGATGCAGTGACAAATGGTGGTCTTTTCCGGATCGACTTCGGCCTCGTAAGTGATAGCGCCACAATGACACGCGCCGTCGATTTTCATCTTCGTTCCTCCTGGAGCTTTTGCCTGCGATCATAGCCGGGACTGCCCGATGGCGCATCGATTTCCTCAAGCCATTTTCCTTAGGCCGGTTCTTGTCCGGATGCCCCCGCCAAGGCCTTGCTCCGGCGTTCCCAGGTGCCGGTGGTCTGCGGCTTGACGAAGAGCCGCGTCACCTCCGGCATCTCCGCCTTCAGCCGCGTCTCGAGGCGCTCGACACAGGTCTCTATCTCCGGCGCCGACAAATGATCCTCGAACTCGATGCTCAAAGCGGCGACGATCTCCTGCGGACCCATATGCAGCGTCAGCACGCCATTTGCCCGTTGCACCGCCGGGTCCTGCTGGATGATGGCCAGCACCTCTGTTTGCACCTCGGGCGAGGCCGGCTCGCCGAGCAGCAGGCTCTTGCTTTCGCGCGCCAGGAAGATCGCGGTCCCGCCCAGGATCAGCGCGATGCCGATCGACGCGGCGCCGTCGAGCTTCGGCATGTCCAGCAGTTCCGCGGCCGATATCCCGGCGAAGGCGACAACGAGGCCGAGAAGTGCCGCGCTGTCCTCGAAGAGTACGGTATAGACACTCGGATCCTTGCTGAGCTGCACCGCCTCGAGCCAGCCGTGGCTGCCTTTTTGGTGGCGGAACTCCTTCAGCGCCACCAGCCAAGAGGTGCCTTCGAAGAGAAAGGAAAGGCCAAGGACAGCGTAGTTCACCTTGGCGTTGGCAATCGGCTCCGGCGCCATGATGTGCGTCACGCCTTCGTAGAACGATATGCCGGCGCCCAGTGCAAAGACGAGGAGCGCAACGATGAAGCTCCAGAAGTACAGCTCGCGGCCATGGCCGAGCGGATGCGTGCGGTCGGCCGGCCGTGCGGCACGGTGCATGCCGTAAAGCAGCAGGCTGCCATTGCCGGTATCGACGAGCGAGTGGACGCCTTCCGAGAGCATTGCCGAGCTGCCCGTGAACAAGGCAGCGGCAAATTTGGTCAGTGCGATCGCAAGATTTCCGGCGAGCGCCGCATAGATCACTTTTTTCGACCCGCCATGCGCCGCCATGGTGTGCTGCCTTGGTTGATGCACCGAGATTGGCGGAGCGCCCGCCCACGCTCCACAGCTCTCACAACGCCCGAAGTGCCCAGTTGTTCACAAGGTCAGTTGTTCAAAAGGGCGGCGCGGGGCTATTCGACGACCTCGTCCGTCCAGACCTTGAAGCCAGCCAGCGCGCCCGGCCCAAAAATGTGGGTCAGCGGCACATCGGCGGCATCGCGTCCGGAGGCAATCAGGATGCGGCCGATGCGCGGCGCGTTGTTGCGCGGGTCGAACGCGTGCCAGCGGCCGCCGAGATAGACCTCCATCCAAGCGGCGAAATCCATGTCCGACCACGGCTTTGGCAGGCCGATATCACTGATATAGCCGGTGCAGTAGCGGGTTGGAATGTTCAGGGCGCGGCAGAAGGCGACAGCGAGGTGGGCAAAGTCGCGGCACACACCACTCTGCTCGCGATAGGCCTCGGCAGCGGTGCGCGTCGGCCGTGCATTGAAATAGTTGAAGACGATGTGGTTATGGACGAAGTCGCAGACCGCCTGGACGCGCGGAATGCCGAGCGGGGTGCTGCCGAACAGCCGCCACGCTTCATTCGACAGCACGTCGCTCTCGCAATAACGGCTGGGCAGCAGGAACAGCAGCGTCTCCGACGGCAGATCGCGCACCTCGTGCTGCCACGCCGTCAGCTCGCGCGTCTCGAAGGAGCCGGGGTCGCGGATCACCGCGTCGGTGCCGAACGCAAAGCGCCCGGCCGGCGCAACGAAACGGTTGCACCAATTGCCGAAACTGTCGCGGTAGCTTTCGATCGGCACCGGCGGGTTCGACGTCAGGAAGTCCGGCCGCTCAAGATCGGATGCGCGCGAATAATGGACATTTAGCATCGCGATCAGCGGTGTTTCCTGCGGGAAGTCGAAGCTCATCTGGCAACCGATGTGGATCCGCATTGTCGTCCTGACCGGCCTGCCTGATCATCAGCCGGCGAAACGCGAGGGCTGATGCTGCAGTGCGAAGAAGACCATGGCACGGACCGCTGCGGTTTACGAGGGAATTAGAAACCGGTTGACAGCCATCGACCAGGGCGACTGCACGGCAGCGGCCTCTTGCAGTCGAGCGTTTTCTCTTGTTTCACTTCGCCAGACATCAACTGGAGGAACGAATCATGGCTAAGGGTGCGATGAAGGCAGGCAAGGAAGCCCGCAAGCCGAAGAAGGACGCGAAGAAACCCGCTCCGGCGCCGGCTCTGAAGGCACCGCCGGTGAAGGCGATGAAGCTGAAGGACAAGTAGGGCCGCAGCTACCGTTTCGGCTTATTTCGACCGGCCGCAAACGCGGCCGGTATGATTGTTCATTAAGCTCACGCGCATCCCCTATGGATGCGGCGAAGACAGTTTTTGCGCGTTCAAGAAATCGGCCGAAGCCATCGAAACGGAGCGTTCCGATGTCGTGGATTTTCCTGTTCCTCGCCGGCCTGTTCGAGATCGGCTGGGCGATCGGCCTCAATACACCGACGGATTCTCGAAGCCGCTGCCGACCGTCCTGACGGTAGCCTCGATGATCGTCAGCCTGACCTTGCTCGGCCTGGCGCTGAAGGCGTTGCCGGTCGGCACCGCCTATGCGGTGTGGACCGGCATCGGCACCGTCGGCACGGCGCTGTTGGGGATATGGCTGCTCGGCGAGCCAGCGACGGCGATCAGGCTGGCCTGCATCGCGCTAATCGTCTGCGGCATCATGGGACTGAAGCTCGCGGCTTAGCCGATTCTGATAGACGAACGCGTTCGGGGCCGCGGCAAGGCGGCCCTGATTCTTGAATTCGGCTGATCAGTGCCGGAAGCCGCTATCGCGCGGAGAAGCCGGGCGGCGTCCTGCCGGTGCGCTGCTTGCGCGCGGCATACCGTGCGTCACGCTTGGCCTTGCGTTCGGCCTCGTCGGCAAGAAAACGGGCGATGCGCTCATTCTCTTCAGCTTCCCGGATCTTCGCTTCGGCCTGTGCTGCTTCTTCGGCGGCAATGCGTGCCGCTTCGGCAGCTGCCTCGCGCTCGGCCTTTTCGACCGCTTCGCGCGCCAGCTTTTCCTGCTTCAGCCTGGCCTTTTCGGCCTCGCGTATAGCGCGGGCCTCGAGGATCGCCTTGCGCTCGGCCTGTCGTGCCAGCACCGCTGGATCATCTGCCGCCGGCTTTGCCTTGAAGCGCTCCAGAAGCGCCTTCTTTGCCTCGTTTGCGGCATTGCGCCGCTCGAAAACGTCCTTTTCCCTATAGATAGCCAAGTCCACTTCCTTGAAGTCAATTTGCGAGGCTTACATACGCGTGAAAACCGAGAGTTCAAGCGCCAAAACGGTATGCCAGCCATGAAATTCTGATCTGTTGCAGCCGGAAGACGCCATTTCGATTGAATTCGGCTGAAAGGCACCCGCACTGTTCACCATCCAGGCATCTGGCGGGGCGGCGGACTGATCGCTACGTGTAGCGCCAAGACAAAACGCTGAGATGACACACTATGGAACTCGGTCTCTACACCTTCGCCGACATCAGCCCGGAACCAGGTCCCGGTGCGATCGGTGCGCATGAGCGGTTGCGCAACCTGATCGAGGAGATCGAGCTCGCCGACCAGGTCGGGCTGGACGTCTTTGGTCTCGGCGAGCACCACCGTCCCGACTATGCTGCCTCGGCTCCGGTGGTGGCGCTGGCGGCGGCGGCCGAACGCACCAAGCGCATAAGGCTGACCAGCGCTGTCACCGTGCTGTCCTCCGACGATCCGGTGCGCGTCTTCCAGCAGTTTGCCACCCTCGATCTTCTGTCCGGCGGCCGTGCCGAGATCATGGCCGGGCGCGGCTCGTTTATCGAGTCCTTTCCGCTGTTCGGCTACAATCTCGAAGATTATGACGAGCTCTTCGCCGAGAAGCTCGACCTGCTGCTCGCCATCCGCGATCATGTCAAGGTGACCTGGTCGGGCAGTCTGCGCGCGCCGATCAACGACCGCGGCGTCTATCCGCGGCCCTTGCAGGACAAATTGCCGATCTGGATCGCCGTCGGTGGAACACCGCAATCCGTCGCCCGCGCGGGCGTGCTCGGGTTGCCGCTGGCACTGGCGATCATCGGTGGCGAGCCGGCGCGGTTCGCACCGCTGTTCGACATCTACAGGGATGCAGCCAGGCGCGCCGGCAACGATCCGGCAAGCCTTGCCACCAGTCTCAATGTGCACGGCTTCATTGCCGACACCACGGACCAGGCAGCCGACGATTTTTACGGGCCGCAGGCCGAGGTGATGAACCGCATCGGCCGCGAGCGCGGCTGGGGGCCGACATCGCGGGCGCATTTCGACCAATCGCGCGGCCCAAACGGCGCGCTGTTCGTCGGCAATCCAGAACAGGTGGCCGAGAAGATCATTGCCCAGCACAGGATATTCGGCAACGACCGCTTCCTGCTGCAAATGGCGATCGGCACCATGCCGCACGCCAAGGTGATGAAGGCCATCGAACTCTACGGCACCAAAGTGGCGCCGATCGTGCGCCGGGAAACTGCGAAGGCCGTTCCCGCCGTGGCGGCGCCGGTTGCCTGATTCCCAGTCACCTGATTCATTGCCAAGGCCGCGAGGCGGCCTTGCCGGTGACTCCAGCTAACGGAACCTTGAAGCGACAGAGGCGTTTTCGCCAACGGTCTGCACCAATCGCGGTGTGCCGCCGAGGGTCAGAATGAAAGCCGAACCCGACGCTTCGGGCGCAAGCGCTGCCGAAAGCCCGGATCCGCGCGTCGAGGCGCGGGCGGATGCGCATCTGATGCGTTCGCTGCTCGTCGGCATCTTCATCCTCATGGCGATCTACGCGCTTTACTTCGCCCGCGCCTTCTTCATGCCGGTCATTCTGGCTTTCCTGCTGGCGCTGACGCTGACGCCGATCGTTCGCTTCCTGCGCAAGCATGGCATGCCCGATGTCATTTCAGCGACACTGTTGGTGCTGCTTTCGTTCTGCCTCGTCGCCGTCGCGGGATATCTGCTCAGCGGCCCGGTCATCGACCTCATCAACAACACCTCGACGATCGGCCAGCAGCTTACCGAACGTCTGGCACAACTGCGCCGTCCGTTCGAACGGATCGTGGAGATTTCGCGCCAGATCGAGGGCCTGACACAGACATCCCAGGAGCCGGGCGTTCAGAGGGTGGCGACGGCGCCATCCGGTATTCTCTCGCAGGCCGCCGGCAATGTGCTGTCGGCCGGCGCCAGCGTTACCATCGTCTTCGTCCTGTCGCTGTTCCTGCTCGCCTCGGGCACGATGTTCTATGAAAAGATCGTCCAGTCCTTCCCCAGTCTCAGCGAAAAGAAGCGGGCGCTGCGCGTCGTCTACGACGTAGAACGTGAAATCTCGCATTATCTGCTTACTGTCACGGTCATCAATACATGTCTCGGCGTGGTCATCGGGCTCGGCCTGTGGGCGCTCGGCGTGCCCAACGCGCAGGTCTGGGGCGCGGCAGCGGCTCTGCTCAATTTCCTGCCCTATATCGGGGCGCTGACCACCATCACGCTGGTTACGATCATCGCGCTGATAAGCTTCGACACGATTTCCTATGCGCTGCTGGCGCCGGCCTTCGTCCTTATGTGCGATGTCGTCGAAGGCCAGTTCGTGACGCCGACGGTGGTCGGCCGCCGTCTCGAAATCAACGCAGTGGCGATCCTCATCGCCATCGCCTTCTGGTCGTGGCTGTGGGGTTTTGTCGGCGCGCTGCTGGCGGTGCCGCTGCTGGTCGTCATCAAGGTGTTCTGCGATCATTTCGACGGTCTCAGCCATGTCGGCAATTTCCTGGCGGCGCAACACACGGCAGCGATCGAGGACGAAGAGATTCCCGAGGTGAAAAAGTAGCGGCTTAAAGGGTCAAAAGCGTCCCCCCGATGGTGCAGATCACGACCTTGCATCGGTCGCACGTCCGTTGTGCCCTCAGCGCTCCATCAACATTTTGAATTTGCCGCCTCGGCAACGGCTTCCTACATCCCTTCGGCCCACAGGAAACCCGCGCCGATGACCGTTCTTTCCGTTCTCGACCTGTCGCCGATCGTCGAAGGCAGCAACGCTTCACAGTCACTCGCCAATTCGCTCGATCTCGCCCGTCATGCCGAGCGGCTGGGTTACCGGCGCTATTGGCTGGCAGAGCACCACAATATGCCGGGCATCGCCAGCGCCGCCACCTCGGTGGTCATTGCCCATGTGGCCGGCGGCACCAATACGATACGCGTCGGCGCCGGCGGCATCATGCTGCCCAATCATTCGCCGCTGGTCATCGCCGAGCAGTTCGGTACGCTTAACGCTCTGCATCCTGGCCGCATCGATCTCGGCCTCGGCCGGGCGCCCGGCACCGACATGGCCACGGCACGGGCGCTGCGCCGTAACCTCGACGCTGGCGCCGACAATTTCCCGCAGGACGTCGTCGAGCTGATGGGTTACTTGCAGCCGGCCGAAGACGGCCAACGCATCCGCGCGGTGCCCGGCGAAGGCGAAAAGGTGCCGATCTGGATTCTCGGTTCCAGCCTCTACGGCGCGCAGCTTGCCGCCATGCTCGGCCTGCCCTACGCCTTCGCTTCGCATTTTGCGCCGGCCGAACTCGACCATGCTCTGGAGATCTACCGCTCGCGTTTCCAGCCTTCGGAGCAGCTCGACAAGCCTTATGTGATGCTCGGCCTCAACGTCTTCGCCGCTCCTTCCGATGCCCAGGCGCGGCTGTTGTTCACCTCGCTGCAGCAGGCCTTCGTCAATCTGCGCACCGGCCGGCCCGGCCGATTGCCGCCGCCGGTCGAAGGATATGAGCGCGACCTCGATCCAATGGCCAAGACCATGCTCGGCCAAGCGCTTTCCTGCGCCGTCGTCGGCTCCCCGGAAACGGTCAGGCAAGGCATCGAGGCGTTTGTGCGCCGCACAGGGGCCGACGAGCTGATGGTCACAGCACAGATTTTCGACCATGCGGCGCGGGTGCGCTCGTTCGAGATCCTGGCCGACGCTCACAAATCGCTGTCGGAAGCTGCCTGAGAGTTGGTTCGCCACTTGCCACTGTTGCGGGCAAGGCCGGCCTTAGGCAGGGAACATCGCGAACAGGTGTGCGAAGACATGGCGAACATTTCGCGCGTTTTACGCGGAGGTTTTCGATCCGTCATGCTCGTCCGTTAGCGGGAAACGCCGCGTCCACTAAATGACGATCACCTTGGTGCCGATTGTGGCGCGGTCATAGAGATCGATGATGTCCTGGTTCATGAGGCGAATGCAGCCCGCCGACACAGCTTTGCCGATGGACCACCATTCAGGGCTACCGTGCAGGCGATATCCAGTGTCACCTTTCTCGTTGAAAAGATAAAGCGCCCGCGCACCGAGCGGGTTCACGAGTCCGCCCTCCATATGGGCCGGTATGATGCGGCCTCGCTTCTGCTCGCGTACAATCATGGCGGACGGCGCGCTCCAATCCGGCCATTCGCGCTTCCTCGCAACGTGAGCAGTGCCATGCCACTCGAAGCCCGCCTTGCCGACGCCGATGCCGTAGCGCAGTGCCTGACCGTCTCCCAGCACGTAGTAGAGAAACTTCGCTCCTGTATCGACAATGATGGTGCCAGGCGCCTCGTCAGTTGCATAAGGCACTGTCTGCCGACGGAACTTTTGGTCGACCTTGTAGATCGGAACCGGCGGAATGCGGAAACCGGCGTCGGTGAGGCCGCCATAGGCCTGGGGAAAGGTCTGTAATGCTCCGCCGGTGGTGCAGCCGGAGAATGCGACCATCCCAGCAAGTCCCAGCCCGATTAGGATCGATTTCACGCGCATGACTCAAGCCTGCGCCCATATCGGTGATCAGCCGCATCTCGTCATATTCCTAAACCGACATGCTTCGATTGCCAAGATTTTCCTGACTGTCGGCTGGCTGATTGTTGGCCACTTGGCTCGATCGGCGCCGCGTCCTTCAATTGCTCGGTTTTCGAACGACGAACGCCCGTAGTGGCTGCGAAGGCCCGGGGTCGGCAGGACAGAGGGAGCGCTGTCCGTCCGGCATTGCAAAGTTTCTGAACAGAGCCCAAGCGCTACGCGCTGACGCTCTGCGCAGTCGCACCTAGCGGACGGCATGAATTGCGGATCATCAAGCGTCCCTTGAGCGTCAGCTTGCGCGGCGGCGCATCCCTGTTTCCGGCGAGCCGGTCGAGCAGCAGATTGGCCGCCTGTTCGCCAATCGCCTGCACCGGCTGTGCGACCGTGGTCAATTGCGGCCGGAACACATCCGACCACGGAAAGTCGTCGAAGCAGGCGACCGAAATATCCTCCGGACAGGACAAGCCGATATCGCGAATGGCCTTCATGGTGCCGATCACCATCGGGTTGTTGGCCGAAAAGATGGCGCTCGGCCGGTCGTGCAGCGAAAGCAGCTGCATGGTGGCGTTGTAGCCGTCGACTTCATGGAAGTTGCCGAAGCGGACGAGTTCGGCCTCGGCCGGCAGGCCGGCGGCCTGGAGGGCCTCGCGGTATCCCGCCATGCGGTCATGCATCGGCGAGATATCGAACGAGCCGGAGATGTAGCCGATGCGCCGATGGCCGAGATCGATCAGGTAAGTGATGGCGTCGAACACCGCGCGCTGATTGTCGAGAACGACGGCATCGGTGTCGACACCCTGGCAAACACGGTCGAGCAGCACGACCGGCACATTGGCGTCGTCGACAATCCGTTTGAGGATCGCGCCGTCACCGACACGCGCGACGATCAGTCCGTCGACCATGCGGTCGAGCAGCAGCCTGATCTGGTCGTCCTGCGTGTTCAGGTGCTCGTCGGTGCAGCACAGCATGACGGCGTAGCCGGCCCTGTCGAAAGCCTGCTGGATGACCGAAACCACGTCGGTAAAGAACGGATTGGTGATGTGTGGGACGGTGAGCCCGATGGTGCGTGTGGTGCCCATCTTCAGGCTGCGGGCAATGGCGTTGCGCTTGTAGCCGATGTCGCGGATCGCCTGTTCGATGCGCTGGCTGAGCTCGGGGCTGACGGTCGCGGTGCCGTTGATCAGCGCCGATACGGTGGCCACGGAAACACGCGCGGCCTCGGCCACATGAAGCATAGTCGGAGCAGTGAATTTGCGCTGCTTTTTTCGTCCTGACGCTGTCATTTTCGAAACGTTTCACCACTCCACGGTAGCAATACGTACGGAATCTTATGATTTTGCGCAAGAATTGAAATGGAACAATCTCAGGCTCCAGATATTGCCTTGACATGATCGAAACGTTTAGATTAGCGTTTGAGGTGTTCGGTGACGACGGAGGGAGGCCGTCCTTGTCATGCAGCACGGCAATTCCATCCCTGCGCAAGGCGTTATGGCGGACGGCTCGGCTATCGTACTGAGCGCCGAGCACATCTCCAAGTCCTTCGGCGGTATCGCCGCGCTTGTCGATGTCGGCTTCGAACTGCGGCGCGGCGAGGTCCATGCGCTGATGGGCGAGAACGGCGCCGGCAAGTCGACGCTGATGAAGATCCTGTCCGGCGTCTATACGGACTATAACGGAACGGTCAGTATCGATGGCTATCCGGTGCGCTTTGCCGGCGTCCGCGAAGCCGAGCGCGCCGGCATCGCCATCATCCACCAGGAGCTGAACCTCGTTCCTGAACTTAGCGTCGCCGACAATATCTTTCTCGGCCGCGAGAAGCTGATCGCCGGGCTGATTGTCGACCGCAAGGCGAGCAGCCGCGCTGCCGGCGCGCTCTTGCAAAGGCTCGGCATCGAGTTCGACTCGGATGCGCGCGTCGGTGCCTTGCGCGTCGGCGAACAGCAGCTGGTCGAGATCGCCAAGGCGCTGTCGATGTCGGCGCGCATTCTGATCATGGACGAGCCGACCTCGGCGCTTTCGCCGGCCGAATGCCAGCGGCTGTTCCGCATCATCCGCCAGCTCGCCGACAGCGGCGTGGCGATCGTCTACATTTCGCACCGCATCGACGAGGTCATGCATCTGGCCAGCCGGGTCACGGTGTTTCGCGATGGACGCCACGTCCTGACGCAGGCGATGGACAAGCTCGACGAAGACGCCATAATTTCGGCGATGGTCGGGCGAAACCTGCTTGCTTCCTCCCAGGAGCACCGCATCCCGGGTGGCAACACCGTCCTTTCCGTAAGCGAGCTGTCGCTGTCGAAGCCCAATCGCCACGGCTGGCGCACCGTGCTCGATGGCGTCAGCTTCGATCTTGCCGCAGGAGAAATCCTCGGTATCGGCGGGCTTCTGGGCTCGGGCCGCACCGAAATCCTGGAAACCATCTTCGGGTCCAGCGGCGGACGTGCCGGCGGTGAGATCAGGCTCGATGGCGAGGCAGTAGAAATCCGTTCGCCGCGCGATGCGCGCCGGCTCGGCATCGCCCTGGTCACGGAAGACCGCAAGACGCAAGGCCTGCATCTCGAGGCCTCGATCACCGACAATGTCGCGCTGCCGCTGGTCGGCGCGCTGGCGCGGTTCGGCGTGCGCTCGCTGGCCGGTGAGCAAGGGCTGGCACGGGACGCCGTCAAGGCGCTCGGCATTCGCTGCGAGACCGTCGAGCAGCCGGCCGGCACGCTGTCCGGCGGCAACCAGCAGAAGGTCGTCATCGGCAAATGGCTAGCGACGAGGCCGCGGGTGCTGCTGCTCGACGAGCCGACACGCGGCATCGATGTCGGTGCCAAGCGGGAAATCTACGATCTCATCTTCAAGCTGGCGCGAGACGGGCTGGCGATCGCCGTGATCAGCTCGGAATTGCCGGAGCTGCTGCATCTTTCCGACCGTATCCTGGTCATGGCCGACGGCCGCCAGACGGGAATCCTGTCCCGCGCGCAAGCCAGCGAGGAGGCCATCATGCGGCTTGCGGCGCCGCGACGGACGATGACGAGGCCTGCCGCATGAGCATTTTGCATATCCTGTCCCGGACGAAGCTCTATTGGGGCCTGATCGCCATCTTCCTGATCGGCGTGCTCGGCTCGCCGATCAGCTCCAAGGGCAACAACATCTTCCTGTCCTACGGCAACCTGCTCGATGTGCTGCGCCAGGTGTCGACCACCGGGCTGATTGCCACCGGCATGACTGCGGTGATCATCACCGGCGGTATCGACCTTTCCGTCGGCTCGCTGATGGCTATCTGCACGGTCGTCTGTGCCATGCTGCTGACGGTCCCCGGCGTGACGCCGGCGGTGGTGCTGGGGGTGCCGACAGTTGCCCTGGCAGCCCTTTGCCTCGGCATTCTCGTCACTCGTTTCATCCTGCTGAACATCGAAAAATCCCGCGCCGGCGCGCAGGCCACGCACGACATCAGGTTGGACAGCGTTCGCGGGCTGGTGACGCCCGGCATTGTCGGGGTGATCCTGTGCAGTCTGGTGCTGTGGTTCCTGCTGCCGCAGGTGGGCTCAAAATTCGGCGTGCTCGGCGTGCTGCTGGTGGCGCCTTGCGTCGGCCTGCTGTTCGGCGCGCTCAACGGCTTCATCATCGTCGCCGGGCGGCTGCAGCCCTTCATCGTGACGCTGGCGATGATGGTCACTGCGCTCGGCATCGCCCGGCTGACAGCCGGCCAGAACAATGCGGTGCTGCCGGTCTACACCGGCTCGAATGCCACCGCCGATTTCGAAATGCTGCGCTCGCTGGTATTCGGCGTGATCCCGATGCCGGGCCTGTTCTTCCTCGGCGCCATCCTGATCTACGGCGCCGTGCTGCGCTTCACCCCGTTCGGCCGCTATGTCTACGCAATCGGCGGCAATGAGGAGGCGGCGCGGCTGTCGGGCATCGCCGCAGGCCGCGTGAAGATCGCCACCTATGCCGTGTCAGGGCTGCTGGCCGGCATCGCGGCGGTGCTCTATGTCGCGCAGTACCGGCAAGGCAAGCCGGACGCCGGCGCCGGGCTGGAGCTCGACGCGATCGCCGCCGTGGTCATCGGCGGCACCAGCCTGATGGGCGGACGCGGCAGCCTCACCGGGACGTTCTGCGGCGTGCTGATCTTCGGGCTGCTCTCCAACATCCTGCAGCTGCACAACATCAATTCGAACCTTCAGCTGGTGCTGAAGGGGATGATCATCATCGGTACCGTGCTCGTACAGGAGCGCAGTGCCGGTGATCTTCTCTTCTATCTGCGACTGCCCGGTGGGCAAGCGCACAAGGAAACGGCCGCGGCAAAGCGGCCGTCGCAAGAGACCGCGTCTCTGAATATTGGAGGAAACAAGAAATGAAACGACGTGAATTGTTGAAGCTCGCCGGGCTGACAGCGGCACTCCTGACCACGACCGCCATGCTTGCCGGCGGCGCCCATGCGCAGGACAAGAAGTGGAAGATCGGCTTCTCGCAGGTGACGACCATCGAACCCTGGCGCGCCCAGTTCAACAAGGACATCCTGGCCGAAGCGGCCAAGCATCCGGAAGTCGAGCTGATCATCACCGACGGCGAGGACAAGACCGAGAAGCAGGTCGCCGATGTCGAAAACCTTATCCGTCAGGAGGTCGATGCGCTCTTGGTATCACCGAAAGAATCCGCCGGCCTGACCGGTGTCGTGCAGCAGGCGATCGATGCCAAGATCCCGGTCTTCGTGCTCGACCGCAACGTCGAAACCAACGACTACACGCAGTTCGTCGGCGGCGACAACAAGCTGATCGGCCGGGCTGCCGGTGAATATGCCGTCGAGCTGCTTGGCGGCAAGGGCAAGGCCGCCGGCAACGTCGTCGAGATCTGGGGCGGCATGGGCACCCAGCCGGCACACGATCGCCATGACGGCTTCCATGAATTCACCGACAAGGAGCCGGGCATAAAATACCTGCTCGACCAGCAGTCGGGCGACTGGAAGCAGGACCAGGCCTACAACATCATGGCGACGGCGCTGCGCAACAACGAGAAGATCGATCTTGTCTACGGCCACAATGATCCGATGGCCTATGGCGCCTATCTTGCCGCCAAGGATGCCGGACGCGAGAAGGACATCAAGTTCATCGGCATCGATGGCCTGCCCAATGAAGGGGTAACGCTGGTCAACAATGGCGAACTGACGGCGACCTTCACCTATGTGACACCCGGCGCCGAAGGGCTGCGGCAGGCGATCAAGTTCCTGAACGGGGAGAAGGTGGAAAAGACCATCACCCTGCCGACGCAGAAGATCACCAAGGAAAATGCCGCCCAGATCCTGAAGGACAACGGCCTCTGAGACGAGGCTTTCCTGCCGGGCGTTCAGCGCCCGGCAGGAACAACAACCAAACGCCGGCAGGCAGCAGATTAAGCCAGCTTGGCCAGCAGCTTCATGAAAATGGCCGCTTCCTTGGCGGAAAGCGGCGCCAGCGTTTCCTGCGTAATCTCACGGGCAAGCGGAATCAGCCGCTCGATCGCGTCGCGCCCGTCGGCGGTCAGATTGACCAGCAGGCGCCGTTTGTCGACTTCGTGTTTGCTAAGTTCGACAAAGCCACGCGCTTTCAGCCGGTCGATGACGCCCTTCACGGTCGCCGCATCCATGGCGATCAGGCTGCCAAGCTGGTTCTGCGAGGTCTCGCCGACGTCGCGCAATTTGGCCAAAGCGGCAAATTGCGGCGGCGTCAGATCGGCGATGTGTGCGGCGAAGATCGAGACATGGCGCTGATGCGCCTTGCGCAGGATGAAGCCGACCTGCTCCTGCAAGCGATAGTCGTTTTCGTCAGGCTCCTCGGCCTCGACCAGCTTGAGCAGATTGTCCTCGGCGCTCACCGCAGCCCATCCCATGCCTTAATGTCCTTGGCCGCCAGCCCACCCATGCGGTCGTGCACGCGCGGGCCGCAGGTCATGGCGAGGCAAAACAGGATCTCGTCGGGACGGGGGCCATCGCTGATGCCGATTTCCATGGCATCGAAATGGCTGCGCACATAGGCGGCGTTGATGTGGCCGAGCGGCACATCGAGCCGCGCGCCGAAGCCGCCGACCTTCTTCGCCGAGGGCACGATCGCCTTGGCGTCGCCGAGCCGTTCGCGCATGGCATAGCCGCCCGGCACATGCCACAGCGCGCCATGCTCCAGCTCGCCCGCCATGCCGACGATGGCGCCCTTGCCGTAACCGTCGATCTGTTTGACGTCGCCGCCCAATGCGTCGATAAGCCTGTCGGAGAGCAGCAGCCCGAGCGGCTTCAAATCCTCCATGGCGCTCTGCAGTTCCTCGACGTAACGGCCGGCGAACGGGTTCTTGACCACAGCCATGGCCGCCGCGCGGTGCCGCGGCACCTTCGCCACCGGCCCGCCTTCGTGAAAAATCTCTTCGGTCAGCACGGCGATCTTGCGGATCGGAAACTCAGGCATGAGCAATTTCCCTCTCTAAAACTTTATTGGCGAGCGCCATCGGACCTGCGATGCGCGCCTGACCGCCGAGGAAAAGCGCCGCGGCGGCAATCAGGCCGCGCCGCCGAAACTCCTCGGCAACGGCAAATCCGCCTTCCAGCGCAATAGCGATTTCAGCGGCGGAAAGCAGCCCCACGCCCTGCGTCACCAAACGGTCGCCGAGGTCGCTGTCAGGTGCGAGATCGCGCGCCCGTACGCGCCTAACGGCCGGATGACCGGGCAGGTCGACGGCGTTGGCGATCAAGGTCGCGGCGGCATCGGCTTCAGCACCCGTTCGCGCCACCACCGTGACCGCGTCGGCGATGCCCAGCGAAAAGGAGCGGCCGCGCCAGCCGCTTGTCGCGACACCGCGGACGCGATCCTCGGCGCGGATCGTGAGACGGTCTGCCAGTCCATGACCTGTCCCGGCAATGGCAAGCGTCATCGACTGGCCGCTCCCGAGATGGATCGCGCTGTCGCCGCCATTGTTGACATAGGCGCGCTCGAACCGGCGGCCGGCAAGCAGCGCGCCAAGCACTTCGTCGGCTACCGAGCCGGCGACGGCCGCCATTGGTGTGATGAATTGTTTCGCTAGCGGAACGACCGCCGCTTCCATGCGGCGCGCCGTCGGGCCAGCGAAAGCACGTGGCCGCGAGGCGGCCGGGCGCCGCAGTTCGGGCAACTCTTCGACCAGTTCGGGCAGGATTGTCTGGAAGCGCGCCACTGCCTGGCGATATGCGGCGCTGCATTCACTCGCCTCGCCGAATGCCTCGACGATCAGGTCGATCGGCCCATGATTGAGGTGAAGCCTCCGGCCGTCCTCGAGCCAATGCGCCTGCGGGCCGTTCATCGCCCGGCCCCGTTTGCGGCCGCGCGACGCAACTGCGCCAGCGGCGGCCAGGGATTGTCACGGGGTGCGGCCGTGCCGCGGCGCGGATTGAGATATTCGCCGCCCTTGGCCAGGATATCGTCGACGCTGCGGATTTCGCCTTCGTAGCCGCCAAGCCTGACATAATCGTCGCGGCGCATGGTGAACTCGATCGGCGCCACCAGCGCCGGGGTCGGCACATAGCCGAAGGCGCCTTCCGGCACGCGGGTGACGTCGACCATCAGCGTGATGCCGCCGCCCGGCCAGACATAGACCGGCGCGCCGCCGACCGTCACATAGGTCGTCAAGCCCTGCACCGAGCGGGTCAGATTGACCGGGTTCTCGGTGACGCCGGCGCGCAGCGAGCCGCCGGCGCCGCCGACGAAAAGCACGGTGCAGAGCGCCGGCTCGCAATTGTCCTCGATCAGGTCGACCGACTTCCGCAGCCGCTCCGGGAACGGTTTCTGGACCGGCTTCAGTTCGTCGTCGAGCTCGTAATAGGCGAATTGCTCGCCGGTGGTCGAGACCATCAGCAGCGACATGCCGGGGCGCGCACCCTTTTTGGCGTTCCATTCACCAAGGATCGACAGCGGGTCGGAAATGCTGGTGCCGCCCCAGCCGAGGCCGGGCTCCGACACCTTGAAATAACGGCCCGGCGTCGAACGGCGGCCGATGATCTTGATGCCGGTATCCTGCCAGCCAAGCACCTTGCCGGCCTGATGCTCGGAGACGACGCCGGTGATGTGGTCATCGACCACCACCACGTCGTCGACAAGGCCGCGCCATTGGGTCGCGAACATGCCTATGGTAGCCGAACCGCAGCCGACGCGCATGCGCTGCTCGAGCTTGCCGTCGATGACCGGCGGCTTGCCGGCTTCGACGATGACGGTGGCGCCGCCGTCGATGACGAGTTCAACCGGTTTGCGGTTGCACAGGGCGAGCATGGCGTCGCAGGTGGCTCGCCCTTCAGCCTTCGAGCCGCCGGTCAAATGATGTACGCCGCCCAGCGACAGCATCTGCGAGCCGTATTCGCCGGTCGTGACATGGCCGATCGCCTCGCCTTGGGCACGGACCGTCGCCGTTTCGGGGCCGATATGACGGTCGGTGTCGATCTTCACCTTGACGCCGCAATAGGAGAAGATGCCCTCGGTGACGACGGTGACCAGATCGACGCCCCCGACCTCCTGGCTGACGATGAAGGGCGCCGGCTTGTAATCGGGATAGGTGGTGCCGGCGCCGATGGCGGTGACGAAGCGGCGGCCGGTGTTGACCAGTTCGCCGTCCCATGCCTCGCCTTCTTCGGCAAAGGGTACGATTGCGGCGCCGGTCTCGGCCGCGTGGTCGAGGATGGTCAGTGGATCCATCCGCACGATCCTGCCGCCAACATTGCCGTAGCGGTCGCAGGCGCCGGTGCGGCCTTCGGCGATGTAGCACATGACCGGACAGGCATCACAGCGGATCTTCTCGGCCACCAGCTTCTCGCCGGGATCGTGTGTCTCGAAGCGTTCGGCAAGCTCGCTCATCGGCGCGCCTCCTTGTCGAGGATGGCGGCGCGGATGCGGGTCGGCGTCGCCGGAATTTTGGTGACCAGCACACCGGTGGCGTGGCGGATGGCGTTGAGGATCGCCGGCGCCGTCGGGATCAGCACATGCTCGCCCAAACCCTTGGCGCCGAAAGGTCCTTCCGGATCCGGAACTTCTATCAGGATGGTCTCGATCGGTGGCACGTCGCCGATCGTCGGGATCAGATAATCGTGCAGGTTTTCGGTGCGGCCGGGGATGAATTCCTCCATCAGCGCCATGCCGATGCCCTGGGCGATGCCACCCTCGATCTGGCCCTCTGCCAGTAAAGGGTTGATGGCCTTGCCGACATCGTGAGCGGCGGTGATTTTTATAAGCTTCACGGTGCCGAGCCTGAGGTCGACCTCCAGTTCGGCGATCTGGGCGCCATAGCCATAGACGGCATAAGGCTTGCCCTGGCCCTTGGCATCGAGCGGCAGCGTCGGCGGGTCGTAGCTTCCCTCGGCGCGGAAGACAAAGCCTTCGGCGTCTACCTTCAGCGAGGAAAGATCGATGCGGCGCGTCGCTTCGCCTTCCCCGATGCTCAGATTTGCGCCGTCCAGCGCAATCGCCGCCTTTTCCGAGACATTGGCGAAACGCAAGATCTCATCGCGCAAGGCGCGGCCGGCCTTTTCGGCGGCCTTGCCGGTGACGAAGGTCTGGCGCGAGGCCGACGTCTTGCCGGCGTCGGGGGTGATTGCCGTGTCGGCGCCTTTCAGCCGCAGCTTTTCAAGCGGAAGACCCAACGCGTCGGCGCAGATCTGCGCGATGACAGTGTTCGAACCTTGCCCGATATCGACCGCCCCCTGATGCAGGACGACTTCGCCCGATGCCGAGATGCCGACCTTGATGGTCGACGGATTGGGCAGCGAGGTGTTGCCGCAGCCGTACCAGCAAGAGGCGACGCCGACGCCGCGTTTTTTTTCGCTGCTGCTACGGGCGTTGAACGCGTCGGCGTCAGTTAGGGCACGCCGCCAATGTGAGCGGAGGGCCCCTAGGCAGTCGGCGATGCCGACGCCCGACTCGAGCCGCTGCCCGGTAACTGTTTCGGATCCGTTCCGAAGGCAGTTCTTCAGGCGAAAGTCGAGCCGATCCATGCCGAGCTTGTCGGCCAGGTAGTCATAGAGGGTCTCCTGCATGATCGTCGCCTGCGGCACGCCGAAACCGCGAAAGGCGCCGGCAATCGGGCCATTGGTGTGGATGGCGCGGCCTTCGGCGCGATAGTTCGGCGTCGCATAGGGGCCGGAGGCGTGCACCGGCACGCGGTTGGCGACCGTCGGCCCCCAGCTGGCATAGGCGCCGGTGTTGAAATCGCCGGCGAAGACCATGCCGGTGATGCGGCCGTCGGCATCGGCGCCGATGCTCGCTCTCATCTGAGCGGGATGGCGCTTGGTGGTCGAGATCATCGATTCGGTGCGGGTATAGGCGAGCGCCGCCGGCCGGCCGGTTTTCATGGCGACGAGGCCGATGAGCGGTTGCAGCGAGACGTCGAGCTTGGAGCCGAAGCCGCCGCCGGTGGCGGTCGGCACGATGCGCACCTTTTCCGGGGCAACGCCGAGCACTTTTGCCGTGTCGTCACGGTCCATATAGGGCGCCTGCGTGCAGGCGACGACGACCAGCGTGTCGCCGTCCATGAAGGCATAGCCGGCTTCCGGTTCGATATAGGCGTGCTCGACATAGGAGGTGTCGATGGCGCCGGAAACGACGAAAGCCGCACCGGCAAGCGCGGCTTCGGGGTCGCCACGCTCGACGAAGCCGGAGGTGAGCAGGTTCGAGGGCCGGTTTTCATGGACCAGTTGCGCACCGCCGGCCTGCGCTTCGCCAGTTTCCAGAAAATGCGGCAACTCGGTCCAACTGACAGGAAAATCGGCAAGGTCGAGATCGAGGATAGCCTCGCGTTCGCCGGCAACCAGCGCCACCGCCTCACCGCGAAAGCGCGAAACCCCTTCGGCCAGCGCCGGCTGGTCGGCGAAGGGCGCGATGACGCCGAAACAATTCTTTCCCGGTATGTCGGCGGCGGTGAAGACGCCGGCAATGCCAGGACGGGATTTCACCCAGCTGCCGAGATCGCCAAAAGTGAAAGCGGCATGATAATGCGGCGAGCGGACCACCAACACCGACAATGCGTCGGCCGGGAATGAATCACCGCCGAATTTTTCGCCGCCAGTGACTTTCGGAAGGCCATCGAGGCGGATCGGGGAGGAGCCGACGGCATGGCCAGAGGATGGCATGCGCTGATCGAGACCGTCGGCGTGGCGCCAAGCATCCATCACCGCGGTGACGATCTTGCGGTAGCCGGTACAGCGGCAGAGCACGCCGCCCAGCGCATCCTGCGTTTCGGCCTCGCTCGGGCAAGGCGTCCTGTCCAGGAGTGCCGTTGCGGCGACCAGCAGGCCGGGCGTGCAGGCGCCGCATTGCGCTGCGCCATGGCTGAGGAACGAAGCCTGCAGCGCCGACAACCGGCCATTGGCGAGGCCTTCGACGGTCGTCACCACGGTGCCGGAGGCGGAAGCCGCGGGCATCAGGCAGGCGCAGACCGGCTCGCCGTCGACCAGCACCGTGCAGGCGCCGCAATCGCCGGCATCACAGCCGATCTTGGTGCCGGTCAGCCGCAACTCGTCGCGCAGCACCGCGGACAGCCGCCGCGCCGGCGGCACACAAACGCTGACGGCGGCGCCGTTGACTTCGAAGGCGATGTCGGCGCGCTCCATGCCCATCAGGCGGCCGCCCTTTCGTCGGGAACAGCGCCCATCGCACCAAGCACGGCGCGGGCGACGATCTCGCGTGCAGCGTCCAGCCGATATTCGGCGCTGCCGCGCACGTCGCCGATCGGCGACAGCTCGTCCATCGGTGCGGATTGGATCGCAGTGGCCAGCGCGTGGCCGACGGGCCGGCCGCGTAGCGCCGCCTCGACACCCGCCAGGCGCCTGGCGACAACCGAGCAGGAACCGACGGCGACGGCCGCGTTCCTGACCATACCATCTTCGACGGCCAGGCGTGCGGCGGCCATGGCGATGGAGATGACGAGATAACGCCGCGCGCCGAGTTTCACGAAGGCGGAGCTGCCGGCGGTCGCGGGTTTGGGAATGCGGATTGCCGTGACCATTTCGCCGGGCTGCAGTGCGGTGCGACGGTTGCCGAGGATGAATTCTGCAAGGGGCAGATGCCGGGTCGCCACAGCGGAACGCAGTTCGACTTCGGCATCGAGCACCAGCAGCGCCGGCACGCCGTCGGCGGCCGGCGAGGCGTTGCAGAGATTGCCGGCAATCGAGGCAACGTTCTGGATCTGCACCGAGCCGACTTCCCGCGCCGCCTGCTTCAGCGCGTCGAAAGCCGCCGGCAGAGGATGGCGGACGAGATCGGTCCAGGTGGTGCGCGCGCCGACGAGCCAATGGTTTTCGGCTTCGGCAATGCCGCGCAATGCCACCAGGCCATTGATATCGAGGACATTGTCGCGGAAAGGCTTGCTGCCCTGTGCCGGATAGAAGTCGGTGCCGCCGGCGAGGATGCGCCATTGCCCTTCGCCCAGCAAAGCGAGGGCATCGTCGACCGTGGTGGGTTTTGCGTAACGGATCACGCTTTGCCTTCCCAGAATGGGCTTCCCGAGAGGGGATCCTGCCGAAAGATTTTCCCGAGCATTCAAGGCAGGAAATTCATTCGTATGCAAATGATATCAAGCCGGCAGGAATTGTCAAAGCCAGAGTTTGCACGGCCGTTGGCACCGGTGCACCCGGAACGCATTTGTTATGCCATGAGAGGTTGACGCAGCCGGCCATCTGGTCAAGTTTCTGCGTCCGGTCGCGTTTTCATTGGAGCCTAAGCTCAAGACCAAGAAAATAAGGAGGCTCCATGGCCGACGAAGCGCTTGTCGTTATCGACCTGCAGAACGATTTCTGCCCGGGTGGCGCCCTTGAAGTGGCCGGTGGCGACGAAATCGTGCCGTTGGTCAATGACCTGATCCGGCGGACCGAGCACGTCCTCCTGACGCAGGACTGGCACCCTGCCGGCCATTCGAGCTTTGCCTCCAGCCACCCCGGCAAGCAACCGTTCGAAACGATCGACGTGCCTTATGGCCACCAGACGCTGTGGCCGGATCACTGCATCCAGGGCAGCCTGGGATCGGATTTCCATTCGGGCCTCGCCTGGAGCAAGGCCGAACTGGTGATCCGCAAGGGGTTCCGTCCTGCGATCGACAGCTATTCCGCATTCTTCGAGAACGACCGGACGACGCCGACCGGCCTTGCCGGCTATCTCCGGGATCGGAACATCGAGATGCTGACCCTGGTCGGCCTGGCGACGGATTTCTGCGTCGCCTTTTCGGCGCTCGACGCGGTCAAGCTCGGTTTTGAGACATCCGTGCGGCTCGACGCCTGCCGCGGCATCGATCTCAACGGCTCCGTGGAGAGGATGCTGGGCCGGATGCGCGATGCCGGCGTGACACTGATTTGAACGTCATCCAGCCGAACCTGACAGACTTTTGAGGGGCTTCATGCGGTTTGCGGCGTTGACGGCAAGTGCTGCACTTACTGCAGCAATCTTTTCTCCGAGAGCGGTTCTCGCGGCCGAAGCGCACGAATTGCCGGGCGCCGCCATGTCGCTTTGGTGGGTGCTGCCGTTTGCCGGGCTATTGCTTTGCATCGCGACCGGCCCGCTGCTGTTCCATCATGCTTGGGAGCACCATTTCGGCAAGATCGCTGCCTTCTGGGCAGCGTTGGTGATCGGGCCGCTGGCCATCGCCTTCGGCATCCCGTCCGCCACGCAGGCGGTGCTGCATGCGCTGCTCACCGAATACATGTCGTTCATCATCCTGCTGTTTGCGCTGTTCACCATTTCGGGCGGTATCTTCGTTGCCGGCAACATACACGGCACGCCGCTGGTCAATGCCGGGCTGTTGCTGGGAGGGGCGCTGCTTGCCTCGATCATCGGCACAACCGGCGCCTCGATGATCCTGATCCGGCCGCTCATCCGCGCCAACGACAACCGGCGCTTCAACGCGCATGTCGTCATCTTTTTCATCTTCCTGGTGTCCAACATCGGAGGGTCGCTAACGCCGCTGGGCGATCCGCCGCTGTTCGTCGGCTTTCTGCGCGGCGTCGATTTCTTCTGGACGACAGTTCACCTGCTGCCCGAGACGCTGTTCGTCGCCGGCGTGGTGCTGGCTGTTTTCCTGGCGATCGACATCATCATGCATCGCCGGGAGGAAGGCGCGCCGAAGATCAAGGATCCGACGCCCGACAGCAAGGTGCGCATTCGCGGCCTGGCCAACATCCCACTGCTGGCCGGCGTAATCGCCGCGATCCTGATTTCCGCTGCCTGGAAGCCGGGAGTGAGTTTCTCTTTTCAGGGCGTCAGCCTCGAGCTGCAGAATCTGGTGCGCGACGCCGCCATCCTGATACTGGCCTTCACTTCGCTTGTCGTCTCGCCGAAGGAGTTTCGCGGCGCAAACGCCTTCAACTGGGGGCCGATTGCCGAGGTGGCGAAGCTGTTCGCCAGCATCTTCATCTGCATCGTGCCGGTCGTCGCCATATTGCGGGCCGGGCTCGACGGCGCGCTGGCGCCGTTGGTGCTGCTGGTCAGTTCGCCGACCGGCGCGCCGGACAACCTTGCCTATTTCTGGCTGACCGGAGCGCTGTCGTCCTTCCTCGACAATGCGCCGACCTATCTGGTGTTCTTCGAGCTGGCCGGCGGCGATGCGCAGCATCTGATGACCGAGTTCGCCTCGACGCTGGCGGCGATCTCGGCCGGCGCGGTGTTCATGGGCGCCAACACCTATGTCGGCAATGCGCCGAATTTCATGGTCTATGCCATTGCCAGGCATCGCGGCATCAAGATGCCGAGCTTCTTTGGCTATATGGCGTGGTCGGGCGCCGTGCTGATCCCGACGTTCCTGCTTGCCGGCTTGCTGTTCTTTGCCTGATCATCCGACGCCGACATAGCGACGGACCGCCGAGGGATCGGCACGCAATTCCTCGACATCGACCGTCTCGCGGTTGCGGCCGTTTTCGATGAAGCAAACGCGGTCTGCGACCGACAGCACAGCATCGACGCGCTGCTCGACAAGAATTGTCGATACGCCAAGCGCACGCAATTTCGACACGGTTTCGCGAATCTTGGCGATCATCGACGGCATCAGCCCTTCGGTCGGCTCGTCGAGCAGGAGCACCTGCGGTTCCAGACACAGGGCGCGGGCCATGGCCAGCATCTGCTGCTCGCCGCCGGACAGCGTGCCGGAACGCTGCCTGAGGCGCTGGCGCAACAGCGGGAAGAGATCGAGCACGTTTTCGCGCGTCGCCTTGCCCTTGTTGCGGGCCATCAGGCCGATCTCGATGTTTTCACCCACCGTCATCTCGGCGAACAGCCGCCGGCCCTGCGGCACGTAGGCGACGCCGGCCTTGGGCACCTCGTGCGCCGGCAAGCCGGTCAATTCCCGCCCTTCGAGCCGGATCGAGCCGGAGCTTACCGGCACCAGGCCCATGATTGCCTTCAGCGTCGTCGTCTTGCCGGCGCCGTTGCGGCCGAACAGGCAGAGCACTTCGCCCTCGTTCAAGACAAGATCGAGGCCATAGAGCACCTGGACCTCGCCATAGAAGCAATCGAGCCCGGAAACGGTCAGTGCCTTGGACTGGACCTCAGCCATGGGTCGTCCCCAGATAAGCGTCCTGCACCGCGGCATTGGCGCGGATCTGCTCGGGCGTGCCTTCAGCCAAAATCCTGCCGGCGTTGAAGACGGTGATGCGGTCGGCGAGCCGCATGACCACCGGCATGTTGTGCTCGATCAAAAGCACGGTGGCGCTATCGGCGATCTCGCGTACCAGCTCGATGAAATTATCGATCTCGCTGTCGGCCAGCCCTTGCGTCGGTTCGTCGAGGATCAGCAGCCGCGGCTTCAGTGCCAGTCCCATCGCCACTTCCAGCAACCGCTGGTGACCGTAGGACAGATGCCCGGCCGGCATGTCGGCGCGGTCGGCAAGGCCGGTACGCTCAAGCGCGGCCATGACGCCGGTGTGAACCGCGCCCTTCGAGCGGCCGTCGGTCAGCGTGCGCTGCACCGGCAGGGCAACATTGTCGTAGGCGCTGAGATTGGCAAAGACGCTGGTGATCTGGAACGTATAGGCGATGCCAAGGCGAACCCTGGCGTAGGCAGGCAGGCTGGTGATGTCGGCGCCGTCGAAGACGATCATGCCCGACGAGGGCTGGATGCGGCCGCTGACCAGGCTGACGAAGGTGGTCTTGCCGGCACCGTTGGGGCCGATGATGGCGCGAATCTCGCCCGGTATCAGCGCGAAGTCGACGCCGTCGACGGCACGCAAGCCGCCGAAACTGCGCGACAGGCCTTTGGTGGTGAGCAGCGGCATCATGGCAACCACCCGAGCCAGCGCTGGCGGATGCTGCCGAGAATGCCTCTCGGGAAGAACAGCACCAGCAGGATGAGCGCTATGCCGACGATCAGCAGATAGGCCGAGGTGTAGCCGCTGGCGACGTCGATGACATAATACATGAACAGCGTGCCGATCAGCGGACCGAGCGTGGTGGCGGCACCGCCCAGCAGCACCCAGAGCAGCGGCAGGATGGAGTATTGCACCGAGGCGAAGCTCGAGCCGACATAGCCGAACAGCAGCGCATAGGCCGCGCCGGAAGCCGCGCAGATGCTGCCTGAGATGACGACGGCGGCGAGCTTGCTGGAGAACGTGTCGTAGCCAAGCATCTTGGTCCGCTCTTCGTTCTCGCGGATGGCGACCAGCACACGGCCATAGCCGGAGCGGACTATCGCCAGGCTTATGAGCAGCACGATCGAGAACTGTGCCAGCGCACTCATATAGCGCACGGTCGGGTTGGTGAGGTCGAGCGACGTGCTGCCCAGGACAAGGACCCGCATCGGCTGCGGCACGACCATGCCCTGGTCGCCACCGGTCCAGGCAGCGAAATAGAGGATGACGAGATAGAATACCTGCGCGAACATCATGGTGACGATCATGAAGGCGACGCCGGAGGTGCGCAGCGCCAGCAGCCCGATCACCAGCGCGAGAAGCGCGCCGCAGGCAAGCCCGGCTGCGAAGGCGGCCGGCACGCTCCAGCCGAGATGGATGACGGCAAGGCCGGCGCCATAGAGCCCGGCTGAAAAGAACATGGCATGGCCGAGGCTAAGCAGCCCTACATAGCCGAACAGCAGATTGTAGCCCATGGCGAAGACCGCCAGCACCATGATGCGGGCGAGCAGGCCGTGATGGTATTCCGGCAGGACGAAGCTAAGCCCGAAAAGCAGGGCGATGACGCCGAGGTGCAGCGCATATGGCTTTGCCGGCGAAGCATCCTTCATCGCGATGTCGTCCCGAACAGGCCCTGCGGCCGGAACACCAGCACCATGGCGACGAGCAAGGTGGCTATGATCTTGGCCAGCGTCGGTGAGAAGAACACCGAGATGATGCCGTCGGAAAGGCCGATCAGCACCGCGGCGACGACCGTGCCGCGCAGCGAGCCGAGGCCGCCGATGATGACGACGATGAACGATAGCAACAGCGGGTCCTGTCCCATCAGATAGTGCGCCTGGCTGATCGGCACGATCAGCACCGCGGCGACAGCGGCCAGCATGGCGCCGAGCGCGAAAACACCGGCATAGACTCTGGTCACCGGGATGCCGAAGGCCTGCGCCGTCTCGCTGTCATATTGCGTGGCGCGCATGACGAGGCCGATTTTCGTGCGCGTCAGCACCAGCCAGGTCGCGACCAGCAGCAGCGCCGACGCGGCGATGATCGACAGCTTGTACCCGGAATAGCCGAACCACGGCAGGAGGATGCGGTAGCTGAACGGCGGCTCCACCGGCCGCGCCTCCGGGCCGTAGAAGGTCAGTGCCAGTTGCTGGATGATGTAGAGCATGCCGATGGTGGCGACGATGGTGGCTTCCGGATTGTAGTTGAGCCGGCGCAGCACCAGCCGTTCGGCGACCAGCGCGATCAGGCCGACGATCAGCGGCGCCAGCACCAGGGCGGCCAGAAAGCCGAGCGCCGGATGGCCAGATATCGCCGTTGAGATCGCCCAGGCAAGCACCGCGCCGAGCATGAAAAACTCGCCATGCGCGACATTGACGACGCGCATGACGCCGAACACCAGCGACAGGCCAAGCGCCGTCAGCGCCAGGACGGCGGAGGTGACGAGGCCTTCGAGAGCGGCGAGGAGCAGGTGGGGTCCGAAGTGCATCGCCTAAGCACCGGCGGATGCGCGAAGCACCCCCCTCTGGCCTGACCTCTTTGCCAAAACTTGGCATCTCCCCCTCGAGGCGAGAGATTGGCTGTCATCACCGCTTTCGCCAATCGTCGAGGTCGGAAAGCGGCCGCCTTCGCAGGAACTGCCAATCTCCTCCATTGAGGGGGAGATGTCCGGCAGGACAGAGGGGGGTGGGCCGAAGCGCACTGTGCTTAATGAAACCAAGCTCACAGCGTCTGCGTCGTGTAGTCCCCCTCAGGCTCGTAGAGGCCGTCCTCGATCTTGGTCTTGTGGACGACATTCAGCCGGCCGCCTTCGACCTTGGAGATGTTCTGGATACCAAAGCACTGGTGGATCTTGCCGTTGAAGGTTTTCGGTCCCTGCGGATGCTCGGGCCCCTCGGCGAACTCGGTCAACGCCTCGGTCGCCTCGACCAGCTTGGCGCGGTCTTCCGGCCCCTTGTAGCCGGCATCCTCCATCGCCTTCTTGACGACGTAGAGCGTTTCCCAGCAGCCGAACATGTGCGCGGCGGTGGAGACGTCCTTGGGATCGCCGACGGCGGCACCATTGTCGTCGATGCCGACGGCGGCGCGGTAGGCCTTCTGTGCAGGGGAATCGTCGGGCTGCGCGTAGCGCGGCGAGCCTTCCCAGAAATGGCTACCGTCGAGGAATTCGAGGCCGGGGCTGTTGATGTCGGTGGCTTCGAGCGAATCGATGAAGCCGAACAATTGCGGCCGATTGGAGCCGTAGAACTCGCCGAGCTCCTTGACGAAGGTGAGCACCGCCGGGCCGACCATGACGTGGTAGATCACCTCGGTCTCCGCGGGGATCTGCGGGAAATATTTGGTGAAGGAGGATTCCGTCGGCGGAATCGCGATCTGCGCAATGACCTCGGCGCCTTGCGCCTTCAGCGCCGGCGGCAGGTAGTCGCGATGGTCATAGCCGAAAGCGAAATCGGGGAAGATCTGCGTCACCTTCTTGCCGGCATTGGCGGCAATCCACGGCGCCATCGACTGGATCTGGCTTTTCACATCGGTGATGCCGGGCTGGAAGACGTAGCGGTTCAACTTGGTCGACGCGACGTGGTGGCCTTCGCTGACGACGAAATAGGGCATCTTGGCCTCGCCGGCGGCCGGCGCCGAGCCGATGACGACATGCGAAAACAGCGTGCCGTAGACTATATCGGTCTTGTGCTGGGAGGCGAACTTGCCGACCACTTCGGCGCCCCGGCCGGGATCGGTGCCGTCATCCTCGATGATCACGTCGACCGGCCGGCCGTTGATGCCGCCGGAATCGTTGATCGCCTTGACGGCAGCCGCTGTGGTCTTCTCGTACCAGCGGCCATAGGCGGCGCCGATGCCGGTGCGGTGCGACTGGAAGCCGATCTTGATCGGCGCCGAGCTCTGCGCCTGGCTGTAACGCACGAAACCCGGCGCGACGGCAAGACCGGCGCCGGCGGCAAGGCCCTTCAGCGCCGTGCGGCGGGTGAGAGCGGATCTGGAGAGATCGAAAAACCCATTCTTGTCAGTCACGGCAGTTCCCCTTGTTTTTGAGCTTTGACCAATGGCTGTAGCAGGCAGGCCACTCTTGTTAAGAGGGCGAAAATTGCATGTGTACAAACTAAATCACCAAAGCTCTGACGTGGCAAGCGAGCTTTCCCCAAGGTTCGATTGACGGGCATCCGCACACCTCGTTCATCCGGCGCTCGGCGTCGCAAGCAGCCATAGGCCGAGGACGGTGTAGGCGATCATCAGCACGGTGAGCGGGAACTGGCTGAGCGCGGCGCGAGCCGGAATGGCGTGCAGCCGCCAGGCCAAGCCATGGGCGACAAGCACAGCAAGCATGTGGCCGGCTATGATGACGCCGGCCTGGAGGTTCCACAGCCACCATGCCGAGCCGGCGCCGGCGACGACGCCGGCTTCAATTGACATGTCGGCTGTGCCGAACAGGTTCCAGCCCAGCGCAAACGGGTCGGAGAGAGCGGCAATCGCATATTGGCCGTCGACCAGCAGCGCCGTCAGATAATGCGCCACGTGATAGGCGAGCGCGATGGGCACGATCGACCAGACCAGCAGCCCGGCGGCGTGGCCGAGGGAATGCTTGCTGCCGGCAAGGTGCTGGCCAAGAAAGACGGCAAGCGCGAACACGGCCGCAAGCACGACAAAGGTCAGCACAAGGCCGAAACTGCCGATGCCGATCAAGGCGGTGCGTCCCGGAAACTCAAGCGGATTGATGCCGAACCAGCCTAGCCAGAAGAAGGTTTTCGACAGGCCGTCGAAGGATACCGATGACAGCGCAAGCAGCAGGAAAGCGACGCCGCTGAGCGGTAGCGGCGCGGCAGCGAGCAGCTTGGCGCCCGGCCAGCAGAGTTTTAGCCGGCCGTCTCCACTACGTTCGACGATGGCGAAGCGCGCCACCATGGAAAAGAACACGGTCAGGAACTCACCGCGCAGGGTCCAGTCGCGGTAGCCGAAGACCTGCATGGCGGCGAAGCTCAGCAGCCAGTAGAGGCCGGCGGCCCAGGCCAGCCGCGCCGGGTCGTCGGGCGCAGGGTCGATCAGCTCGAACCAGGCGAAGGCGAAGAACAGCAGGAAAGCCGGCCAATAGCCGAGCCGTTGGGGGAGCAGATACGGCTGCGATCTGCCGAACAGGTGCGAGACGACGCGGCATGGCCCGTACCACGGATTGGCCCACGACCAGAGATCGCCGGCGAGCCCCTGCAACAGAGCCAGGCCAACCCAGAGCAGCGTCCATACGGTCAGCGGCAGCGGATTGGAGAGCGGATCGCGGCTGCCGAACAGGCCGGCGGCAATCAGAATTGCAAAGCCGGCAAAGGATACCAGGCTGACGGCAATCCGCGCGCCGTCGCCGAAGGCGAAAAGCGGCAGGCGTTTGCGCCAGAAGCGGTCGAGGGAGTCCGGCGGGAGTAGAGCGAGGATCAGGAAGCTGGCGGCAACGGCGAGCGCGCCACCGACGACGTAGTAGCCGGTGGGGAGAAGCAGGACGTGGCCGCGGTCGGAGGCGTGGGCGAAGGCGGGCGTGGATGGGAATGCCAAGGAAGCGACGAGGCCGGGAAAGGGCCCGATTGCAGAAATGCAGCGCTCTACGGCGCCCCCCTCTGTCCTACCGGACATCTCCCCCTCAAGGGGGGAGATCGGCGGTTCCGCCGCCGGCTCTCCTTCTGCAACTTTGGTGATTGGCGAAACCGGCAATGAGGGCGCAATCTCCCCCCTCGTGGGGGAGATGTCCGGCAGGACAGAGGGGGGCGCGAAGGAACTCATACTACGCAAGAGTTCCCCTACCTCACACCTTCACCAACTGCTCCACGCGGTCCTTCTGGCCGAAGATGCGCAAATAGCGCTCGATCTCTTTCTCGTCGCCTGTCGACTTGGCCGGATTGTCGGAGAGCTTGACCGCCGGCCTGCCATTGGCCTCAGTGACCTTGCAGACCAACGAGATGGCGTCTAGCCGGTTGGTCTCGGTCGGCGCGCAGCCCTCGAAATCATTGGTCAGGTTGGTGCCCCAGCCGAAGGACATGCGCACCTTGCCGCGGAAGTGGCGGTAGGTTTCCTCGATGGTCTCGACCTCCAGCCCATCCGAGAAGATGAGCAGCTTCTGCTTGGGGTCCTTGCCCTTTTCGCGCCACCAGGAAATGATTTTCTCGCCGCCTTCGATCGGCGGCGCGCTGTCGGGGCGGAAGCCGGTCCAGTCGGCGACCCAGTCCGGTGCATCGCGCAGGAACGCCGCTGTGCCGAAGGTGTCCGGCAGTACGATCAGCAGGTTGCCGCCGTAGTAGCGCTGCCAGTCCTGCAGCACCTTATAGGGCGACTGTTTCAATTCCTTTTCCGAATTGGTGAGCGCGGCGAATACCATCGGCAGTTCATGCGCGTTGGTGCCGAGCGCTTCGAGGTCGTTGTCCATGGCGAGCAGCACGTTCGAGGTGCCGGTGAAGGCCTCGCCGATGCCCTCCTTCAACGCTTCGACGCACCAGCGCTGCCACAGGAAAGAATGGCGGCGGCGGGTGCCGAAATCCGAGATGCGGATGCCGGGCAGCGCCTTCAGCCGCTCGGTCTTGGCCCACATCTTGGCCTTGGCGCGGGCATAGAGCACGTCGAGCGCGAACGGCCCGAACGCCCGCATGGCCGCGCGCGAGCGCAGTTCGTTGATAATTGCCAGCGCCGGGATCTCCCACAGCGTCGTGTACATCCACGGACCGCTGAAGGCGAGTTCGTATTGGCCGTCGCGCTTGGAAAGCTCGTATTCGGGCAGCCGGAAATTTTCCAGCCAGGCGAGGAATTCCGGTTCGAATATCTGCTTGCGGCCATAGAAGGTGTTGCCGCCGAGCCAGATCATCTCTTTCTTAGAGAAGCGCAAGGTGCGGGCATGGTCGAGCTGCTCGCGCAGCTCCGTCTCATCGATCTCCTCGGCAAGGCGGACCGAGGTGGTGCGGTTGATCAGCGAGAAGGTGGCGTCGACCTTGGGATACATGCCCCAGATCATCTGCAGCATCAGAAGCTTGTAGAAATCGGTGTCGAGCAAGCTGCGGACGATCGGGTCGAGCTTCCAGGTGTGATTGTAGACGCGCCGCGCTATATCGGTCTTTGCCATCGCTCAATGCGCCTTCGCTGCTCGCTCTAGCTTTTTGTCTAGCGCAATTCCGGACGGAAAACCGCTGCGCACTTTTCCTGGAATTGCTCCAAATGCCTCTTAGCATCGAATTTTTGAACGCGCCTCCCGCATTGCGGGCTGGCCCGACAAAAAGAAGCCCCTGCGGCAAGCGGCGCCTGCGGCAGTTTCGGCCTCAGGAAGCGGTCTTGGCGCCGACCACCTTGAGCGCTGGACGCTTGCGGCGAATGCCGATGCGGCCTGCCACCGGCGCGTCGGCGCGGCGGTCGGCCTGCTCTTTCTCGGCAAACAGCCAGTCGATGAACAATTGCACGATCGGCGCCGACCGCATCTCGTTGCGGCAGACGACATAGAAATCGTCGACGGCCGGCACGGAAAGACTGAACGGGGCGACAAGCAGGCCCCTGGCGAGCAGTCCGCTTGCCGTCACCGTGTCGCCGAGCGCCACGCCATGGCCGTGGACAGCGGCCTCGGTCGCCATCCGCGCGTCGCCAAGATGGTGGCGGCGGCCGCGCTCCAGGTCCAGCGCGTCAGCGGCGGCCAGCCAGGTATGCCATTCGCGGCCGTCGTCGCCATGTAGGAAGACGTGATCGGCGAGGTCGCGGACGGTGCGGATCGGGCGGTTGTTGATCAGCGTCGGGCTGACCACCGGGAACAGTTCGAGGCCCGACCATTTGCGCATCCAGCAGTCGGTCCAGCTGCCGTCACCATAGTGCACGCAGACATCGATATGCGGTGCGCGGACGTCCTTGGCATCATTGGATGGGATCAGCGTCAGCCTGATATCCGGATATTGCGAGGTGAAGCTGCCCAGCCGCGGGATCATCCACAGCAACAGTAGCGCCGGCACGCAGGATACAGAGAGAACGCCGGTGCTGGCCGGCCTCGTCATGCGCTGCGTGGCGGCGGCAATGCCGTCGAAGGCGGTCGACACCGCCGGCAGCAACTCGGCGCCGTGCGGCGTCAGCTTCACCCGCTGACCGGCACGCTCGAACAGCTTGACACCCAACGATTGCTCGAGCGCCTTGATCTGATGGCTGATGGCGCCGTGGGTGACGTTGAGCTCAGCCGCCGCCTTGCTCAGCGAGGCGTGGCGCGCCGTCGCCTCGAAGGCGCGCAGCGGGTTGAGCGGTGGCAAACGCTTGGCCATTTGGACCCTAGGCTCTGTGAGATTTTCTCACAGATAACACACTAACAATATCAATTGATTTTTCAATGCAGCTACGGGACACTTTGCCCAGGCATTGCATCAAGACGTGAAATCTGCAGGCAGCCGACGGCTGCGGCTATCGGGGCCGCTGTCCGCGCGCCGCACCAGCCATGGAGGACCGACATGGGTTACGACCGCGGCAAGCTCGAAGCGTTGCGCCGCAAATACGGCGAGAGCCATGGCGGCGAAATGTTCGACCCGAAATTCCAGCGTGTCGCCGACAAGATCTTCTCCAAGACCGGCACGCGACTGGCGCCCTATTCCGGCATCCCGACCTTCCTCGCGGCGCCCTATCGTGAAATCGCCGCCGACAATCCGGATTTCGGCGATCTGCAGGTGGCGATGATCGGTATGCCGATGGATCTGGGCGTCACCAACCGGCCGGGCGCCCGTTTCGGGCCAAGGGCGCTGCGCGCCATCGAGCGCATCGGCCCCTACAATCATGTGCTGGAATGCGCACCGACGCATGAGCTGAAGGTCGCCGACATCGGCGACGTGCCGTTCCAGAGCCGCTACCGGCTGGAGACCAGCCATGACGACATCGAACGCCGCACCAACCAGATCGTCGACGCCGGCGTCCTGCCCTTGTCTGTCGGCGGCGACCATTCGATCAGCCACCCGATCCTGAAGGCTGTCGGCAAGAGGGCGCCGGTGGGCATGATCCATATCGACGCGCACTGCGATACCAGCGGCCTGTTCGACATGACCAAGTTCCACCATGGCGGGCCGTTCCGCAACGCGGTGCTGGACGGCGTGCTCGACCCGAGCCGCACCATCCAGATCGGCATTCGCGGCTCGGCCGAGTATCTGTGGGAGTTCACCTATGAGTCCGGCATGACCGTCGTGCATGCCGAAGAGGTGACCGGCCTCGGCATTCCCGCAATTATCGAGAAGGCGCGCAGGATAGTCGGCGACGGCCCGACCTATGTCTCGTTCGACATCGACAGCCTCGATCCGGCCTTCGCGCCGGGCACCGGCACACCGGAAGTCGGCGGGCTGACGACGCGCGAAGTGCTCGAGCTGCTGCGCGGCCTGAAGGGACTCAACATCGTCGGCGGCGACGTCGTCGAGGTGGCACCGCAGTACGACGCGACCACCAACACGGCGCACGCCGGCGCGCAGGTGCTGTTCGAGATCCTCAGCCTGATGGTCTTCAGCCCGGCAATCACCGGCAAGGCGGGCTGACACGCTCGACCATGATCCCGAAAGTGGGAACCGGTTTTCGGAGAAGATCATGGTCCAGTAGAGAAGGCGGCCGCCGCGCTGGAGCCGGCGGCCGGACTCAAACAAACAAGCTTCCAGCAGGGGAATGACAATGACGCTTCACATGAAGACACTTCACATCAAGCTAAAATCAACCTTCGCCGCCATGCTGATGTTCGGCGCGGCCAGTTTCGGTTTCACCCAGGCCGCCAATGCCGACGCGATCGACGACATCACCAAGGCAGGCGCGATCAATGTCGGTATCTTTTCCGACTTCCCGCCCTTCTCCTCGGCCAGCGCCGACATGAGCATCAAGGGCTACGACATCGACGTGGCGCAGTTCATCGCCGACCAGCTCAAGGTCAAGCTCAATCTGGTCAGCGTGACCGGCCAGAACCGCATTCCGTACCTGACCGACAAGCGTGTCGACCTGCTGATGAGCGTCGGCTATTCCAAGGAGCGTGAGCAGGTGATCGATTTCGCCGCCGCCTACGCGCCCTATTACATCGCCGTCATCGGCCCGGCAGCACTTGCGGTCAAAGGCAAGGAAGACCTTGCCGACAAGTCGATCGCCGTCAATCGCGGCACGCTGGAGGACACCTCGCTGACCGAGGCGGCACCCGCCTCGGCCGACATCCGCCGCTTCGACAACTACAATTCCGTCATCCAGGCCTTCATTTCGGGTCAGACCCAATTGATGGTGGTCGGCAACGATGTCGGCGCCCAGGTGCTCGCCCGGCAGGAGGAACTGAAGCCGGAGCAGAAATTCCAGCTACTCACCTCGCCCTCGCATATCGGCCTCAACAAGAAGGAAGACCGCCTCAAGCAGGCGGTCAACGATGCGGTCGCCAAGATGCTGGCCGACGGCAAACTGGACGAAAGCTCGAAGGCCTGGCTGAAGACACCGCTCGATCCCGCCAATCTCAAGGATTGACGGCCAGTGACCTATAGCCTCGACTTCGGCTGGCTTGCCGGGGCGACAGGGGCGATCGCGCGCGGCGCGGCCACGACGATCCTGCTGATCGCCGTGACCACGCTGGCGGGAACGTTGGTGAGCATCCTCGGCGCGGCAGGGCGGCGGAACGGTCCGCTGCTGCTCAAGCGGGCGATCGGCGTGTATGTCGAGGTGATCCGCAACACGCCGTTCCTGGTGCAGCTGTTCTTCATCTTCTTCGGGCTGCCCAGCATCGGCGTCAGGCTCGATCCGGTGCTGGCAGCCATGCTGGCGATGACGCTCAACATGGCCGCCTATACGATCGAGATCGTTGGCGCCGGGCTCGACGCGGTGCCGCCCGGGCAGACGGAAGCGGCACTGGCGCTTGGGCTCAGGCCGCGCCAGGTCTTCATCAAGATCGTGCTGCCGCAGGCGCTCAAGGTGATCTATCCGGCGCTGACCAGCCAGATCGTCATCATGATGCTGGAATCCGCCGTGGTGTCGCAGATCGCCGTTCGCGAGCTGACCTATGAAGCCGACATGCTGCAGGCGCGCACGTTCCGGGCTTTCGAGACCTATTTCGTGGTGACGTTTGTCTATCTCGTCCTGTCGATGGGGCTGCGCCGGCTGCTGGTCGGCGGCGGGCGCCGGGTTCTCGGAGCCGGCGTGTCATGATCGAATTCACCTTCTGGGACATTCTGCGCAACCTGCTGCTGGCGGCGCGCTGGACGGTGCTGTTGTCGCTGGCCGCGTTTGTCGGCGGGGCCGTGGTCGGCATGATCGTGCTGTTCTTCCGGATCGCCAAGAATAAATGGGCGCGCCGGCTTGCCTCCGGCTACATCGCGCTTTTCCAGGGCACGCCGCTGCTGATGCAGCTCTTCCTGATGTTCTTCGGCTTGCCGATGCTGGGCCTGCGCATCGAGCCGTGGACCGCGGCGGTGCTTGGCCTGACCTTCTTTGCCAGCGCCTATCTCGCCGAGATCTGGCGCGGCGGCGTCGATGCGCTGCCGCGCGGCCAGTGGGACGCCGGCGCCAGCCTCGGCCTGCACTATTTGCAGGAACTCCGGCTGATCATCTTGCCGCAGGCGTTTTCGATCACCCGCGCACCGACCGTCGGCTTCCTGGTGCAGCTGATCAAGTCGACCGCGCTGACCTCGATCATCGGTTTCGAGGAGCTGGTGAGGACATCCAACGCGATCAACAATGCGACCTTCGAACCGTTCAAAGTCTATGGGCTGGTAGCGCTGATCTTCTTCGTCATGTGCTTTCCGCTGACGCAATATGCGCGTTCGCTCGAACGACGGGCTGCGCCCCGCTGAGCGGAGAGAGAATGCCGTATTGACCGACATCGACGGCGCCTACAAACTGGGAAGCTGTCCTTGCGGCGCTCGAACGCCTCGTTGAGTCACGGACAGACATTGGCGAACGACGGCTTCTGACCCACGGCGAACGGTCCGGGCCGAAGTTTTCTCTCTGTCAGCGGAACTGAGTGCATTGGGTTCAAAACGGGGTGGTAGATGGCTGGAAAGGGAGCGACGCTCACCGCACAAGAAAAGCGCGTAACGAAGGCACTACTGAACAAGGGGTGGACCAGCCAGGACGTACAAGCGCTAGTAAACAGTGGGCGAAAGGCCACGGTCAACTTCGGGCGCATCTCGGGAGTGAAGAAGGACGCCGCGCAAGGAGCAGCTGCCGATGCGGAGGTCGATTTCTTCAAGCTCTACAAGCAGGCTTACGATCCTCAAACGGGTCTAAACCGTTACGATGATGAAAAGCTCATCCGCGCTCGCGAGGCAATGATCCTTGCTGTGCAGATATTCAACAGCGCAGCGCTGAAATTTAAAACCGAAGTATTTTGTGTTCTTGCAAACATTGCTTGGACGTACCTTCTGCACGAGTATTACCATCGAAGGGGTGTCATGATTGTTGACCCTGACGGGAACTCGCTTCTTCTCGGTTATATGATCGAGCGGCAAGATTGCCCGCTCACGGGCGGCATTCGAGACAATCTGCGGGTCATGAAGAAGCTCCGCGACAAAGTTGAGCATCTCCTGTTGGGGAAAGCCGATATCCAATGGATGCCTCTGTTCCAAGCGTGCTGTTTGAATTTCGACAAGACCCTATGCGAGATGTTTGGCAGCAGGCTGACCCTTTCGCATGATCTGTCGTTCGCGTTGCAATTTGCCCGTCTGAATATTGAGCAGGCGTCGATGGCAAACCAGTACGACATACCGGAGCACATAGCTGCTCTTGACGCATATCTGATGGAAGAACTGACGGCTGGGCAGCTCACGAACCTCGAGTTCCAATTCAAGGTCATATACACGCTCGATGTGGCATCCAAGAGCAAGGCGCATTTCCAATTCTTCAAGCCCGATTCCGCGGAAGGAAAGGAAATTCACAATGTCCTCGGCTACCTTAAGGCCGCCGACGAGATGTACCCCATCAAGGCGGGGAAGATTCCGGCACTTGTGCGCGAAAAATCAGAAGTGCAGTTTACCGGCAACGACCACATCAAAGCATGGCGGCATTACAAAGTGCGCCCAAATTCTAAGGCTGCAAACCCAGAAAACACAAATAAAGACTTCTGCATCTACCATCCAGCGCATGGCGACTACACTTACTCCCAAGCGTGGGTTGACAAACTCGCTGGGGATATTGTTGACCCGCTAAAGCTCGCGGCGATCCGCGCAGTTAAAGTCTGGTAACTGTTGATCCCAACCGTGGCGTGAAATCCGCTTAAAACATGACCGGAACGCCCAGGCGCACCGACGTCCCGTGACATTTAGATTAGCGGCAGTTACAAGGACATATGGCGTCGTAGTGTAACGGTAGCACACCTGCCGATTAGAGGAATGTGTTTTTGAAAGCAGGTAGTGTGGGTTCAAATCCCGACGGCGCCGTCAGCTTGAGCACTCGCCCGATCCAGCCGCTGAGAGAACTGCTCGTCGCTGTGGGCGAAACAGTGGCCAACCTTAACACTGCTGTCGTCGGCCTTGATGCCGTCGAAAGGGGCCACGAGAAGCCGGAAACTCTAAATATCTCCTGGAACCCGCAGGATCGCGTGGCCGCAGCTCGCAAATCGAGGAGATTTGTGCTCGAGGCAATACTCGTTCGAGTTGCTGAGGCCCTCTCAGAATTTGTGTCGGCAATGGCACAGTTACCTCGTTTCAGCTCTGCCCGCAGCACCTGGAATAGCAAGACGACCCGTGCAGAAAAGCTCGCCGATTTGGCCACTGAAGCGCTCGGTTCAGAGAGTTATTTGGTTGCAGGTGCCGCGCTGCTCATTCATTGGCGAAATCGTGTAGTTCATCCGCGTTCTCGGGCATCGCTGACGCCTCAACAGGTTGGAAATCTGCGATCAGCATCCGGGGAGATCGATTCAAGCTTTGCGGGACTCTCGGTAGATCGACTACTAAATGATTTCGAGACCGGCCGACCAACTCTGAAGGACATATCGAGCTTGATCGCGATGTCCATCAGGATGGCTCGCGAAATGGACAAGGCAGTGAATTTCTTGTCGAACAACGAACTCGATTCCCTATTGGAGTACTATGGCTTAAAGGCGCGAATTTTAGAAATTGAAGCTCAAACGACCCTATCCAAGTGCCACGCATCGACGCTCCGTATGCTTCAATCCACGGCGCCTGGATTGATGGAGGCATACCGCCGTTTAAATCCCGGCAATTCACGAGAAGACGGCTGAGTGCTGAACGTCGGCTTTGGGCACGACATCAGCGTCCGCTCTTAGCGCTAGCAGACATTTCATGGATAGATCTGAAGCCGCCACCGCAACCTTAGGATAAGACGGCTGCCTGGCAATCGGTGCCAGTTACTTTCAATGGCTGAAGACAAGCGGCGGCGCGATCTTGTCTCGCCGCAGCCAGCGCCCCAGCAAAAGCGCGGCGACCACCGCCAGCCCGGACGACAGGCCCATCCAGATGCCGACGCCGTTGAAGCCGAAACGAAAGGCTAGCAGCACGCCGAGCGGCAGCCCGATGCCCCAATAGCCGATCGCGGCATAGATCATCGGCACCTTGGTGTCGTGCAGGCCGCGCAGCATGCCGCTGGCGACCGCCTGCGCACCGTCAAAAACCTGGAACAGCGCGGCAAAGGCGAGGAACGACACGGCAAGCGCCACCACCTCGGCATTAGCCGGATTGCCCAGATCGATGAAGGCGCCGATCAAGAGATGCGGCCACAGGATCATCACCAGCCCCATCAGCGCCATGAAGGAGACACCGACGACATAGGCGGTCCAGCCAGCCCGGCTGACACCTTCCGGATTGCCGGCGCCGTGGGCAAGTCCGACGCGCACAGTCACCGCCTGGTTGAGGCCGAGCGGCACCATGAAGGTGATCGAGGCGATCTGGATGGCGATCGCATGGGCGGCAAGCGAAGCTGCATCGATCAGGCCCATGAGAAAGGCCGCCGCGTTGAAGATCGTCACCTCGAACGCCAGCAGGCCGGCGATCGGCAGGCCGAGCCGCAGCAGGCCCTTGAAGCGCGGCCAATCGGCGCGCCAGAAGCGTCCGAACAGACGATAGCGCCGGAATTTCTTCTCAAGCATCACCACCGCCGCCATGCCGGCGAACATCAACGTGCTGGACAGAGTGGTGGCGAGGCCGGAGCCGGCGATGCCCATCGATTGGATGCCGAGATTGCCGAACATGAACAGCCAGTTGAAGAAGGCGTTGCAGGCGACGGCAACGAACACGATGATCAGCGCCCAGCCCGGCCGCTCCAGCGCCGAAATGAACGAGCGCAGGACGATGTAGCCGAAAAAGGGCAGCACCGCCCATTCGAGCCAGCGCAGATAGATGCCGGCCTGGTGCGCCAGCGCCGGTTCCTGACCCATGGCCAGCAACACGCTCTCGCCGTGCCAGAGAAGGGCCCAGATCGGAATGCAAATGAGGATCGCCAGCCACAGACCCTGGCGCACGGTGCGGCGCAGGTCGCGCACCGAGTGCCGACGGCGGCCGAGCTCGGTCGCCATCATCGGCGAGGTCGCCAGCATCAGGCCGAGCCCGAAGATAAGCGGCATGAAGTAGAGGTTGGCACCAAGCGCACCGCTGGCCAGCGTGTCCGGCCCCAGCCGCCCCATCATCATGACGTCGGTAGCGGTCATCGCGGTCTGGCCGAGATTGGTCAGCACCATCGGCCAGGCGAGCGCCAGCATCGCCCTGATTTCCCGACGCCAAAGGTTTTCCGGCGCGCGAGCGTCGGCTTCGATCGCAGACATTCTAGTTTTCCGCCTATCCGATTGCGGCACGTCGGCAAGAGCCGGAAGCCGCGTCTCAGCGCGGAAAATGGCCAAGATCGGCCGGATTCCGCATTACGACGGGTTTGTCTATCAAATGGGCACCGGTGGCAAGAGGCTGACTTGCGGAAGGGTTAAGCCAGTCGGTTCAATGCAGGCTATTGGAGAGGCTATGGAAGCCGCTATGGTCGCGGCAGATCCATTTGAAAGGCAGCCTGATGAGCGCGTTTCCCGAAATCTATCTGGTTCGGCATGGCGAGACGGAATGGAGTGCGTCCGGAAAACATACCGGCCGAACCGACATACCGCTGACGCCGACCGGCGAGGAAGCGGCAAGGCGAATCGCTGAGCGGCTCGAGGGCCTCTCCGTCTCGGCGGTGTGGTCGAGCCCGTCGCAGCGCGCCTTCAACACCTGTGCGCTGGCCGGCTTCGGCTCGTCAGGCGTGAAGAAGGACGATCTGGCGGAGTGGGATTATGGTGCCTATGAGGGATTGACCACCAAGCAAATCCTCGCCGAGCGCCCCGGCTGGCGTCTCTTTCGCGACGGCTGCCCGAGCGGCGAGTCCGCCACGGATGTCGGCTCGAGGGCGGACCGGATCGTCAGCCAGTTGCGCGAGGTCGGCAGCAATGTCCTGGTCTTCTCAAGCTCGCATTTCCTTAGGGTGCTGGCCGCACGCTGGCTCGGCCTGCCGCCGCAAGCCGGCGCGTTTTTCGTGCTGGATACCGCCAGCATAAGCGTGCTCGGTTATGAGCACGACCTTGACGAGCCGGTCATCCGGCGCTGGAACCAGAGATAGCAACCGATCCCGATTTATCGGATCGCGTCCAGCGCCTGCCTTTGCCTGTGCATTTCGAGAAACACGCGGTAGTCGCGATCGAACCGGCCGGCGGCAGCCGGATTGGGCTCTCGCGTCCTGCCGCCCTGTTGCATGGCGACGCAGGCAGCGTTCAAATCGGGAAAAAGCCTGGCCGCGGTGGCGGCAATCATGCCGGTGCCGAGCAGCACCGCCTCGTCCGCCAGCGGCTCGACCACTGTGCAGCCGGTGGCGTCGGCATAGAGCTCCATCAACAGCGGGTTCTTGGTGTGGCCGCCGGTGACGTGCAGCGTGTCGATGAGATAGCCGTTCTCGTTCAGCGCTTCCAGCACATGACGGACGCCAAGCGCGATGCTGACGGCGGTGCGCCAGTAGAGCTTGCACAGACTGTCGAAGGAGGCATCCAGCGTCAGCCCGCTGATGACGCCGACGGCATGCGGGTCGGCGAGCGGCGAGCGGTTGCCGTGAAAATCGGGCAGTACGTGCAGCCTTGCGGCGAGGTTGTCGCCCTCGGCGGCGCGCAGCTCGGCGACGCGGTGGGCAATCCTGGCATGCATGGCGGCATCCGGCTCGCCGCCGGCGCCATGCCAGCGGATGATGTGGTCGAGCAGCGCGCCGGTGGCCGACTGGCCACCTTCCGACAGCCACAGGCCGGGAAGGGCTGCGCCATAATATGGGCCCCAGACACCGGCGAAAGGCTGCGGATCGGGCGACATCGCCATGACGCAACTCGACGTACCGGCAATCAGGGCCAGATGGCGGCCGATGTTCGTCGCGTCACCGGCGAAACCGCCGAGCACGCCAAGCGCGCCGGCATAGGCATCGATGACGCCGGCGCCGACCCGGCATTTTTCGGTGAGGCCAAGCTCCGTCGCGGCTTGCGCGCCGAGCGGGCCGATATCGGCACCGACCGGGCTTGCCTTTTCCGGCAGGTTGCCGTGCTCAAAGATATCGCCGAGCCCGACGGCTTCGAAGAAGTCGCGCCGCCAGCCGGTCGCTTCATGGGCTAGATAGGTCCATTTGGCGGTCAGCGTGCATTGTGAACGGGAGAGCGAGCCGCTTGCCTTCCAGGTGAGGAAGTCGGTGAGGTCGAATAGATAGCCGGCTTCGTTCCATGTTCCGGGCAGGTTGCGCTTCAGCCACATCAGCTTCGGCGTCTCCATTTCCGGCGACATGACGCCGCCGATATAGTCGAGCACAGCGTGGCCGCTTTCAGTGCATTCGTCGGCCTCGGCAATTGCGCGATGGTCGAGCCAGACAATGGTGTCCCAGCGCCTTTCACCAGTGACGGACACGCTGAGCTGGCCGCCATGCCGGTCTCGCACCACCAGCGAGCAGGTGGCATCAAAGGAGATGCCGACGATATCCTCGGCCCGCACGCCCGCCTTTTCGCGGGCAGCGCGGACGGCCATGCACACCGCCGACCATATATCCTGCGAATCGTGCTCGGCATGGTCGGCCTTCGGCTGCTGCATGGCGATCGGGTGCTCGGCGCGGCCGAGCAAGGCGCCACCGGTGTCGAGAATGCCGGCACGAGCGCTTCCGGTGCCGACATCGACCGCGCAAACGAAACTGTTGGTCAAGGTGTTCTTGCTCTCGCTCCCAGGCCTGCAATCAGATCGGGCAATTGCAGCATGTCAGCGAATATAAAGTCCGGCTCACTCGACGCAAGCCGCGCTTTCAATGCCGGGTTGCCGGTGTGCGAGCCGCCGGTGAAGGCAAGGACGCGCATGCCGGCCGCCCGCGCCGCCTCGATGCCGGCCGGGCTGTCCTCGACGACGAGGCAGTTTCGCGGGGCCGCTTTCATTTTATCTGCTGCGTGGAGAAAGAGATCGGGCGCCGGTTTGCCCCGCGCCACCATGGCGGCGCTGAACAAATGCGGCTCCAGCAGCCCAAGCAACCCGGTGACGTCGAGCGCATAGCGGATGCGTTCCAGGGTGCCGGAGGAGGCGACGCAGCACGGTACGCCGAGCCTCGGCAGGACCTGTGCGATACCTGGCATCGGTTTCAGCTCCTCGCGGAATCTGCGCATCAGTTCGGAGCGCATCTCGGTCAGATGCTGGTCGGTGAGATCGAGCCCGAAGTCGCTTGCGAGGATTTCGCGGACGCTCTTCATGCTCTTGCCGAGGAAGTGCTCGTAGGCAATGTCCTCGCTGACGTTGCCGCCGGCAAGCGCGATCATCTCCAGCAATGCCGAGACGGACAGCATCTCACTGTCCACCAGCACGCCGTCACAGTCGAAAATGACCAGTTCAGGCGTCATCGCGCTGGATCGGCTTCAGAGGTCGCCGGCGAGATAGCGCGTCAGTGTCGCGCGCGCGCCGTCCGCCCACAGCAGTCTCAGCGCTTGGCCGAAGGCTTCAGCGAACGGCGGCGAGCGGCCGACATCGCCATAGATGTCCTCCATGGCAAGCCAGGCGGCAGGCATGTCCCTGGCCGCCTTGGCCGTCGCCTGCAACCGGCCCCAGTTCGGGTCGTTGGGCTCGGTGACGGCACCGGAATCCGTCGTGCCGAAGCAGTAGCGACACCAGAGCGCCGATTCCAGCGCAAGGCCGGTGACACTTTTGCCAGCCTTCAGCCGGTCGGCGATGGTCGGGATGATGAATTTCGGCTGGCGGTTGGAGCCGTCGAGGCAAAGCCGGCGTATGGTGTCGCCGATCTTCGGATTGGAGAAGCGGTGCTCGATGAGCTGGTAGTAATCTTCGAGGTCGGTGTCCGGAACCGGCGGCACGGTCGGGATGATTTCGTCATGCTCGAGCTTGTCGAGGAAGCCGCGTACCAGCGGCTCCTGCATCGCCTCATGGACGAAATGGATGTCCATCAGCCCGGCCGGATAGGCGATGGTCGCATGGCCGCCATTGAGGATGCGGATCTTCATCAGCTCATAGGGCGCGACGTCGCTGACGAACTGCACGCCGACCTTTTCCAGCGGCGGGCGGCCGTCGGTGAAACGGTCCTCCAGCACCCATTGCTTGAACGGTTCGCAAAACACCGGCCAATTGTCGTCGAGGCCGAACTCGCTGGAGAGAATGCCGCGCTCGCGGTCGGTGGTGGCCGGCGTGATGCGGTCGACCATGCCATTGGGAAAGGCAACGTTCTCGCTCACCCAGTTTGCCAAACCTTCGTCGATCAGCCGCGCAAGGCCGATGACGCCATCTGAGGTGACGTGGCCGTTATGGGGGATGTTGTCGCAGGACATAATTGTGAAGGGCACGATACCGTCGGCGCGGCGGCGCAGCAGCCCGGCGAGGACGAGGCCGAAGACGGTCTTCGGCGTCGCCCCCGGCTCAGCGTCGGCAACGATGTCGGGATGTGTCGGATTGAAGACGCCGGATGCCGGATCGATGAAATAGCCGCCCTCGGTAATGGTCAGGGAGACGATCTTGATCGCCGGATCGGCAAGCCGCTCGACGATTGCGGCCGCATCGCCCGGCACCAGGAAGTCGATCATGACGCCGGTGACGCGCGCGCTCATATGGCCGCTGTCCTGCTCGACCACGGTGGTCAGCCAGTCCTGCTCCTGCAACTTGCCGCGGCCGACCTTCTCGCCCTCGAAGACGCCAGCGCCAACAATGGCCCAGTCGTGGCCGACACCCGAATTGAACAGGTCGTCGAGATAGACGGCCTGGTGCGAGCGATGGAAATTGCCGACGCCGAAATGCACGATGCCGGCCTTGAGCGCGGCGCGATCATATTTCGGGCCGGCGACCTTGGGCGGCAGCTTGGCGAGGATGGAAGAAGAGAGTTTCACGGTCATCTGCTTTTACCCTTTAGCGGGACGGCTCTTCCCCCCGTGGAGGAGACGGGGGGAAGAGCGCCTTCGCCCCCTCAACTCATCCACTGGCCGCCATCGACATTATAGGTCTGGGCGACGATGTACTCGGCCTCATCGCTGGCCAGGAACACCGCCATGCCGGTGAGGTCTTGCGCCGTGCCCATGCGGCCATAAGGCACGGCTTCGCCGACCAGCCTCTTCTTCTCGCCCCTCGGCCGGTTCTCGAACTTGGCGAACAAGGCATCGACATGGTCCCAATGCTCGCCGTCGACGACACCCGGGGCGATGGCATTGACGTTGATGCGGTGTTTGATCAGGTCGAGCCCTGCCGACTGGGTGAGCGAGATGACCGCCGCCTTGGTGGCGCAGTAGACGGTGACCAGCGCCTCGCCGCGGCGCCCGGCCTGGCTTGCCATGTTGATGATCTTGCCGCCCTTGCCCCGGGCAATCATCGAACGGGCGGCGGCCTGCAACGTAAACAGCGTGCCGGCGACGTTGACCGAAAACAATTTGTCGTAGCTTGTCTTGGTGATCTCGACGATCGGCGCCAGGTCGAACAAAGCAGCGTTGTTGATCAAGATATCCAGGCCGCCGGCCCTGGCTTCGACCGCCTTGACGGCCTCATCGATAGACGCGAGATCGGTGACGTCGAGCTTTACCGCGTAGGCGTTGCGGCCGATTTCCGAAGCCGTCTTCTCGGCGGCTTCGAGATTGATGTCGCCAATCGCGACCGTCGCCCCTTCGCGCATGTAGGCTTCGGCAAACGCCCTGCCGATGCCGCGCGCCGATCCGGTAATCAGCGCCGATTTACCCCGGAGCCTCATTGCAGCATCGCCTTCCCGTCGGCGCCGAAACGATGCAGCTTGGCCTTTTCCGGCGTCAGGTAGATCGTGTCGCCGTGATGGGCGGCCAACTCGCCGTCGGCACGCACCGTCAGCTGCCCGACACCATCCGCCTGGACGTGCAAAAACGTGTCGGAGCCGAGATGCTCGGCAACCCCGACCGTCGCCTTCCAGTCGCCTGACGTCTTCGAAATGTTCATATGCTCCGGGCGGATGCCGACTGTCTTGGCGCCATATTTGGCGGCCGGCGCGCCTTCGATCAGGTTCATCTTCGGCGAACCTATGAAGCCGGCGACGAACAGGTTCTTCGGCGTCTTATAGAGCTCCATCGGCGAGCCGACCTGCTCGATATTGCCGGCATTGAGCACGACGATCTTGTCGGCCATGGTCATCGCCTCGATCTGGTCGTGGGTGACGTAGACCATGGTTGTCTTGAGCTGGTGATGCAGCTCGCTGATCTCCAGCCGCATGGTGCCGCGCAGCGCCGCGTCGAGATTGGACAAAGGCTCGTCGAACAGGAAGGCCGACGGCTGGCGCACGATGGCGCGGCCGATGGCGACGCGCTGCCGCTGGCCGCCGGAGAGCTGGCCGGGGCGGCGGTCGAGGTAGTTGGTGAGGTTCAGGATCCGCGCGGCGTCCTTCACCTTCTTGTCGATGGTCGCCTGGTCCTCGCCCGCCATCTTCAGCGGGAAGGCGATGTTCTTGGCCACCGTCATGTGCGGGTAGAGCGCATAGGACTGGAACACCATAGCCAGCTTGCGCTTGGCCGGCGCCTCGCCGGTGACGTCGCGACCATCGATGATGATGGTGCCGCCGCTGGTATCCTCGAGACCGGCGATCAGACGCAACAGGGTGGATTTGCCGCAGCCCGACGGGCCGACGAAGACGACGAACTCTCCGTCCTCGATGACCAGATCGAGGCCGGGGATGATGGACGTCGCCCCGAAGGATTTGGAGACGTTCTTGAGCGTGATGTTTCCCATGGTTTCCTCCCCCGAAGGGCTATCTTTTCGTTTTGCGTCAGGCGATGCCCGCTACTTTACCGCACCGAATGTCAGGCCTCGGACCAGCTGCTTCTGGCTGAACCAGCCCATGATCAGGATCGGCGCGATCGCCAGCGTCGAGGCGGCCGAAAGCTTGGCCCAGAACAGCCCCTGCGGGCTGGAGAAGGAGCTGATGAAAGCGGTGAGCGGCGCGGCCTCGGTGGTGGTCAGCCGGATCGTCCAGAACGCCTCGTTCCAGGCGAGAATGATGTTGAGCAGCATGGTCGAGGCGATGCCGGGGACCGCCATCGGCGTCAGCACGTAGATGATCTCGTTCCAGAGCGATGCGCCGTCCATGCGCGCCGCTTCCAGGATCTCGCCCGGGATCTCGCGAAAATAGGTGTAAAGCATCCAGACCACGATCGGCAGGTTGATCAGCATCAGCATGACCATCAGGCCGATGCGGCTGTCGAGCAGACCGGTATCGCGGAAGATCAGATAGATCGGAAACAGCACGGCGACGGCCGGCATCATCTTGGTGGAAAGCATCCACATCAGGATGTCCTTGGTGCGTTTGCCCGGCGAAAACGCCATCGACCATGCCGCCGGTATGGCGACGAGCAGAGCCAGGATGGTCGAGCCGACCGACAGGAACACCGAGTTCAGGAAGAATTTGAAATAGCCGTTCTGCGCCTGGACCTCGGAATAGCTCTCCGTGGTTCCCGACGGGAACAGGTTGAAGCCCTGGATAGCCTCCTGCTCCGACTTGAACGAGGTGATGATCGTATAGAGGATCGGGAAGAAGATCAGCAGCGCGACGATCCAGGCGGCCGCGGTAGCAATCGTCTTGTGCTGGGTGGTGACTGCACGTGCCATGGTCAGGTCCTCCCTATCGGCGATGTTGGCGGCAGGGTCGACCCCCACTCCGGTTTGCTGCGCAAACCACCTCTCCCCCGATCGACGGGGTAGAGGAAGGGCGCGGCTTCGATGCAGGCCTTTCCTCTCTCCCGGGCAGGGGGAGAGGTGTCCCGCGCAGCGGGACGGAGTGGGGGTGGTTCAGCGCACGTGCCATCTTATCCTCCCTTATTTATCCAGGTTCTTGCCGACAGCGCGCATGGCGAAGAAGGCAACGATGTTGGCGAGAATGACGGCAATGATACCGCCGGCGGACGCCTGGCCGATTTTGAACTCCAGCAATGCCTTCTGATAGACGAGGAAGGGCAGGTTGGTGGAGGCGTAACCCGGGCCGCCATTGGTGGTGACGAGGATCTCGGCATAGACCGACAGCAGGAAGATCGTCTGGATCAGGATGACGACGGTTATGGCGCGCGACATATGAGGCAGCGTCAAATAGATGAAGCGGCTGATGAAGCCGGCGCCGTCCATTTCGGCGGCTTCCTTCTGCTCGACGTCGAGCGACTGAAGCGCGGTCAACAGGATCAGCGTAGCAAACGGCAGCCATTGCCAGGCAACGATGATGATGATCGCCAGGAGCGGGTGCTGCCCGAACCAATCGATCGGCTGCCCGCCGAAGAAGCGCGCAATATCGGCGAAAACCCCGTACTGCGGATGCATGATCATGTTCTTCCAGACCAGTGCTGCCACCGGTGGCATGACGAAGAACGGCGAGATGACAAGGATGCGGACGATGCCCTGTCCCCACATCGGCTGATCGAGCAGAAGGGCGAGCAGAATACCGCCGATCACCGTGATCAAAAGTACGCTGACGACGATGGTGAGCGTGTTGAGGATCGACTGCAGGAATGCCGGGTTGGAATAGAACAGCGCGTAGTTCGAAAACCCGACGAAGCCGTCGCGCATCGGATTGAGCGGGTTGTATTGCTGGAAGGAAAACCACAGCGTGAATGCCAGCGGCACAATCATCCAGACCAGCAGCAGCACCACGGATGGCGCCATCATGAAACGGGCAAGCGAACGGGTCTGCTGAGTAGCCATGACGGTCACCCTTCGAGGTCGGCCAAGTTTTTCAGCGGTGTGAAAGCTGGCCGCCCGAACTGGGATTCGGGCGGCCGTTGCCGTTCGCCATTGGCAACCGGCACCGGGAGGAGCTTACTTGATGTAACCGCCCTCGGTCATCGTCGCGGTGGCGGCGTCCTGCGCCTGCTTCAAGGCATCGTCGACGCTCGACTGGCCGGCAAGTGCCGCCGAGAAGAGCTGGCCGACGGTGGTGCCGAGACCCTGGAACTCAGGAATAGCGACGAACTGGACGCCGACATAAGGCACCGGCTTGACGGTTGGGTGCGTCGGATCGGCGGAGTTGATCGAGTCCAGCGTCATCTTGGCGAAAGGCGCTGCCTTCTGGTACTCGGGATTGGCATAGAGCGAGGAGCGCGTTCCCGGCGGAACGTTGGCCCAGCCTTCCTTCGAGGCGACGAGCTCGGCATAGTGCTTGCTGGTGGCCCAGGATACGAACTTTTGAGCGGCGTCGGCCTTCTGGGTGCCGGCGGGGATGGCCAGCGACCAGGCCCACAGCCAATTGCCGCGCTTGCCGAGGCCATTGTCCGGTGCCAGCGCATAGCCGACCTTGTCGGCGACGGTGGAGTTCTTCGGGTCGGAAACGAAGGAGGCAGCGACGGTAGCGTCGATCCACATGCCGCATTTGCCCTGCTGGAACAGCGCCAGGTTCTCGTTGAACCCATTGGACGACGCGCCCTCGGGGCCGTCGGCCTTCATCAGGTCGACATAGAACTGCAGCGTGTTCTTCCATTCGGGCTGGTCGAATTGCGGCTTCCAGTTCTCGTCGAACCAGCGCGCGCCGAACGAGTTCGACATGGCGGTCAGGAAGGCCATGTTCTCGCCCCAGCCGGCCTTGCCGCGCAGGCAGACGCCGTTCACGCCGTTGGCCCGGTCGGTCATCTTGTCGGCGGCCTGCTTGATGAAGTCCCAGGTCGGTGCATCGGGCATCTTGAGCCCGGCCTTTTCCATCAGGTCCTTGCGGTACATGACGAAGGAGCTTTCGCCGTAGAACGGGGCTGCGTAGAGCTTGCCGTCGACCGACAGGCCGCCGGCTATGGCCGGGATGATGTCCTTGACGTCGTAATCGTCGCCGAGCTTGTCGAGCGGCAAAAGCCAGTTCTGCTTGGCCCAGATCGGCACTTCATAGGTGCCGATAGTCATCACGTCGTACTGGCCACCCTTGGTGGCGATGTCGGTGGTGACGCGCTCGCGCAGGACGTTTTCCTCGAGCGTGACCCACTGCAGCTGAATGTCGGGATTCTTGGCGGTGAAGTCGTCGGTCAGCTTCTGCATGCGGACCATGTCGCCATTGTTGACCGTGGCGATGGTGATGGATTCGGCATGCGCGGCGAAAGCGAGGGCGCTGGCCGAGAACAGGCCTAGGGTGAACGTGCGAAGTTTCATCAAAATTCCTCCCATAAACCAAGATGAGCATTTGCCTTGGCTGTGAGCAATTACTCACTTGAAATGAATTATGTCAAGACGAATTCGTTGCTGCAGCGCAGCACGCCGGGTCTCGTGCAGCGGCAAGCCTGGGACGTTTGCGGCATGTCTGACGAAGGATTCGGCCGGGCTGATTGGGCCCGGCGCTTTGCTATCGGGCTTGCTGGGATTCAGCCTACTGGCAAGCGATCTCGCCCAGGATCCAATCGCGGAAGGCGCGGATCTTCGGCACGTTGCGTCGTGCCGTCGGATAGACCAGCCAATAGGCGTGGCCGTCGTCTCCGACCAGATCAAAGGGCTGGATCAGGCGGCCGTCGGCAAGTTCGGTCTTGAACAGCGCCTTGGTAACGATCGCCACGCCGTGGCCGGCAATCGCGGCATTGGCCTCGTAGGCCTGCGCGCCCATGCTGGTGCCGGGACGCTTGGCCAGTTCCTCGACCGGCAGGCCGGCGGCGGCAAACCAGTCCCGCCACCAGATGTCACCCGGGTCGAGGATCGGCAGCCGCAGCAGGTCGGCCGGCTCCTTGACGCCGCCGATGCTTGCCGCGAGCTTTGGACTAAGGACCGGCGTGAAATCGGCCCTGAAAAGCATATGGGTCTCGACGCCCGGCCAGTTGCCGCCGCCGGAGCGGATGGCGATGTCGATATCCTCTCTGGCAAAGTCGACAACCCTGTTCGAAGTATCGACGCGCACCGCCAGCGACGGATGCGCGACCTGGAACGAACCGAGATGCTGCGCCAGCCAGTTGGAGGCAAATGTCAGCAGCGTCGAAACGCAAAGCAAGCCGTCGGCGCCGGTGCGCGCGGCGGCATAGGCGCCGCTCAACAGCGCGAACGCCTCGCTGACCGCGGGCGCCAGGCGCTGGCCGGGTTCGGTCAGCACGATCTGTTTTGGCTGGCGCAAGAACAGGGGCGCGCCGATGCGCTCCTCCAGAAGCTTGATCTGATAGCTTGCCGCCGCCTGCGTCATGCCAAGCTCCTGGGCGGCCTTGGTGAACGAGAGATGCCGCGCCACCGCCTCGAACACCCGGATCGCCTGAAGCGGAGGAAGCTGCGAAACCAGCTGTCGTGAATTGAGCTCCGGCATAAGCCCTCCTTATGGGCAGTGATCGACGTTTGATTGGCGGCACCGGCCGGTCCTACCGATATTCCGTATTGAAGATCAATTTACGCCTAGAGATAGCGAAGGCTGACGATCATGACCACAATACAGGAAAAGCTGCTTCTTGCTCCAGCCCATGGCTGGTTTTCACGGTTGGCGCGGGGATTGGCAAGGCACTCGGCGCGGAAACGGGCCTATCTCGACGTCCGGGAGCTGCCGCCGCATCTGCAGCGCGACATGGGCTTTCTCGACGGCAACGATCCTTGCGGCCGGCACCAGTAGTGACGCTCGTTTTATCGGGGCTTCAGGTGCGTTCGATTTCACATGATCGTTTCCGACCGCCAGCGGCTCGGAGATCATGCGCCCGCCAGCAAGGCGGCGGCGGTCCGCTCATCGGTGATGAGGCCGTTGACCAGCCGCCGGTTGACGGCGGCGAAGATGCCCGGCAGCTTGCGGTCGCCCATGGCAAGCGCGATCACCAGCGACTTTTCGCGCGACGGCAGCGGTGCCGACGACACCCGATCATTGGTGATGCCCTCGATCATGCGGCCGTCACGATCGAATACCCAGCCGACGATCTCGGCGACGCCGCCGGCCTTCTGCAGCGCCTTTAATTCACCCTCCGAAATGAAGCCGTCCTCGTAAAGCGGCGCCTTCGGGCCGAGATCGCCGATGCCGACAAAGGTGACGTCGGCCTCGGCCGCAAGCGCCAGCGTCGGCTGGATCATCGGCTGGCTGAGCAGCATCTCGCGCTCCTCGGGCGAGGAAGCGATGACCGGCAAAGGCATCGGAAACGAACGCGCCTTGACCCTGTCGGCCATGGTGAAGATGACGTTGTAGAAGGCCGCCGAGCCGTCCGGCGAGATGTTGCCGGTCAGCGACACCACTTTGTGCTGCGGGCATTCCATCGGCGGCAGTTGCTCGATCGCGGCCTTCAGCGTGCGGCCGGTGCCGATCGCCATGACGATCGGCAGCGGCGACCGCAGCCGCCGTTCGATCTCGGCCGCCGCCGCCTCGGCGACGCCGATGACGGTGGAGGAAGAAGAAGGGTCGCTCGGCACCACCTCGACCAGATCAAGCGCAAAGCGCGATTTCAGCCGTGCCGCAAGGTCGAGGCAATTGGCGATCGGATGGTCGACGCGCACCTTGATCAGCCCTTCGGAGACTGCGAGCGACACCAGCCGCTGCGCCGTCTGCCGCGAGATGCCAAGCGTGGCGGCGATCTGGTCCTGGGTGTTGCCTGCGACATAATAGAGCCAGCCGGCACGCGCCGCGTCGTCCAGCCTGTTGCCGCCGCTGTCCTGCCGCGAATTCAAGTTCCTGCCTCCCAACCCCGCCGAGCATAAGAGGCGGAGCGCAGTAGTTTCGCAGGGAATGAACTTGCGCGCAATTGCCTATTGTAAGAGCAATTGCTTAGTGATGAAACTTGGTGTTTGGAGCGAAGTGACAGGTCGACCCAGTCTCGTTGCAACAGCAAGGCTGTCGAGGTCGCACCAATCCCGGTTCTAAAGCGCGTTGCGTTCGATCGGCCTCATGCGACGCGTTTTAGGTTCCTTTTTATGCATGTCGTCATCGCAAAACCGCTGCACACTTTGCGCGACATGCATTAGCGGGGACGCGGCGGTTTATCTCGCGCGCTAAACGCCTTAAGGAATTTTTTGAGAATGGAGCCTTGCATGACGCCGAAAGCGGTTTTCTGGGATATGGACGGCACGCTGGTCGACAGCGAGCCGCTGCACGAGGCGGCGCTGATTGCGGCGCTGCACAGCGTCGGCATCGCGCCGCCGGCCGACCTGCATGAGCGCGTGCTCGGCATCGCCGCATGGCCGGTCTACGAAATGCTGCGCGACGAGTTCGGCCTCGACCTGCCTTTCGACGACTGGATCGTGCGCAAATACGATCACTATCTGCCGATGGCCGAAACGCTGACGCCACGCACCGGCGCGATCGAGATTTTCAATGAGCTGCTCGCGCTTGGCGTGCCGCAAGCGGTGGTGTCCAACTCGGACAGGCTGATCGTCGATGCCAATCTGCGCGCCGTAGGCCTCGCATATCCCGGCATGAAGACGGTCAGCCGCAACGACGTGCGTGAAGGCAAGCCGCATGCCGAACCTTTCCTGCGCGCCGCCTGGTTGGCCGACGTCGATCCCGCCGAGGCCGTGGCGGTCGACGACAGCGTGACCGGCGCCACGGCGGGGCTGGCAGCTGGAATGAAGACGATTTTCTGGCCAGAGGTGCCCATGGAGGGGCCGCCGGGGGCGATTGTCATCAACAGCGCCGGCGAATTGCGGGCCGAACTCGGGCTTTAAGCCAGGCCCGGCGGGACCGCGCTCAACTCCGGTAGGCAGGCTCCTGCTCGTCGAGGATCGCCTTCAGTTCGGAAAGGTGGCGCTCGGCCTGGCCGGGATAGTCTTCCTGTTCCCTTGCCGCTTTCTCCGCGATCTCATCCGACAGTACCCGCAGCGGCCGGCCGGTCCACAGCGCCTTGATGTAGGTTTCGGCGGCGCGCTCGAAATAGAACATGCGGTTGAAGGTGTCGGCGACGCTGTCGCCGATGACCAGCACGCCATGGTTGCCCATCACCATCACCTTGACCTTCGGGTCGACAAGAAGCTGCGAGCAGCGCTCGCCCTCTTCCTCGAAGGCCAGCCCGCCATAATGAGCGTCGACGACATGGCGGTTGAAGAAGATCGCCGAGTTCTGGTCGATCGGCGGCAACGTCGAGTCGGCGAGCGAGGCAAGCACGGTGGCGTGGATCGAGTGGACATGCATGACGCAGCGTGCATGACGCACGTTGCGATGGATGGCGCCATGCAGGCCCCACGCCGTTGGATCGGGCGCATTCGGGCCGGCCAGCGTGTCAGGATCGTTGGCGTCGATCAACAGCAGGTCGCTCGCCTTGATGCGCGAGAAATGCACCTGGTTGGGGTTCATCAGGAACTGCGAGCCATCGTCGTTGACCGCCAGCGAGAAATGATTGGCCACCGCCTCGTGCATGTTGAGCCGCGCCGTCCAGCGGAAGGCGCAAGCGAGATCGACGCGCTCCTCATAGAACGGCAGGTTGGTCAGCACTTCCTTCTGCAGGCGGGCGATGCTCATCGTAACCTCCGTGAAAGAGGCGAGGATGCCGCGCGACTGGAACGCGCGCAACCGGTTTCGTTTGGTGCAGGCGAACGCGATTGCTATGCCGCCGTGCTGGTGGCAGTGCCGGCTCTCAGCCCGCCATACTCGACGATGAAATCTATCACCTCCTGAAGCCCTTTGCCGCGCGACAGGTCGGTGAAGCCAAACGGCCGTTTGCCGCGCATGCGGGCAGCGTCGCTTTCCATCACGTCGAGATTGACGTTCACATAGGGCGCAAGGTCGCTCTTGTTGATGACCAGGAAATCCGACCGCGTGATTGCCGGGCCGCCCTTGCGCGGGATCTCCTCGCCCTGGCAAACCGAGATGACATAGAGCGTCAGGTCGGCAAGGTCCGGCGAGAAGGTGGCGGCGAGGTTGTCGCCGCCCGATTCGATGAAGACGATGTCGAGATCCGGGAATTTTCTGGTCATTTCGGCGATCGCCTGCAGATTGATCGAGGCGTCCTCGCGGATGGCGGTGTGCGGGCAGCCGCCGGTCTCGACGCCGATGATGCGATCCTCAGGGAGCGCCTGCAGCCGGGCTAGCATCATGGCGTCTTCCTTGGTGTAGATGTCGTTGGTGACGACGGCGATCGAGAACTCGTCACGCAGCGCCTTGCAAAGCTTTTCGGTGAGCGTCGTCTTGCCCGAGCCGACCGGACCGCCGATGCCGACGCGAAGAGGACCGTTGGGTGATATCATGCGGGGAACTCCGTGAGGGCAAGAATGGCAAAGCCAAGCCCGATCAACAGACAGAGCGGCGAATAGTAGCTGACATCAAGCCGCGCGAAAGGCTGTTCGGGCGTCAACCGGCGCCACCACGGCGTGAAGCCGGCAATGCCGCGCGCCAGGAAAACCAGCGCGATGAGCAAGCGACGTGGCGGCAAGCCCGGCCTTGGGAAAGGGCGTGGCAAAGATGCCCTCGAGCGCCATCGGCCACAGCGTCGCCAGGCCGAGGCAGGCGGCAACGGCGAAGCTGGCGAAGAGTGCCGGCATCTCGTCGACGCCATGAAAGCCGATGACCGCATGAGCGCAGGAGGCGGCGTCCCTGCCCGGCCAGATGCCGCCAATGTCCCAATAGACATGCAGTGCTGTGATCAACAGCAGGACGAGCGAGAGGACGAAAGCGAGGGCGATCATGAGCGGAACAGCCGCGAATACTGGGCCTCGTGCTTCATCGCCGTGACGTCGGAGATGAAAGCGCAGCCGCCGAGATCATCGAGGGTCGAGCCGGCAGCGCGGTCGGCCGTGGCCAGGGCAAGCGGTTCGAAGGCGGCCAGTAGCGTCATCGCGGCACTCTGGCCAACGATGCCAAGCCGGATCGCAGCCTGGACGAGATTGGAGAAGAAGGCCTGCAAAAAGGCCGCCAGGGCGTCCCGCAGCGCAATGCCGTGATCGCCGGCAACGGCGCCGACGGCAACGCAATAGGCACATTCGGCCGGCAGGCGATCCAGCACCTGGCACGGCCAGGCGAAGGCCGCCTTCAGGAAAGCAGCGCCCTGCAGAATGGTCTCGGCATGGCGCTCGCGCGAGCCTGCCAGAGCTTCGGCAAGGGCGACGATTTCATCGAGATCGCCGGTTTCGCGCGCCCTGCGCCAGCTTTCGGCAAACAGCACCGCATCATTCCAGCCCGAACCCATCTCGACCAGCGTTTCCAGCCACGCGGCGAGCTCTTTGCTGTCGGCAACCAGCCCGGCATGCACGGCTTGCTCGAGACCATGGCTGTAGGAAAAGCCGCCGACGGGGAAGGAAGGCGACAGCCACGCCATCAGCCGCAACAAAGCAATATTGGAAGGCTGGGCAACGTTGGAAGGCTGGTCAGTCATGGTCATGGTCGTGCGAATGGCTGTGGGAATGCGATTCGCTATGGGTATGGGAATGCGCTTCGGCATGGCTGTGCGCATGCGCCTCGGCGTGAGAATGGCCATGGCCGGAATAAGCGCCGCGCACCGGCTTGAACGGTTCGGAAACGTCGCTCACGGTGGCGTCCAGCCCTTCCAGCATCGCCTTGATGACATGGTCGCGCAGGATGAGGATTCGGTCAGCCTCGATTGCGGCGGCGAGATGACGGTTGCCGATATGCCAGGCAAGTTCGGCGAGATGGATCGGGTCGCTGCCCCTGATATCGTAGAGCGGCTCTTCGGCCGCGATGATCTCGATGTGGCGGCCATCCTCCAGCACCAGCCGGTCACTATGGTTCAAGGTCACCGGTTCGGGCAGGTCGACCAGCACCTTGTCGCTACGGGCCGTTTCGATGGCGCGACGGCGCAGATGCCGCTCGTCATGGGCAAGCACCGCACTGTCGTATGGCGTGGTGGTTCCGGCTTCGCCCGCGGCCAGGACGGAGACGGCGCGCGGGAATTTGGTGAAGTCGGTGCGAATATCGAGCTTCATGTAAAAACTGCCTCTCCCAAAAAGCCTAGCCTATCGCGTCCGCCGCCCCAATGGGGCTCAGACGATCGTGTCGAAGAGCCGCAGGATGAACGATATCTGATAGACGAGCGCGCCGGCGACAAAGGCGATGTGAAAGCGGCGGTCGCGCAGCAGGATCGCAATGACGCAAAGCGCGACGAAAACCGGCGTGCGGATCAGATATTCGACGCCAAAATGGGCGAAATGCTCCGGCCCTTTCAGCAGCGTATCGATCACGTCGAGCAGATAGGTCGCCGCCAGCAGGCCGAAGAACCAGGCCCGGCGCGAATAAAAGAAATCCTCATAGCTGGTGTAGTCCAGCATCGAATCCGGAAACAGCAGCGCGCAGAGCAGGAACAGCGTGACGGCGTAGAAGATGATGAACAGGTATTTGCCGAAGGTCCAATTCTCGATCTGGAACAGGCCGAACTCCCACCACCAGAAATGCACCAGCATTAAAAGCACCGACGCAACCCAGGCGAGGTGCACGGGATAGAGCCGGTATTGGCCGGGATGCTGGACGATGCGGGCGACCCCCGACAGCAGGCGGGTGACGCCGAGGCCGATCACCATGCCCAGGACGATGCGGATATGCGGGAAGATGTCGTGGGCGTTGGGGAGTTGCGGGTCCATAAGCCTGGCGCGGCATGTTCTACATCGGTCGTTCTAACGCCTATGGTTCAGAACAGGAAGTAGCGTTGCGCCATCGGCAGCACGGTAGCCGGCTCGCAGGTCAGGAGTTCGCCGTCGGCGCGGACCTCATAGGTTTCGGGGTCGACCTCGACATGCGGCGTGGCGTCATTGAGCACCATCGAATGCTTGCCGATGCCGCCGCGGGTGTTTTCGACCGCGACCATCTGCTTGTCGACGCCGAGCCTGCCGCGCAGGCCGGCGTCGAGCGCGGCCTTCGAAACGAAGGTCACCGACGAATTGGTCATCGCCTTGCCGTAGGCCCCGAACATCGGCCGGTAATGCATCGGCTGCGGCGTCGGGATCGAGGCGTTGGGATCGCCCATCGGGGCGGCGGCGATCATGCCGCCGATCAGCACCATGTCCGGCTTGACGCCGAAAAAGGCCGGATTCCACAGCACGAGGTCGGCGCGTTTTCCCACCGCCACCGAGCCGATGTCCTTCGACAGGCCATGCGCGATGGCCGGATTGATGGTGTATTTGGCGATGTAGCGGCGGACGCGGAAATTGTCGTTGTCGCCGGTCTCCTGCGGCAGCGAACCGCGCTGGCGCTTCATCTTGTCGGCGGTCTGCCAGCAGCGGATCGCCACTTCGCCGACACGGCCCATGGCCTGGCTGTCCGACGAGATGATCGAGAAGGCGCCGATGTCGTGCAGAATGTCTTCGGCGGCGATGGTTTCCTTGCGGATGCGGCTCTCGGCAAAGGCGATGTCTTCGGGGATCGACGGCGACAGATGGTGACAGACCATCAGCATGTCGAGGTGTTCGGCCAGCGTGTTGACCGTGTAGGGGCGGGTCGGATTGGTCGAGGACGGAATGACGTTGGGCAGGCCGCAGACCTTGATGATATCAGGTGCGTGGCCGCCGCCGGCGCCTTCGGTGTGGAAGGCATGGATGGTGCGGCCCTTGATCGCCGCGACCGTGTTTTCGACGAAGCCGGACTCGTTCAGCGTGTCGGTGTGGATCATCACCTGCACGTCGTAATCGTCGGCGACCGACAGGCAGCAGTCGATTGCAGCCGGTGTCGTGCCCCAGTCCTCATGCAGCTTCAGCGAGCAGGCGCCGGCGAGCACCATCTCCTCGAGCGCGGCAGGCAGCGACGCGTTTCCCTTACCCGACAGGCCGATATTCATCGGGAAGGCGTCGAAAGACTGGATCATGCGCGCCAGATGCCACGGCCCCGGCGTGCAGGTGGTGGCCAGCGTGCCGTGCGCCGGGCCGGTGCCGCCGCCGAGCATGGTGGTGATGCCCGACATCAGCGCTTCCTCGATCTGCTGCGGGCAGATGAAGTGGATATGCGCGTCGAAGCCGCCGGCGGTCAGGATCTTGCCCTCGCCGGCGATGATCTCGGTGCCGGGACCGATGATGATGGTGACGCCGCCTTGGGTATCCGGATTGCCGGCCTTGCCGATCGCGGCGATACGGCCGTCCCTGAGGCCGATATCTGCCTTGACGATACCGGCGGTGGCATCGACGACCAACGCATTGGTGATGACGGTGTCGACCGCGCCTTGCGCGCGCGACACCTGGCTCTGGCCCATGCCGTCGCGGATGACCTTGCCGCCGCCGAACTTCACCTCCTCGCCGTGAAGAGTGAGATCCCTTTCGACCTCGATGAACAGCTCGGTGTCGGCGAGCCGGACCTTGTCGCCGACGGTCGGGCCGTACATCTGCGCATAGGCGGCGCGGGTGATTTTAGCCATCAGCAATTGCTCCGGAAATACAGCCCGAAAATACCGCTTGTCGAAGCCGGGCCCCACATTGCCGCCATCCTATGGTCACGCAATGACCCGCTGAGCGACACTTTCCGATCCCATTTAGCGTTTGAGGTGGCCGGGCCACCCCAAAACGACCATTTGCCAATCGATGGAAAGGAACATCCATGCGCAAAACGACCCTTCTGGCAGCCGCCGCCACGCTGGTGCTCGCAACCGCCGCCAGCGCCCAGCAACAGCCTGCGCAGCAGCCCAGTCCGGCGCCGGCTGCGCCTGCTCCTGCCGCGCCCGGGGCGCAGCCGCAGGCGCCCACCATCCAGGCGATCAACGTCGTCGATATCAAGGATCTGCCCGCGGACACTCAAGCCAAGGTCAACGAGGTGATCGCCAAGCGCAGCGATGCCGACCTGCAGAAACTGCGCGGCTCGATCGACGCGACACCGCAGGTCAAATCCGCGCTCGAAGCCAAGGGGCTCACCTCGGCGCAGGTGATCGCCGCCAGCATGAGCACCAATGGCGCGCTGACGCTGATCACCAAGAAAGCGAGCTGACGAGACGAGGCGGCGGGCCGGCGCCCGGCCAGCCCGCCGCATCACAAAGGGAACCTTCACGGGGGACGTTACGTTTCGGTCCTGTCGCCCTGACACGAGCCTCGAAAAGGACCCTGAGAACGAGCGATGGCGATCACCACCTTCTCCGACACCAGATGGCTGCATGGGATTGCCGCGACCGCGTTTCTGGCAGCCAGCATTCCGCACGCCGCGCTGAACGCGCAGAGCCTCGACAGCGCCGAGACCGTCAACCGGATCGTCGGCTCGGAGGTCGGCCAGGAAGAGACCCAGACAAATGCGGAAGCCGGCAAGGTCAGTTCGGCGATCGACCGCACGCGTGAAAACATCGCCGCCGTGCGCAAGACATCCAAGCTCGACAAGGTCGATATCGTGTTTCTTACCGATGCCGCGCGCACTGAAGGCGGCCCGCCACCGGCGATCGAAAACAAGGTCAGGCAACATCGGGACGACATCGCCGAGCTGCGCAAGGAGATCGAAGCGAACGCATTGCTGTTCAACGCCATCGATTCGCGGCGAGTGCAAACCGAGGACGTTCTGGCGGTGGAATTCGACGATCCGGGAAAGGTCGTCATCTATGCGGCGGCCAAGCCGCCCGGCTGAGCCGAAACTGCTCGACGCCTTCGATCTCACAGCGCGCCCATGATCTTCTGCTGAAATCCGTAGACCTCGCGCTTGCCGCCGAACGGCACCAGGGTAACGTCGCGCTCTTGGCCGGGCTCGAAGCGCATGGCGGTGCCGGCAGCGATGTCGAGGCGCATGCCGCGGGCCTTGTCGCGATCGAATCTCAGTCCCTCATTGGTCTCGAAGAAATGATAATGGCTGCCTACCTGGATCGGCCGGTCGCCGCTGTTGGCTACCTTCAAGGTGACCGTCGCCAGACCCTTGTTCAGTTCGATCTCGCCGCTTGCCGTGATGATTTCGCCGGGGATCATCGCGGCCTCACACGACGCCGAAAGCGAGGCCGGCGCCAATCGCGGCACAAGCGGCGCCAGCGGCGCGGGCAAGCCCGCGGAAGCGCCAGCCGAGACCGAGACCGGCCGCGATGCCGACGGCGTGGAGCAGTGCCGTGGCAACGGCAAAGCCCGCCATATAGCCGAGTCCGCCGACATTCTCAGGCACCTCGGTGCCATGGGCATAGCCGTGGAACAGCGCGAACAGGCCGATGACGGCGACGCCGGCCGAGACAGGAAGATCGACGGCGAGCGCAACCAGCAGCCCGATTGCCACGACGGACGCCAGTATCGCCGGCTCGACGAAAGGCATCGGCACATGCAGCATGCCGAGCACGCCGCCGGCCAGCATGACGCTTACGAAGGCCAGCGGCCATGCCCAGATCGCTTTGTCGCCCTTGAGCGCGGCCCATAGCCCGACGGCAAGCATCGCCGTCATGTGATCGAGGCCGGAGAGCGGGTGGGAGAAGCCGGCGGTGAAGGACCAAACCGTGCCGACGCCGACATGGGCATAGGCTGGCATTGCTGCCGCCAGCAGCAGGACCGCCGACAGCGTTGAGCGTTTCATCGTAGCGGGGATCATCGGCGTAGCTTCCATCTTCGAGTACCTCTCACGCCGCCTTGCGGGCCGGAGCGCAGCCCTCTGCCTTGAGGACGCGCTTGGTGGAGGCCGGATATTTCTTCAGCAGCGCTGCCGAACGGATCGGGCGGGCCGAGAAGTTGCCGCCGCAATTCGGACAGGCGCCGCCGAGCACGTTTTGTGCGCAGTCGGCGCAAAAGGTGCATTCGAAGGTGCAGATCACCGCATCCGTCGCATCGGGCGGCAGATCCTTGTCGCAGCACTCGCAGTTGGGACGCAGCTCAAGCATTTTCCTCTCCTTGGCGGTGTTATCTGATCGGCTCGTGCACGGTCACCAGCTTGGTGCCGTCTGGAAACGTCGCCTCGACCTGCACATCGTGGATCATTTCTGCAATGCCTTCCATCACCTGGGCCCGGGTGACGACATGGGCGCCGGCCTCCATCAGCTCGGCGACCGCGCGGCCGTCGCGGGCACCCTCGACGACGAAATCGGTGATCAGCGCGATCGCTTCCGGATGATTGAGCTTGACGCCGCGTTCGAGCCGCTTGCGGGCCACGATCGCCGCCATGGCGATCAGCAGCTTGTCTTTCTCCCTCGGCGTCAGATTCATGCTTTTTCCTGCGGTGGCACAATCGAAATCAGAGTGACCATAATTTGGGCAGGCCCGCCCGTCCGTTGAGCAATTCGACAAGCGGCACCAGCCGCTTGCGGAGCTGGTAGCCGTCCTCAGCGAACAGCCTCGCAAGAAGCTTGCCAGATTTTCGCACGCTCCAGAAACTGACGCCGCCCTGGCCGCCGACTATGCCTCGGGCCGGCTCGAGCAAAGCCTCTGCCTGTGGCGACACCATCAGCAGCGTAGCCACGGCGACGGCACCGCCGGCCGCTGCGGGACGGTTCAAGGTGGCCGCAACGTCCGGCCCGATGCGGAACTCCTCTGCATGGACCAGCGCCCCGTGCTGGCGGACGCGCCAGCGGTCGTGGAAATGGCCTTGCGAAGCCCGTTCACCCATGGCCAGGCGGCCGAAGACGGTAGCCTCCAGGATCAGCGCCTCGGCTCCGGTGGCAAGCTCCACGTCAAGGCTGCGGGCAAAGGCCGAGCGGTCGAAGACGATGGTTTCCTGTGGCAGCCAGGCAATGTGGCCGTCTTCCCCGACAGTCAGCTGCACCCGCACTTCGGCGCGGTCGGATGCGGCGCGATAGATTTTCTCGCAGGCCTGCGTTGTTATGGTTGCGGAGGCGCCGGCACCGACATCGACCTCCCAGGCGAGACGGTCGCCACCGGTCAGCCCACCGGCGGTGTTGATCAGGACGGCTTCGAGCGGATCGGCCGAGACCGCCGGCATGCGGATCTTGGCCGAACCGTCCTGGTACAGACGCCGAAGACGCGTGCGGCCTCCGTTCCAGTCGCAGCCAAGCCGCGCGACGCCGGCAACACGCTGGGCCGGCGGCACTGAAGTCAAGCTATATGCGATCGTATCCACGACACCAACGTTAAGCACTGCGGCGGCTTTGTCGATATATAGCTTGTTGCTTGACAGCGTTTCGGTTTCTATAGAGGGAGCCACCTTGGTACGGTCACCGGCGCCTGGCGGGGGTAAAAGGCGCCGATGACGACGTAATCGAGGACAAAAGGGGCGCTGATCAGTTGGCGTCGGGAAACGACAGAGTTGGGGAAGAAACCGAATGGCTGACCAGCTGGCAAACGATATCATCGCCAAGATCAAGGCTCATGCCGAGCCGGGCGGCGAGGAAATCACCACCAGTACCGAACTGACCGCCCTCGGCATCCATTCGCTGGAACTGACGGAGATCATCTTCGATCTCGAGGAAGAGTATGGCATCGAAATCGAGATGAACACTGTCGATGCCTGGAGCAATCTGAAGAATGTCGGCGACATGGTCGAGGCGGTTCGCGCGCTGATCGCGAAAAAAGCCTGACTGAATGCACAAGCGCGTCGTCATCACGGGCATCGGCGGATTATGCGGGCTCGGCACCAATGCACCGGCAATCTGGAATGAAATGCGCGCCGGCCGTTCGGCAATCGGCGCGATCGACAATCCGCTGCTGCATGATCTGAAGGTCAAGGTCGGCTGCGAAATCAAGGCGCTTCCCGAGCACGGCATCGACCGCAAGCAGGTCGTGTCGATGGACCGCTTCAGCCTTCTGGCGACGATCGCCGCGCGGGAGGCGGCACAGCAGGCGGGATTGAACCCGCACGCGGCCAACACCTACCGGATGGGCACCATCGTCGGCGTCGGCGTCTGCGGCTGGGAGGCAATCGAAGAGAACTATCGCGCCATCCTGCTCGAAGGCAAGAACCGCGCCGGCATCTTCACCGTCCCGAAAGTAATGCCGGGCGCTGCAGCCGGCCATGTCAGCATGAATCTTGGTCTGCGCGGGCCGGTGTTCGGCATCACCTCTGCCTGCTCGTCATCCAACCACGCCATTGCCTCGGCGGTCGATCAGATCAGGCTCGGCCGGGCCGACGTCATAGTCGCCGGCGGCACCGATGCGCCGCTGGTCTGGGGCATCCTCAAGGGCTGGGAGGCCCTGCGGGTGCTGTCGCCGGACACCTGCCGGCCGTTTTCCGCCGACCGCCAGGGGCTCGTGCTCGGCGAAGGCGCCGGCATGGTGGTGCTGGAAACATATGAGCATGCCATGGCGCGCGGCGCCGCCATCCTTGCCGAAATCGCCGGCGTCGGCCTTTCCGCCGACGCCTCCGATATCGTCGCGCCAACCATCGAAGGGCCTGAGGCGGCGATGCGCTTCTGCCTCGTCGATGCCGGGCTCAATCCCGAGGACGTCGACTATCTCAACGCGCATGGCACCGGCACCAAGGCCAACGATCAGATCGAGACGGCGGCGATCAAACGCGTGTTCGGCGGCCATGCCTACAAGCTTTCGGTGTCCTCGACCAAATCGATGCACGCCCACTGCCTCGGCGCCTCCGGCGCGCTGGAAATGATCGCCTGCGTGATGGCGATCCGCGAAGGCATCGTGCCGCCGACCGCCAATTATCGGGAAGCCGACGCCGACTGCGATCTCGACATCACGCCGAACGTGGCGCGCGAACGCACCGTGCGCACCGCGATCAGCAACAGCTTCGCCTTCGGCGGCACCAACGCGGTGCTGGCGGTCAAGGCCGTGTGACCGCACCCCTTGCGGGTCCTTCACCGGGGCCGGCGAAACTTTCCATGCGCATATTGATCGCGCCAGGCGTCGCGCCTAACTCTCTGCGACCCGCCATGACCGTGCCGCTCGGCGCGGTCCCCTACCAGGAGTTTCGATGACCGATCTGTCCGCGTTTCCGATTGCTACGCGCTGGCCGGCGAGCCACCCCGACCGCATCCAGCTTTATTCGTTTCCGACGCCGAACGGGGTGAAGATATCGATCGCGCTGGAGGAACTTGGCCTGCCTTACGAGCCGCATGCCGTCGATATCGGCAAGAACGAGAGCTGGACCCCGGAATTCCTGTCTTTGAACCCGAACGGCAAGATACCGGCGATGATCGATCCGGACGGCCCGGGCGGCAAGCCGATCGGCTTGTTCGAATCCGGCGCCATCCTGCTTTACCTCAGCGACAAGACCGGCAAGCTGGTCCCGGCAGACGCGACGCTGCGTTATGAGACGATCCAGTGGGTGTTCTTCCAGATGGCTTCGATCGGGCCGATGTTCGGCCAAGTCGGATTCTTCCACAAATTCGCTGGGCGCGAAATCGCCGACAAGCGCCCGCTGGAACGTTATCGCGACGAGTCGCGACGGCTGATCGGCGTCCTAGAAACGAGGCTCAAGGGCCGCAGCTGGATCATGGGCGACGATTACAGCATCGCCGATATTTCGATGCTTGGGTGGGTGCGCAATCTGATCGGCTTCTACGAGGCGCGGGAACTCGTCGGTTTCGACGATTTCCCCAGCGTGGGCGCATGGCTGGAGCGTGGCCTCGCCCGGGCGGCGGTGCAGAGGGGCCTCACCATTCCGGCCAGAAGCTGATCTTACGTCGATTCCGCTCGGCTATTTTGCCTTGGTCCGGGGTTTTGAGCCGCCCTTGCCGACTACGGAAGCAGCAAGCGACGCCGCACCTTTGGCGGTGGCAAGCACGGCACCGGCGGCGACATTGGCCGTTGCTTTAACAGTGCGCATTGCGCTGCCTGCGATCGATCCTCTGCTGCTTACCGATCTTTTGGGCTTGGGTGCAGCGGCTTTGGCCGCGGCAGGCACCACCTTCTTCGGCGCTGCCTTGCCAAAGCTGGGCTTTGCCGCATCCTTGGAGCGGGCCGCCGCTGCCGGGCCGGCGCTGGTTTTCGCTCGAGTTGCTTTTGATCGTGTTGCCCTGCCCTTGGCGGGCGCAGGCTTTCTTGCCATGGTTTCCATCGAACGGTTCCCTCATAGGCACAATTGCCGTGTCCGGGATAACGGCCTGAAACTGTCAAGGTTCCGGCCGGGCGGTTCCTTGCAAGTCAGGCCAGGTCGCCGACCACCAGGTCGGCGGGCCGCCGACGGGCAAGCACGCGGTCGATGTTCGGCATATCGTTAGAGGCGATCCAGGCGCGCGCGTCCTCGTCGGACCGGCCGTGCTCGTGCCATCTCTCCAGCAGTCGGCGCTCGAGCTCGGCGCGCGGCACATCGACAAAGATCGAGAAGTCGAACAGTGGCGCCAGCCGCGTCCATGGCTCTTCGTCGAGCAGGAGATAATTGCCTTCGACCAGGATGAATTTGGTCTCGGTGCCAATGATCGCAGCGGCGGCGCGCGACAGCTCCATGCTGCGGTCGAAGACCGGGATGGCGATATCCGGCTCGCCGGCGCGGATGCGCTTCAGCAGCGCTTCGAAGCCGGCAAAATCAAAGGTTTCCGGAGCACCTTTTCGCGCGCGAAGGCCGCGTCGATCGAGCACGACGTCATCGTAATGGAAGCCATCCATCGGCACGACTTCCGCCGTGCTTTCCGGCAGCAGGTCGTGCAAGCCTGCCGACAATGTCGACTTGCCGGCGCCGGGCGGACCGGCAATGGCAACGATGAAGCGCGGCGCCTTGCCGGCGCGCTTGAAAATGGCAGCAGCGATATGGGCGATTTCTGACATTGGCCCCCTTACGGTGGTTCTGGCGCATTTTGGCGGCAGTTTTCGAAAATTTCAAACGCCGGCTTGTGCCAAGCCTTCAATCGGGCCTGGATTGACCGATCCGCAGGAAATCGCCGTCGACGCCGATGTCGCGCACGGCACCGTCAGCCGCCAGGATGCGCATGCGGCCCGGCGAGGTCGTGACGTCGTGCGGCGGCTCGCCGGATGGCCATGGCAGTGCGCCGATGACATGGCGGAACGAAAAGCGGCGCCCTTCGGAAAGGGCAAAGGCGGTCGCCACGCCTTCGCGCTTCAGCCAATTGTCGCCGAGCGATGCGGCGTGGCCGACGGCCGTGCGGCCGTCCTCGATGCCGAGCACGCCGCGGTGGCGGCCACTCCATGGCGCATAATCGCGCCCGCCATTGCTGACCCACAGCATGGTGACCGGCAGTTCGGCCGGGTTCTTCAGCACCAGCACCAGATCGGCTTCCGCCTGGCGCGCCAGCGCGGTCCAGCCCGGCCCGCCATGATCGGCCTCGACCAGCGTGACGAAGTCCTCACGCAGCTGGTCCATGCGATAGGTGGTCAGGTCAATCGTGCCGCCGTTGGCGGCGGGAAAGCGCGTCAGGTCGGCGCTTCGCGCCGGGTAGGCGAGCAACGAGCGGCCGCGGGCCGGATCGGGCTCCGGCGCCTCACTCGGCGTTGCGGCAAGGCGCTTGGGCGAGAAGGCTAGCCTGCCGCCGGCCGTCATCACCGTCATCGGGTGGTGGGCGACGGGAATGGCGCCGGCGCCGCCGGAAAAGACGTGCTCCTGATAGAGAAAGGGATGATCGTCGCGCAAGGTCAGGATCTTGTCGACGGTCGCGCCCATGACCGGGCGCTGCAGCCGGAAGACGGCGCGCCAGCCGTCGGCCGTTGCCGCGCTGTCGACGACGTCCCAGCGACTATTTGCCGGCCAGCCATGCAAAGGTGCCGCTTCGACGTCGCTGATCGAGAACGGCGCGCAGAGGAAATCGCCGGACAGGTGGACCGTCCCTTCAGGCAGGTCTTTCGGCAGCATCTCGCGCGGCTCGCCGACCCAGGGTGCGCGATGCAGCGGCTTCAGCCGGCGGCCATCGATATCGACCGTCATGTCGGCGAGATGGCCGACGGCAAGATCGACCGATACCGAAATGCCCTTCGCCGTGATCGTGACCGTATCCATGTGCACCTACCGATTCTGCCAGCCCGATTCTGCCAGCCCGATTCCGGCGGCCCGATTCTGCCGGCGCCAGCAAAGCCCACTCGCCGCCGGTTGCGCAAGCGCGGTGGCCGGCAATTCACATCAGGCGGCGCCACGTCGGCCTGTGGACAGGGCACCGTTCGAGGCCCCGACCGATATTAACCAAATGGACTGTGCCTTTGCGTTAAGATAGCTTCGCGTCGTCTCAGAAACAGCCTGCCTTCGGAACTGACTTGTCCGCCTTCCGGTTCTTTTCGTCCGTCCACAAATGCGTCGCTGTGCTGGCGCTGCTGCTGTTTGCTGCCGGCTGCACGACTGTCACGCCGCCCGACAGCGTGCTGGCGGTACCGGCGCCGCCGCAGAAATATGCCGCCATGGTCATCGATGCCGGCACCGGCAAGACGCTGTTCGAGGTCAATTCGACGGCGCCGCGTTACCCGGCGTCGCTGACCAAGATGATGACGCTCTACCTCCTGTTCGAGGCGCTGGATTCTGGCCGCATCAGCAAGGAGACGCAAATTCCGGTGTCGGACAACGCCGCCCGGCAGCCGCCGACCAAGCTGCGGTTCAGGCGCGGCGAGACCATCGACGTCGATTCGGCGATTCGCGCCATCGTCGTCAAATCGGCCAATGACGTGGCGGTCGCAATTGCCGAATATCTCGGCGGCAGCGAAGAGGCGTTCGCCGGCATGATGACAGCCAAGGCGCGCCAGATCGGCATGAGCAGCACCGTGTTCCGCAATGCCTCGGGCCTGCCGGACGGTGACCAGCACACCAGCGCGCGCGACATGGCGGTGCTCGGCATGGCGCTGCACGCCCGCTTCCCGCAGCATTTCCACTATTTCTCCGAAAGCGACTTCATGTTCCGCGGCAGGCTGGTGCGCGGCCACAACGACATGCTCGGCCGGGTGCGCGGCGTCGACGGCATCAAGACCGGCTACATCAGGGCTTCGGGCTTCAACATCGTCACCTCCTATAATGCGGACGGGCACAGGCTGATCATCGTGGTGATGGGAGCCGACAGCGCGCGCCAGCGCAACGACCACGTCGAGGCGCTGATCCAGCGCAGCCTGTTGCCGACCTCCGAGGCAAAGACGCGGCTGCTGTATGCCGAGGAGCAGTGACAGTTGAAGTCCGAGTGTTACCGCGTGCGGGTTCAGGCGACAAACGCAGAGCCGCCGTTTTGCGCGACACTGCTGAGATACTTTGCCGGCGGCTTGCCAAGCGCTTTCTTGAACATGGTGATGAAGGCGGTGACCGATTCGTAACCGAGATCGGCCGAAACCTGCTGCACGCTGGCGCCGGAGGCCAACTCGCGCATTGCGACGATCAGGTGCAGTTGCTGGCGCCAGCGCCCGAAGGTCAGCCCTGTCTCTTTCACCACGAGACGTGCGAGACTGCTCTCGCTGAGCGCGACGCGACTGGCCCATTCCGCCAGGGTGCTGCGATCGGCAGGATCTTGCGCCAACGCCGCCGCGATGCGCCTCAAGCGCGGCTCGGACGAGATCGGCAAATGCAGCTGCTGGACAGGCATGCGCGGCAATTCGGTGAGCAGAGCCCTGGTCAGGAGCTCGCCCCTCGCGTCATCGTCCTCAACGCGATCCGTCAGCTCTATGATGAGCTCGCGCAGCAACGGCGTGATCGAAAGCGTGCAGCACCGGTCCGGCAGGTCGGTAGCTCCCGGTTCGATATAGACGAAGAAAATCCGGGCATTGGCGGTCGCGATATTGCTGTGCTCCATGTCGCCGGGAATCCACACCGCACAATGCGGCGGCACCATCCACAGGCCGCTGGGGACGCGACATGTGACGCCACCGCCCAGCGCGAAGACGAGTTGCCCTTTGCGGTGGTGGTGGTCCGGCACCTCCGCCCTGGTTTCGGTAACGTCAACGCGCACGGCGATTGCCGGGGCGAGGACATCATCTGGATCGAAAGGCCAGGGGTAGCGGAGAGGCTGTCTCATATTGACTGATTTTAGCGATCGACTGCCAAGATATCTAAATTACTCAAACAGGAAAGTCGATAGTTTAGGGATGAGTAACTCAGAAGCCGACAGGCGGGCTTCCATTTAGTCATGCCCTGCTTGCGTTCTGAACGTCGGACCAACAAGCCCGGCGCACGAAAACAGGCTGGCGTCCGCCACGCAGCAAGAAGGGACGACACCAATGCTCGCCTTGATCACATCTTCCGACAGCGCCACCGGGTTGCGGCTCGCCGAGCTTGGCGAGCCCGAGCCCGCCCCGCACGAGGCGCTGGTCTCGGTCCGGGCAGTCTCGCTGAACCGCGGCGAACTGCGCCTGCTCAACATCCGTCCGAACGGCTGGGTGCCTGGCCAGGACGTCGCCGGAATTGTCGAGCGCGCCGCCGCCGACGGCTCCGGGCCGGCCGTCGGCGCCCGGGTTGCGGCTCTGGTCGACGAGGCCGGGTGGGCCGAACGGGTCGCCGTTCCAACCGACCACCTCGCCGTCCTGCCGGACGACGTCAGCTTCGTCTCCGCCGCCACTGTTCCGGTCGCGGGCACGACCGCGCTGCGGACCCTGCCCCTCGGCGGCGACCTGGCCGGCCAGCGGGTCCTGATTACCGGCGCAAGCGGCGCGGTCGGCCGTTTCCAGATCCAGATCGCCCGCCAGCAGGGCGCGTCGGTGGTGGCGGTCGCCGCTGAACGGCATGCCGACGATCTCCGCGGCCTCGGAGCCGAGCGGGTCATCGAATCGATAGCGCTGGCCGAAGGACTGTTCTCGCTGATTACCGAATCGGTCGGCGGCGATAGCCTCGCCCATGCGATCGAACGGGTCGCGCCTGGCGGGACCGTCGTCATGTTCGGCTCGAGCAGCGGCGAACTCACGCCCATCGGCTTCCGCCAGTTCGTTCCGGGGCACGAAGGTGCGCGGCTGCAGACCTTCGCCTACTACGCTTCCGGTCCGGACGTTGGCGCCGACATCGCCTCGCTGCTCGCGCTGATCGCAGCCGGCCGGCTCGAAACGCGCGTGGTCCTCACCGTGCCGTGGCGGGACGTCGCCCAGGCCCTCGACGCGCTGCGGCAGCGCAGCATCAGCGGCAAGGCAGTGCTTGCCGTGACAGAATGAGCAGGCGGTGGCGCCGGACGGGACGGTGTCTGTCTCCCCCGGGCTGCTACGGCAACTTGAGCCCGCTGGCGATTGCCCGTTGAAGCCGGCGCCTGCTTCCGCTAAGAAGCCGGGGCTGGCCGGTCACCCGGCTGGTTCGTTTTTGGGATCACCGATCCTGAAGGCACCCGTAGCTCAGCTGGATAGAGCGCTGCCCTCCGAAGGCAGAGGTCACAGGTTCGAATCCTGTCGGGTGCGCCAAAATATTCGGTAAAATCAATATGTTATGCATGGAGAACGCACGCGCACTTCCCAAGGTGGCGAGAATTGCAACCATATTGCTACCATTGCGGGGGCGAGCGTAGCGTCCATCCTCGGACAAACGGCGATAGGCCTTCGTCCTAAGGTGCCAACAGGTGATCGGCTTTGGCGGTCTGTGGCGGCCTGGGACGCACCCTCTGGTCTGGTCCGTTTGATTGGAGTGTAGATGATAGGGTTGTCCGAGTATGCGCATCGTAGCGTCGGGGGGATCGGTGATAGCGGAGGACCGCTTTCAATGGAATCGCGTCAAATCACCAGTACATACATCGGCTATTTGAGGTTCGCCTCAAGCTTTTCATCCCCAAAAGAATTGCCTCCCAGGTGCGGCTCGATATCCGAAGCTTGGCGATCCTATCCCACATCCGAGATACCTCCTCAGAAACATGATCGATAGTAGTGTTGCAGACGCGCCACCGCAATTGCTTTGCCGCGATCACCTCCGAGAGCGCTCCGAGGATTGCTCATTCCGACGACGTACATCAATAGGGGCGTAGCGAGGATCGACCCGCCTCCGCCAATCGGACCGAGCGTACACCCGATCAGTGATCCTGAAACCGATCGCGGGCAGGAACTGCTGGAGAGAGCCATCCAATTCGTCACTAACCCCAGACCGATGCTGGCAGCGCGTCGAGCGGTATCCTCAGATAACGCCGGCCATTTTCCTCGACCTCAGGCAGTTCCCCTCCGCGGATATTGACCTGCAGGGCATGCAATATGAGTTTTGGCATTGGCAATGTCCTGTCTCGGGCCTCTCGAAGCCTGATGAACGTACTCCGAGAATGACCGGCGACATGCGGGTTTTTCTCTTTCTGCTCCGCTACCGAACTCTCCCACAGAGCCTGGCGCCCTCCCGGCCTGTAGTCATGCCCGGTGAAGAGGCGCGTCCGGTCGGGTAGGCTCAAAATGTCCTGGATCGACTTCCATAGGTCAGCTGCGCTGCCACCTGGAAAATCTGCACGGGCGGAGCCGCTATCGGGCATGAAAAGTGTGTCGTGAATGAACGCTGCATCGCCGATGACATAGCTTATCGACGCCAAGGTGTGTCCTGGCGAGTGCATGACGCGCGCTTCCAACTCGCCGATGTTGAAGGTCTCGAGGTCGCCAAACAGCCGATCCCATTGTGAGCCGTCACACGGGAGATCCGAGAAGTTATAGATCCGTTGCCAGATCCGCTGCACTTGCTTCACGCGCCCGCCGATCGCTGTCGGCACGCCGGTTTTCGCCTTGAGATAGCGCGCGGCCGAAAAGTGATCCGCATGCGGATGGGTGTCCAGGATCCACTCGAGCTTCAAATTGCGGCTGTTGATGTAGTCGATGATCGCGTCCGCATTTGTCGTTGCTGTCGAGCCAGACTTTTCGTCGAAATCGAGTACGGGGTCGATGATGGCGCATCTTCGCGAACTCGGGCATGCAACGACATATTGGATGCTGCCCGTCCGTGCATCATAGAACCCGGCGACTTCAGGCTGCTGCATGGGCAATGCCCTCGACTGCGGCTCGCGGGAAGAAGATCGCCCGGCCAGGATCGAGGTCGTAGTCATGCTCGAAGTCCGTTGCGTCGGACGCAATCTGCGCCACGGCATCGAGTATGAACTGCACCTTCTCGTCCGGCAGCAGAACGCTGAAATTCAGCCGGGTGAATCCCGGCTTTTTCATTTCGTCGCCGGAGAGAATGGCTTGCCTTATTTCCTCGGACTGTTCGTCGTCGATCGATAGCAGTCTGTGGACATACGGGCCGGCACAGGCGCAGCCACCGCGCGCCTGGATCCCGAACCGGTCGCTTAGCATGCGCGTGATCAGTTGCTGGTGGACGTAGCCACCCTTTCCGTTTTCGACCCTAAAGGAAAAGATCGGAAGCCGCTCAGGATCCGACAGGCCGAGGAGCTCCAGCCGCGGCACGTCTTTCCATGCGCGAAAGGCACGGCGCGCTAACTCGCGATTGCGTGCTACCATCACATCAAGTTCGATCGCATCTTTGACGATGAAGGCCAGCGCGGCTCGTATGTCGCCGATCACGTTCGGCGTACCGGCTTCCTCGCGGGATTCCAGGCTGTCGCTGTAATCGTGTGTCTTGGGGGACACGAATTTCACCGTCCCGCCACCTGGCCACGACGGCGTTTTCGTCGAAGGTCCGTCGCGTCGAACGATCAAGATGCCGGAGGCGCCGGGACCCCCGAGGAACTTGTGAGGCGAAACAACTATCGCGTCGATCTGGGCATCAGGGGCGGGCGACATGGAAATCGGCAGGTAAGGACCTGCGCCCGCATAGTCCCAGATCATCTTTGCGCCGGCGGCCTTCACGATCACGGTGATGGCCGCGACATCGCTGGTGATGCCCGTGACGTTTGAGGCCGCGGACATGGTGCATATCGTCAGATCTGACGACCCCCCGCCAACCGCGTCCTTGAGTTGAGACAGGTCCGGCCCGCCAGACGGATCCTCGGCGATTTCCACGATTTCTGCTCCGCTCTCGCGCCAGGGCAGAATGTTGGAGTGATGCTCATAGGGACCGATAATGATCCGAGCGCGCTTGCCCGCTGCCACGGCTTCAGCGACGCCGAATAGCTTGACGAGGCGGTTGATCCCCGACGTAGCGCCGGAGCCGGTGAAGATCACAGCATGCCGTTCGGTGGCCCCGCAGAATTGACCGATCAGGGCGCGCGCTTCCTGACGCATGCGGGTCATGAAGCCTCCGCAATACGAGGCTTCCGTGTGGCTGTTGGCGTAGTACGGCAGGACCTCCTCAAGCACAAAGCGCTCGATCTGACGGAGTGCGCGGCCTGATGCGACATAGTCGGCGTACACCAAGTCCTTTTGCCCGTAGGGAGCCACGATTTTCGCCGTCGATCCCACAAGCCCATCCCGGAGGTCGGCGATCACGTCAGCCTTTTTCTTCAACCCCTGGCGGAACTTTGACAGAGGGGTCTCGGTCTGCCTCGTCGTTGGGCGAACTGCTTGCACGGTCATTCTCCCCGGCTCGGATATTGACTCGGATTGTAGCCTGCTCCACGGTCGAAAAAATTCACCTATTTTCTGCAATTTCTTGCAAAGAGCGTGTCAGATGATCGAAGATCGGGCGAAAATCGATGCATTTGATATGAAGATTCTGACGGCCATGCAAATCGATGCAAGCCTTTCGCAGCGTGATTTGGCGGAGAGGGTCGGCCTGTCCCAGAATGCGTGCTGGCGGCGGATCCAGCGCCTCCAGTCGCTAGGTGTTATCCGCGGGTCGCACAGCAGTATCGATCTCCGCGCCATGGGGCTCGATCTGACGGTTTTCGTAATGATCCGCACTCGCCACCATTCCAAGGAGTGGAGTGAGGCGTTCCGTACCCATGTCGAACGGTTGCCGGAGGTGATCGATTTCTATCGGATCGGAGGAGATTGGGACTACCTGATCAAGGTCGTGACACAAGGCATGTCCGGCTACGATGCATTCTACCAGAAACTGATCACGAACTTCGACCTGGCTACGGTGACAGGCTTCTTTTCCATGGAAGCGATCATCAACAATCGTCCAGTGGATCTGACCAATCTGCGATAATGCGGCGCCTGCTGTTGGACACTTCGCCTTCATCGTCGCCAAGCCGTCGACCGTGGCACCCACCAGGGTGAGGTGTCGATTACATGAGCCCGCAGGTCTGGCTGCGAGTTCGCCCCATCAACTGTTTGCAGGCCTCAACTGAGCCTTGAGTTCCTCCGCCCTTGCTGCGCGGGTTCTGACGACGCTTCGCTCAGGTCCGTACCCTAAGGGATTGCTCCAGCCTGTCGGCAATCTGGGTGACGACATAGGCAATCACCATGTAGATCACGACGGCAATCACGAAGGCTTCGAGGTAGTAGTAGTTCAGCGCGGCGGTCAGCTGGGACTGGGCGAAGATATCGACAACCTCGATGGCGAATCCGAGAGAAAGCGCCTTCATGATGACCATCATCGAGGTTGTCAGGTCGGGAATTGCCGTGAGAGCCACCTGGGGAAACAGAATCCGTCGGAACAATTGGCCGTTCGTATAGCCAAGGGAATGGGCGGCGTCTGACTGACCGGTGTCAAAGGCGTTCAGGGCTCCTTTGATAATCTCCGATTGGAACGCAGCGATACAGCCTGTCACCGCAATAATAAGGATAACCGAGTTGGGTGTTTCGTGGGCGTTGAAGTTGATCCCGAGCAACGAGAGCAGGAACTGGAATGCCGGGGGCAGACCGAAATAGGCGAGGAAAATCACGATGACCATCGGAACGCCCTTGAAGACGATCTTGTAAGCCATGATGAGCTCTCGCAGCACCGGGACTCGTCTATATTCGACGAGTGCAAAAATGCTGCCGACTAGCGTCGACAAGACGAAAATCGTCAGCGCCATTCCAAGCGTTACAGGTACGGCGCCCAGAATTTCCTGGGTGTCCTGGAGCAAAATTTCGGTATCGAACATGGTTTAATACCCTTTAGGTCAGACGCTGGCGATGGCCGCGTTCTTGATCTGAGCTGTTGTCGTGGCCTCAGGCGCCTGCATCGGCGAGCGAAGCTCGAACAAGTGCACGATGAACCAGGCAATCAGGCACATCAGCGCATAGATGACAGCCAGGACAAGGTATGTTTCGAACTGGTACTGGTTATAGTCGCGCTCCATGATCAAGTGCGCGGTCGCCATCACGTCGGCCGCCCCAATGTACATGACCAGCGCAACGTTATGGATCAGGTAGATGATGGAATTTCCATAGCCGGGCAATGCGAAGTGCACCGCTTGCGGGCCCACGATGCGGGTGATCTTCTGGCGAAAGGTATATCCTAGACTGTCGGCTGCATCATGCTGGCCGCGATCGACGGCTAGGTATGCGGGCCGAAGGACTTCCGACAGATAGCCACCATGGTAAAAGCTCAGTCCGACCATCGCAGCGATCGTCGGCGAGAAGAAATCTGCGGAGCCGAACAGGGCCACCAATAGGGGGAGCCCGTAGAACGCGACGAACAACTGGAGGACGACGGGAACGCTGCGGGCATAGGACACGTAGAGGTCGGTGAGGTGGCTGACCACTGGTATCCTGCGAATCCGCAATGTTGTCGCAACGAGCGCCAAGCAAAAGCCGACCAACATGGCGGTAAACGTGATAGCGAGCGTCAGCGGCAATGCCGAGAGCAACTCGGGAATCATAGCAGAAACATCCACTTTGAAACACTCCTTCTTGCAATTCAGCCTTGCCGCTGACGATATCTACTCAGATCACATCATTTCATATACTTGACGATGCCTTCGCCAAACCACTTCTGCGATAGCTTTTCGATCGTGCCGTCGTCTTTCAACTCCTTGAGAACTTTGTTCACGTCATCGACCAGAACCTTGTTTTCATCTGACCTGTGAATAAGCATATAGGTGTTGTTGCTGAAGACTGGTTCGGACGCCACGATGTCGAGCTTCTTTTCATCGATGACGGTCTGCTCACCAAGATTTGAAGGCAGGACCAGCGCGTCGAACTTGCCGTTCTGAACCTCATCCAAACGGTTTGGATACGGGATTCCGGCGCTCGACGCCGTGACGTCAAGCTTGTATTGCGGATTTTCTTTTTGCCAGTTCATGATGAACTTATAAGTTCCGCCGCCAGCCGTGGTCGGCACGATCCTCTTGCCGACCAGATCTTTCATTTCTTTGATGCCGCTGCCCTTTTTGCTGTAGATCTTCATCAGGCTGGCGCCCATGGGGTTTTCCGGAATGAAGAACTGCTTGGCGCGCTCGGGTGACTTGTAGTAACCACCGACCGCGATGTCGTATTTGCCTGTGGCAAGGCCGGTTTCCTGCGCGATATCCGAGACACCTTCCATCTCGAACTTGTACTGCGGCAGCTTTGCGTTGATCGCCCTCAGGAGATCGGGTTCATAGCCTTGCGGCTCGACGCCGATCGCGCCCCACGCCAGCGGCTTGGATTCCGCCGACGTCGCAATCTTGATCGTCCGGACCGTTTCGCCATGACTGATCCCTGCGGTTGCAAGGGCGATTGCGATGCCGCCGGCAACAGCTAGGGCAGCGCGACGGGAAAAACTGGATGCGATTGCAGACATTTCTTTGGTTCCCTTCTTGTTGAGCTATTGAAAAGCGAGTTCTGACTGCAGGAATTGAGCAAGTCGTGGACTGGAAGGCGCATCGAAGATCTCAGCCGGACTGCCGTCGGCGGCAACCACGCCACGATCCATGAAGACGATCCGGTTCGAGATGTTCTTTGCGAATTGCATCTCGTGGGTCACAAGCAGCGAGGTGATGCCGGACGACGTGACGTCCTTGATCACCTTCAGGACTTCACCGACCAGTTCGGGGTCCAGCGATGATGTCGGTTCGTCGAAGAGCATCACATCCGGCCGAACCGCCAGCGCACGTGCGATGCCTGTACGCTGGAGTTGGCCACCTGAGAGCTGGGACGGATAGCTGTCCCGCTTCGCTGAGAGGCCGACCCTTTCGAGCTCTCGCAGCGCGATTTCACGCGCCTCGTCCGTGGACTTGCGCTGCACGACGACCAGCGGATCCATGACGTTCTGAAGGACGGTCATGTTCTTGAAGACGTTGAATTGCTGAAAGACCATCGCTGTCCGGAGCCGGATCGCCTGGATGGCTGCCTTGTCGGCGCGCTGATAGTCCATCCGAATCTGGTCGAACGCGATGGTTCCAGATGCAGGCTTAACCAGGTAGTTGATGCATTTCAGCAGGGTGGTCTTGCCGGTGCCGCTTGGGCCGATGATTGACACAACGTCACCTCGCTTTACCGAGAGATTGACGCCGTTCAGGACCTGCGTGCTTCCGTAGGACAGCTTTATATCTTTGAGTTCAAGCATTCTAATTGGTGCCCTTCAGAGTGTGGGACGGAGTGCCTTGATCGCATGCGAAATCATCACCCGCTCTCCGCATGGCCGAGAACGTGCATGAGCCGGTTTGCCCAGCCGAAGATCGATATGGCGTGAATCAGGTCGATGATCTCGCGGTCATCCATGCCGACTGATCGAAGCGCGGCGATATCGTCTGCCGTCGCTTCCGGCGGTGCCGCCGACAGGCGGCGGGCAAAGCTGTAGATTGCCGCATCGCGTTCGCCGAGCGCTGAGGGTTTGTCGAGATAAAGTGCGGTGACCACTTGGTCGCTCTTGGTCAGCTCTGCATGCCTGCGGGCGTGGACAACGGCACAGAATTTGCAGCCATTGACGATCGAGGCCCCCAATGCGCCAAGTTCGCGATCGGGACGGGCGAGCCCGCCTTCGACATACATGATCGCGTTGAACAAAACGGTACGCGCAAGATAGCTCTCTGGGTCATGGGCAAGGGTTCGCACATATTCCGAAACCTTCTTGGCCGATGGCGTGACCTTCATCGCTTCAAGCTGTTCCGGCGTGGCGTCAGACAGCTCGACCGGCGCGATATACGGATGCCAATTCAATGGCTTCAGACGAACCGAGGAGATCATGTCGACCTCATCAGGCGCAAGCCGGTCGCCACCCGTGTCTGGAAGTTGACAAAAGCGATTAGCTCGGAGAGCGCGACGATCTGAGGATTGTTCAATCCAGCCTTCTCCAGGAGAGCGATATGGCTCGCTTCCGCCTTTTTCGGCGTCAGGGTGACCAGGTCAACATGACGAACGATGGTCGCCAGGGGTTCATTCAAATCCGTTTCCCCCTGGGCCAAGGCCAGAAGCTGCTCGGTCGGACCAAGCTGAGCCAGCTGCACATCATATTCGGCCACCAGGACCGGATCGGCGTTCAGGGCGGCCATGCGACGGGCAAGAGCAACACGCAAATTCGGCGCCAGCCCCTGATCGGTTGCCGGGTGCAGCACCGAGCGGCGACATTCTTCTGCCCCTCGCACGAATTCGGGCCGAAACCGCCTTGCGGCGAAAAGGGTATCATCCGGTGAAAGGCCGGCAGCCTTGTCCATCGCGTCGATCACAACGCGGCCTCCTTCTGCAGCAAGGGAGTTGAATCGACCCATTCGTCGCCCAGAAGTTCCGGCGTGTCGTAAGCCATCAGATTCGCGAAGTGGGTTTCGACATCTTCGGCAAAAAGTGAAGATGCGATGCCGCGCACAAGACGGTCGGCACCGGCGCTGACGGCCGGGATGTCGCCGGAGACCTTGCCGTGCGTCAGCATGGCGGCGTCGTTGAAGCAGTGGATATGTCCCAGCATCGGGCAGGAACCGGGAATGCGTTCACGAAACTCGAAGGCAGGACCGAGATCCGGTGCATCGGACATGCCTGCACGCGGCGGTCCCATTTCCGGTGAATATCGACCATCCGACCAGGTGCGGATATGCGGGGCGAGCGCGGCAAATTCCGGGCGGTCGCTGAAGTCGTTTGAAAAGCCGGTTGCAGCGATCAGGAAGTCGTAGTGAATCGGCCCCTGCGTTGTTTCGATCAGCGGGCCCCCGGCATCTTCCTTTACCGCCAGTATGCCGCAGTCGAGAAAGAACCGAGCATTGGAGTGGCGAGATACGCGAAGCGTCGAAGAACGCGGCGGCGGCGTCTGGGTTGAGGCGGTGTAGTCGAAGAATTTCCACTTCCACGCGTCGGGTAGTTCATGGATGCCAAGCACGACACCTTGGCTGCCAATGCCGGTCAGCTTGTTGATGCGTGGCATCTCCTTGCGCCGGATCAACATGTCGACAGAGCCGGCGCCCGCCTCAAGTGCGGTGGCAGCATTGTCCATGGACGAGGCGCCGGCGCCGATCACCGCCACACGCTTGCCTCTTAGCGCTTCGAAATCGATGTCGTCGGCGGAATGGGCCCAATAAGCGCGATCGACGCCTTGGAGGAAATCGGGGATGGCAAATCCGCCGAGACCAGACCGGCCAGTGGCCAGAACGAGATGACGGGTGAGAACCCGGCCCGTTTCGGCGCCCTCGACATCGACCGCAATCAGATCGCCGGAGGACGCGACCCCGGTCATACGCACGCTGTTGCGCACCGGCAGAGCAAGCACCCTGCGGTACCAGACCAGGTAATCCATCCACTGGCCCCGCGGAATCTTGTCAAGCGCCTGCCAGGCGGCGGCTCCCCACTGCGCCGTATACCAGGCGCGGAACGTCAGTCGAGGCAGGCCGAGGGACGGACCGTGCAAGGTCTTGGGCGATCGAAGCGTTTGCATGCGGGCAAAGGTCACCCATGGTCCTTCGAGCCCGGCCGGAGCCGCATCATAGACGACGACATTGGTGATGCCGGTCAGCACCAGCTTTGCCGTGGCGGCAAGTCCGCACATGCCGGCGCCAATGACGACGACGTCACGGACCGGGACGCCATTCTCCGTGCGCGTCGGAACCCAAGGTTTGGCCGGCAGCTCGAGAAACTCGAGATCCTGTGCAAGCTGTGCTTCCAGCGCAGCGAGCCCCGCCGGCGGTGTGGGGGTATGCTTCATATTCCAGTCCCGTGATTTGTGCCGGATTCAGAACCGTTCACCAACCGGCCGGCCAAGGCCGGATCGAGCTTCGTGAAACCCGCGATTGACCGTTCAGCCACTGCTTCGACCGCATCCATCAAAGCCCGGGCGACTGGACGAAGCGGGCGCTTTTCGGCAGCCAAAACGCCCCAATAAAACAGGACGGTCACGTCGATCGGACGGATGACGACATCGGGCAGGGCAACGCCATAAGCGGTGAGGGGATCGATGACTGCCGCAGCGCCAGTCTGGCGCACGATCTGCAACGCGCCGTACGCGGTATTGGTCCGGATCATTGGACCGGTGTCGATGCCCCTGGCCGCCAGTGCCTTGGAGACATGCAACTGAAAACGCAGCGGATTGAGTAGCGTGGCGACGCGTCGACCGGCAAAAGCCGAAAGCGGGATCACATCAAGTTCAGCCAGCGGATCGTCCTTCTGCACGGCAGCCACATCAGGCGCCGAATAGAGCCTCAGGACATCCAGGCCCGGCGTGTCGAGCGGCAGGCTCGAAAAACCGATCTCGGCACGACCGCTGCGCACTTCCTGGGCAACGATCGAGGGAAGAAACTGCCCCAGATGCGTCTCGTGCGGAAGTTCGGCGCCGTTGAGCTCGGCCATGGCCGTTGGGATCAAGCCAGTTCCGATCGCGGACGTAGTGACAATCTGCAGGATCCGCCCTCTGCCGGCGGCAATCATTTTGGCCCGAGCTGCCAACTCGGTGAAGGACATCAGCAAGCGCCGCGCTTCCTCCTCGAAAGCCACACCCTCTTCGGACAACTGTACGCGTCGACCGATCCGGTGCAGTAATTCGAAGCCGAGCTCTGCCTCGAGATCCTGGATGGTGCGCGTGACTGAAGGCTGGGAACGCCCGAGCACGTCAGCCGCCTTGGTGATGCTGCCGCTGGCAGCAACAGCAAGGAAGGCCTGGAGATCTCGAGTTTCCATTTACGCCTACATGCGCGTTGTGTATGAGTAAGATCGTCTCATGCAGATTTGATATATGTCAAGGCGGAAATGAAAATATGGCCTGAGACGTGTCGGTGATTCGCCATGTGGTCGGAACGGTTCGCCAGCCCACAGAGCGTCGGCAATCTTCCTGCTATGTGGCTCGATTGTGTGTGCACCCTGCCAGCAACGGCCTGGGAGCTGCGATCCATAACGAATGAAACAGGAGAACTCCTATGCGGGTGAGTATTCTGGGGGCCGGCGCAATTGCTTACGGCCTTGCTGCCTGCCTGGCGGAGGCGGGGCACGATCCAATGCTTTGGTCGCCGTCGGGAGAGCGCACCAAGACACTGGCCACCGGCGAATCGCTAACTGCCACGGGCGCTATCGCGGCAACGGTGTCGGTGCGTATCGCCAAGGATTGTAAAGAGGCTGTTGCCACTGCAGACGTTGTAATGATCGCGCTGCCGGCTAATGGGCACAAGAAAGTGATGGATGCTGCCGCTCCCTATCTGAGGGAGGGAATGCCGGTAATCATCAGCTCTCACAGTTCCTTCGGAGCGCTGTATCTCTCCAGGCAATTGGCGGAACTCAAGGTTCGCCTGCCGATCGTCGTCTGGGGCACAACGTTGGTGACCGGCCGTCAGTCCGGACCAACAGAAGTCCACGTTGCCAGTGTTCGCCAGAAGGTCGATGTTGCGACGCTCCCGTTCGACGCGATGGACCAAGGGTTCCGACTTTGTACGACCCTGTTCAGCGATCGTTTCGTCAAGCGCGACGGCATGCTTGCTATCGCGCTCAGCAACCTCAATCCGCAGAACCATCTCGGGATCGCTCTTCTCAATCTCACACGCATGGAGAAGGGAGAACAATGGAGCCAGGCCGGAAACGTCACGCCGGCTGTCGGCCGCTTTATCGAGGCTCTGGACGCGGAACGATTGGCGATCGCCGCTCGTTTTGGAATTGCTGTGCGCACAGTTGAAGAGCATTTTTCATTGTCGTTTCACGTCCCTATGGGCACCGTTTCGGAAATGAACCAGGAGATGGATCGCCAAGGCCGCGGCGGCTTGGGCCCGTCAACTATCGAAAGCCGCTATGTTCTGGAGGACGTTCCTTTCGGGCTGCTGCCGACGGTACTCTTGGGGAAGATCAGCGGAAACCCAGCAATCCTCCATGAGGCTGGAATTTCGATATTCTCTGCAGCCTATGGTCGCGATCTTAAGGCAGACAATGATATCCTCCCTGCGCTCGGCATCGAAGGAATAGGAAAAGTGGATCTGGAGAACCTTTGCCGTAAGGGTTTTTAGCGACTCTTCACACGTGAGCAGGCAATCGGCTGTCAGCGACAGTTCCCGTGGCGCGTCAATCAAACCGCTCTCATCTCTAATCAATCCGCTCTGGCGTTGCGGAAGCCGACGGATCGGCTTCCGCAACAATATCGGCGGCGCGCAGGGCTAGATCACGCGCTTGATGTCGATGTAGTTCCCTTCTGTCGTGATCGTCAGCGTTACTTCTCTGTCACCGCGATTCCGCCAGAACCAGCCGTGATTTCCATCGAAGGCGGCTTCAATGGCACCTTCGTCAGCTGGAACGCTGCGACCCTTTTCATAGCTGACGGACTGACCGCCGCCATCGCCGTGCGTCTCGAAGTTCACCACGCCACCGTCAGCTGTCCAGGAAAAGTTTGCCGTGGCACCCTGCCGCATCACGAGCTTGACTTCGGCACCCTGGCCTGGCGCCAACGTGAAGGATAGCTCGTCTTGCCTTCCATCTGGCCGGATCGGGGCTTCCGAGGTTGCTTCGGTGACAGGCGCTGCAGCAATGGCCGGAGCCTCGGCAGGAGCAATCTCTCCAACTGTCACATTGTCTTGGGCAACGGCCTCCCCAGTTGGGGATGGCTGCGACGCGGGTTGTTCGGCGGTCAGGGCAACGAGGAGGTTTTCAATTCGCTCCATGCGCGCCATCAACTCGGCTGGAGGGACCATTTGCGTCATCCGCTCGGCCGAAGCCTTCGCGCTGGCCATTTCGTCCGCTCCCGCCTCGGCTGCCAACTGTGTCTTGATTTCGCCCATTCTGGTGAGGCCGAGCAATCTGCCTGCTCCAGTCGGATCGATCGCATACTCGGACGGCATGACGATCGTGACGAGCAGGGCGAGCGCCGTCAGCGCGGCAATCATGGTGGAGCGCTTCAGCTGCGCTGACGTCGGCAAATCGGCGCGGCCGGGAAAGTCAGTGTTGTACATGGTATCGGTTCCTTATGCTGCGACGAACAGGCCGGTGAGCTGATATCCGATCAGCAGGAAACCAGCCGTCATCATGATGACGTTTGCGGTATAGGCGTGGCGCCAGAAGCTTCGTGTCCGGCGCCAGTAGCCCATCACGATCAAGATGGCGCCGAGGGCCATGAGCTGGCCGAACTCGACACCGACATTGAAGGCCAGCAGGTTCGGCACAAGGCCGTCAGGCGAGATGTTGTATTCGATGATCTTCGTCGACAGGCCAAAACCGTGGAAGAAGCCGAAGACCAGCGTCGCGACTTTGGTGTTCGGCTGGAAGCCGAGCCATCGCTGGAAAGCGCCCATATTGTCGAGCGCCTTGTAGACCACGGAAAGGCCGATGATCGCGTCGATGATGTAGCTGTTGATGCCGACGTCGAAGTAGACGCCAAGCAGCATGGTCGTGGAGTGGCCGAGCGCAAACAGGCTGACATAGATGCCGATATGCTTCATCCGGTAGAGGAAGAAGATCACGCCGAACAGGAACAGGATGTGGTCGTATCCGGTCACCATGTGCTTGGCGCCGAGATAGATGAAGGGCAGCACGTTGATGCCCGAGATTTCCTGGATATAGCCCTTGTCGCCCTCGGCCACGGCGTGGGCGAAGGCAGCCCCGCCCAGGAGCGGCAGGGTCATGAGAGCGATAAGGAGGGGCAGGGCGGGTCGCCAACGCGTGCGACGCGAGCCTGTCCGGCCCCGGTCGAAGGGTCCTTGCATAAGATTTCCAATCTTCGTCGTTGAGGGTGGCCGCGCGAGCGGCCGCGATCATGCGGCGAGGAATGGTCTGGGCGGTCGCTCAAGCCGGAATGTCGTATCCGGATCGACGAAAGTCAGCGGATAATTCAGCCAGCCCCGTTCGAGCTGCGGAACGGTCGGTGCGAAGTCGGCTGGCGTGCTCGCCGTCTCGTGCGAGTGGTCGGCCGCATTGTGCCCGTGAAAATGGCCAGCGCTCTGCTCGTCGGCAACGCCGTCATCGTGTGCGTGGTCATGATCTTCGATCTGCGCGGCGGCTCCGCCGTGACGTTCAACCGCGGTGGCAATCGCGATCGGATCGTGTGAGGTCGAATAGCCGAAAGGACGCAGCACGCCGAACATCATCGCTAAAGCGATGACCAGACAAAAAACCGTGCTGTGGATCCGATTCGGCATGAACGGCGATTATTCTCCAAAATCCTAACGAATGGTTGTTGACTGCACCGGAATCGAGGCCTCTTTGAGGCTTGTTGTATCCCCTCCAAGAGGATAGTATCAAGAGATGAGCGAGCAGCCTCATACCCACGAAACCCATCCCGATATCGTCAAGCGCCTGAAGCGGGCTGGCGGACATCTCAAGGGCGTCATCGAAATGATCGAAGCGGGCCGGCCCTGCCTCGATCTTGCCCAGCAGCTCCATGCTGTCGAGAGGGCCATCGCGCAAGCCAAGAAGACCCTGATCCAGGATCATCTCAACCATTGCCTTGAAGACGTCGTCGGGCCGCTGGCGCGCGAGCAGCGCCGCTCGATCGACGAGTTCAAGGATATCACCAAGTACCTGTGAGAGAACACCATAATGGATAAGATACGCGACTGGTTCGGCTTCGGTCCGATGACGCAGGGCTTCGGCGGCCATGGACATGATCATGGTGATGGCGGCCATGGCCACACCCACGGCGTCATCGATCCGACGATCGCCACGACGACGCGCGGCATCTGGGCAATCAAATGGTCATTCGTCGTTCTGGCCGTCACGGCAGCGCTCCAGCTTGTGGTCGTGTTCCTCTCCGGCAGCGTGGCGCTGCTGGCCGACACCATCCACAATATCGGCGACGCGGTCACCGCCGTCCCGCTGTGGATCGCCTTCATGCTGGTCCGCCGCAAACCGAGCAAGGCGTTCACCTACGGCCTGGGCCGCGTCGAGGATCTGGCCGGGATCGTCATCGTTCTCATCATTCTTTTCAGCGCCATCGTCGCAGGCTATGAGGCGATCGACAGGCTGATCAATCCGCGTCCCATCGCATTTCTTGGCTGGGTCGCCATCGCCGGCCTCATAGGCTTCATCGGCAATGAAGCGGTCGCCGTATTTCGCATCCGCGTCGGACGAGAGATCAACAGCGCTGCGCTGATCGCGGACGGCTACCATGCCCGCACCGACGGCTTTACCAGCCTGGCGGTTGTCCTGGGCGCTATCGGCGTCTGGCTGGGCTTTCCGCTTGCCGATCCGATCGTCGGGCTGCTGATCACCGCGGCGATCTTCGCCATCGTCTGGCAGTCGTCGAAAGCAGTGTTGACCCGCATGCTCGACGGAGTCGAGCCCGCCATCGTCGATGAAATCCATCATTCCGCCGAACACGTGTCGGGCATCGGGCGCGTTGAAAGCGTGCAGGCGCGCTGGATCGGACATCGTCTGCATGCGGACGTTGCCATCAGTGTTCCGGGGATGGCAACCGCCAAGGACGTGCTGGGCGTAACCGAAGCCCTCAAGGAGGAGCTGTTCGCCCACTTGCCGGCGTTGGCGGAAGCCAATGTCCGCCTGATGAGCCCGGCCGGGCCGGCCGCGGAAACCTCTCATGCTCACCATCATGCGCCAGAGCCATTCAAGGTAGTCTGCGATCTGGCTGAAGGGACATTGGAAATCGTCGATACACCGGCCGGCGAGCGGATGCGGCTGACTATCGATCGTCACGCCGATGACTTGGCGGCGACGGTGATTATCGATCGACCCGAAGGGCCAGAGACGCTTCGCCTCGATCCCGTTGCAGACAACCATCATCGGCTTGAGAGCACCGTCGCCCCTGCCGAGCCGCATGAGTTCCAGGCGAGGTTGATCCTGGCCGCGAAGGGTCGCGAGCAGGTGCTGCCATTCAAGATGGTCGAGCCGGAAGGCCACCACCACTGAGACAGGCGGGCCGTTCGCGCCAGTTCTCGACGAACCGTCATCCGCTGCAAGAAGACAAATATGCTTCAGGTCCTGGCCAATCGCACTTACCGTCATCTCTTCCTGGCCCAGGTCATCGCCCTGATCGGCACCGGCCTTGCCACCGTGGCGCTCGGGCTGCTGGCCTATGATCTTGCCGGCGCCGACGCCGGCGCGGTGCTCGGCACGGCGCTCGCCATCAAGATGATCGCCTATGTCGGCGTGGCGCCTGTCGCCGCCGCGTTCGCCGAGCGCCTGCCACGCCGCACCATGCTGGTTTCGCTCGACCTCATCCGGGCTGTGGTCGCGGTGTTCCTGCCCTTCGTTACCGAAGTCTGGCAGGTATATCTTCTCATCTTCGTCCTGCAGTCGGCGTCGGCAGGCTTCACTCCGGCCTTCCAGGCCTCGATCCCTGACGTGCTGCCCGAGGAGAAGGACTACACGCGGGCCCTGTCGCTGTCGCGACTGGCCTACGATCTGGAAAGCGTCGTCAGTCCCATGCTGGCGGCGGCGCTGCTTTCCGTCATCAGCTTCCACGGCCTGTTCGCCGGTACAGTTATCGGCTTTCTCGCCTCGGCGACGCTGGTGGTGTCGGTGGTCCTGCCGAGCCCTAAACCGTCGCAGCCGCGCGGCATCTATGAGCGCACGACGCGCGGAATCCGCATCTATCTGGCGACGCCGCGATTGCGCGGGCTGCTGGCCCTTAACGTTGCCGTCGCGGCGGCAAGCGCGATGGTGATCGTCAACACGGTCGTCCTGGTGCAGGCGCAGTTCGGCCTCTCGCAAAGCGACACGGCGCTGGCGCTCGCAGCCTTCGGCGGCGGATCGATGATTGCAGCCCTTGCCCTGCCGCGGCTGCTGGAGAACGTCCCGGACCGGGTTGCGATGCTCTCGGGCGCCGCGATCCTGGTCGCGGGCGTGCTGGTGGGACCGCTCGCCGGCAGCTACTATCTGCTGCTGCCGCTCTGGTTCGTGCTGGGGCTCGGCTATTCGCTGGCGCAGACGCCTTCGGGCCGATTGATCAGACGTTCTGCCGATGCCGTCGACCGGCCCGCTCTGTTTGCTGCCCAATTCGCGCTTTCGCATGCCTGCTGGTTGATCACGTATCCCATTGCCGGGCGCGTCGGTGCGGCGATGGGATTGCCTTTCACATTCATTCTGCTCGGCATCATTGGCGCCGCTGCCCTGCTTGCCGCGGTCTGGCTCTGGCCGAAACATGATCCCGACGTGCTTGTGCATACGCATGTCGATCTGCCTGAGGACGACCGGCACATCGGCGACGCAGTATGGTCGGAAGCGGGGTATGAGCATTCGCATGGCTACGTCGTCGATGATCGGCACCCGAAATGGCCCAAGACAAGCTGAGAACTCAACATGCTTGGCGAGCTCGCCATCTATGGCGGTTTATTTCTGACCGCGTTCGCGGCGGCGACCATCCTGCCGATGCAATCGGAAGCAGCCCTTGCGGGACTGCTTCTGACAGAAAGCTATGCCCCGACTCCGCTCATCGCCTCCGCAAGCGCCGGCAATGTGCTCGGCTCGATCGTGAACTGGTGGCTCGGCCGGGGCGTCGATCGCTTTCGCGACCGCAAATGGTTCCCGGTGAAGCCCTCCGCGCTGACGCGCGCGACGCGATGGTATCAGCGCTATGGACGATGGTCGCTGCTGTTGAGCTGGTTGCCTCTCATCGGCGACCCGCTGACGCTTGTGGCGGGAGCGCTGCGGGAGCCGTTCTGGAGCTTCCTTGCGATTGTCACGATTGCGAAGGTCGGCCGCTATCTAGCGCTGGCGGCGATGACACTGAACTGGATTTAGTGCTGGTCGAGACCCGTGTGCCGGCACCGCGACAGTACGTGCGACGGCACTTTCCTATGCCAAACGCAGCATTGCACGCCAAACTGGATTGCTAGATATGTCTATACAAATGGAAATGCATGTATACAATCGTCACCAATCAATCAAAAAAGGGGAACTGACATGATCACTCTCGACCGCCGCAATTTTCTCGCTTCCACCGCTGGCCTCGCCTTCGTCGCCGCCCTTCCGCGCAGCGCCTTTTCCCAAACGCATGAAACGCTGAAGATTGCCATCGCTGCGGAGACCGGCGATCTAGACCTGCTGCAGAATGTTTCAACGCTGAGCACCTACACCATCGTCTTCGATGCGCTGATCCACTACGGCCAGAACGGTGCGCTTGAGCCGGGACTTGCCACCAAATGGACAGTCGCCGACGATCAGCTTTCGATCGCCTTCGATCTGCGTGAAGGCGTGACCTTCAGCGACGGCACGCCCTTCGATTCCACCGCAGCCGAATGGAACCTCAAGCGCTGGATGGGGGTGAGCGACTTCTCCTGGATCGGCATCTCCGACGCGTTCGACAGCATCGTCACGGACGGACCGAACAAGCTGACGGTCAAGCTGAAGCGGCCGGTGCCGGCGGCACTCCTCGAACTCACAATCGTGCGGCCTGTCCGTTTCCTGTCGCCCAAGGCAGTCGACAAGGATGGCAAGCAGACTGCGCCGATCGGAACCGGTCCATGGATCGTCGAAAAATACGATTCGAGCGGCACCAGCCTCGTTCGCAACGACAAATACTGGGGCGAGAAGCCGCTTTTCAGCCGCATGGAATTGAAGGTGGTTCCCGATGAACTCGCTCGTGCCAACGGCCTCCGCTCAGGCGACCTCGATGTCATCGGTGGCGACTGGGTGGCGACGCTATCGCCGCGCCGCGCCCGTGCGCTGGAAAGCGACGGCATGAAGGTTGTTGCCGAGCCGGGCACCGCGACGATGCTGCTCGGCTATTCGCCGAAGTCGAAGATCATCGCCGACAAGGCCGTTCGCGATGCCGTCTATGCATCGGTCGACCGGGCGGCGATCGCCAAGGTCCTGTTCGAGGGCTTTGCCGACCCGGCCGCCGATCTGTTCCCGGCGAACGTGCCGTCGTCGGGCAAGCGGCATGACGTGCCGGTGCGTGACGTGGCGGCGGCCAAGAAGATACTTGCCGACGGGGGCTGGGCAGAGAGCGGCGGCGCCTGGACCAAGGCTGGCTCTCTTCTGACCATCGACTTTCTGGTTTCCGAAGAATCCCTGCCGGGATCGCGGCGCATCGCCGAGATGATCCAGGGCCAGTTGTCCGAGGTCGGTTTCCAGGTCCAGGTCTCTTCTGTCGATAACGCCACCATGCATGAACGGCGTCCGGCCTTCGACTATGATCTCGCTTTCTTCACCACCTATGGCGCTCCCTATGACCCTCACGGAACCCTTGGCAATGCCTTCGTCTCGACGGCAGACAGCGGGCCTGACGGCAAGATTTATGTCTCGGACGCGCTCGATGGCGTGGTCAAGGCTGCGCTTGACGCGAGTGGCGCCGAACGCGACCTGAAGATGCAGGCCCTCTACGATTGGCTGCACGACAACACCGCCATCTGTCCGCTTGTCGTCAGCCAGCGGCTGTGGGCTCACAATCCGCGCGCAGAGAACTTCTCGCTTCCGGCGACCGACTACGACTTGCCGTTCAAGGCGATCACCCTAAAGGCTTGAAGACTTCGAGTCCGAGTGAGGCCTGACGATGAAACGCACGATCCTGCGACGGATGCTGCTTGCCTGCCTTTTGATCCTGGCGGCATCCGCGCTGACATTCGCCCTGGTTGCGGCGGCTCCGGGCAATGTTGCGGCGCTGATTGCCGAGCGCGCGGCAGGTCCCGGCGCGGACGCCCAAATGATCGCCAAGATCGGCAACGAGCTCGGTCTCTACGACCCGTTGCCGATCCGCTACGGACGCTGGCTTTCCGGCGCGTTGGCCGGCGATTTCGGCATCTCACTACGAACGGGAAAGCCGATCTCGTCGGAGTTTGCCGCCCGCATCCCGATGACGGCGGCTCTGCTTGCCGGCGGCGGCGTTCTCGCCTTCATTTTGTCGATCACGCTTGGCATTGCCGGGGCCGTCAGCAATGGCGGCTTCATGGACAGGTTTCTGCACGCATTTTCGCTGATCGGCGCATCGACCCCCAACTTCTTCGTGGCGGCGCTGCTGGTGATCGTGTTTTCGGTCATGCTCGGCTGGGTGCCCACCTTCGGCACGAGCGGCTTCACCTCATGGCTTCTGCCATGGGTGACGATCGCGCTGTTCCCAGCCTCCGTTCTCAGCCGTGTCGTTCGGGTCAACCTCCAGGAAGCGATGTCGCGGCCGTTTGCGACCACTGGCTTCGCCAAGGGCTATACCAGAACGCAGGTGCTGCTGCGCGAGGCGCTGCCCAACATCGCCATTCCGTTCCTGACGACATTCGGCGCGCAATTCACGCTGATGATCATCGGATCGATCGTCGTCGAGACGGTATTTGCATTGCGCGGCGTCGGTGCCTTTTTCATCGAGGGGATCCGCTTCCGCGACTTCATCGGCATGCAGTCGGTGCTGCTGCTGTTTGTCGTCTTCTTCGTCATGGTCAATTTCATCGTCGACATGATTTGCATCGTCGCGGATCCGCGAATGCGCCGGGCGCGGGGAGCATGAGGCGATGAACATTTCCGCTATCAGGGACATCAAGGACTGGCCGTGGCTGGTGCTGCTCCCCGTAATCGGCTTTGTGCTGATCGGCATCTTCGCTCCTGCTATCATGCCTTACGATCCAAGTGCGCAGGACTATTCGGCGACACTGGAGGGCATGAGCTGGAACCACTGGCTCGGCACCGACTATCTCGGCCGAGACGTCTTCAGCCGCATCGTCGGTGGCGCCCGCATTTCCCTGGTGGCGATGGTGATCGTGCTTGTGGCCGCGTTGGCGATCGGGGTCACGATCGGCTCCTTCGCCGGCTATGTCGGCGGCCGTGTCGAACTCGTGCTGATCAGCATCATCGACATCGCGCTGGCGCTTCCGAGCCTGGTGATCGCGCTGGCGTTGATCGGCATTCTGGGCACCGGCTACTGGTCGATGATAACGGCGCTCACCCTGGCGTGGTGGGCGAACTATGCCCGCATGAGCCGCGCCGTCGTCACCGCCGAGCTGCAGCAGCCCTATATCGAGGCGGCCCGCGTGATGGGCGCCGGTCATCTCTGGATTTTTGCCCGCCATATCCTGCCGCATGTGCTTGCTCTCGTCGTCGTCTACGCAAGCGCCGACGCCGGCGCGCTTGTGCTGGCCATCGCGACGCTCAGCTTTCTCGGACTTGGCGTCGCGCCGCCGACACCGGAATGGGGCCAGATGCTGGTCGACGGCATGAGCTACATCGAGGAGGTGCCGCGCCTCGTCGTGCTGCCCGGGCTGGCGCTGACACTGGTCGTGGTCAGCTTCAACCTTCTGGGCGAAGCCTTCGCATTGCAAAAGGTGCCGCGGCCGGTTCGCGGCGCGACATTGCGCAAGCGCCGTAACGCGCGTGCTCGCGAAGAAGCGGAGCGTAACGCCGTCGAAACAGGAACGACTTCAGCATGAGCGACGCTCAGCCGATCTATTCGATCGAAGATTTGGTCATCGACCTCTACGCCACCACCGTTTCGGTGCGGGCGGTGGACGGGGTGTCGTTCAACGTCCGTCCCGGAGAAACGGTCGCGGTCGTCGGCGAAAGCGGTTCGGGAAAGACCGTCATGACACTCGGTCCGCTCGGCCTGCTGCCCGAGGGCGTGACCGTGGACATGAAAGGGTCAGCGCGAGCCGACGGAAGCGAACTGCTCAGCATCGGTTCCCGGCAATTATCGGACCTGCGCGGGCGCTATTTCGGCGTGATTTTCCAGGACCCGATGAGCGCGTTGAACCCGATGCTGAAGATCGGCCCGCAGCTGGCACGCCAGGCGCGCCGTTTCGCTGGCCTGTCGCATGAGGCAGCGCGCAAGGAAGCGGTCTCGCTTCTGGCGCGCTCCGGCATTCCGGACCCCGAGGATCGCTACGGCCGCTATCCTCACGAAATGTCGGGCGGCATGCTGCAACGCGCGATGATCGCGCTGGCGCTGGCGGCCCGGCCGCGCGTGCTGATCGCAGACGAGCCGACCACGGCGCTGGACGCCACGGTCCAGGCGCAAATCCTGGAGCTCATCCGTCAGATCCAGCGCGAGGATGGCATCGCGGTCGTGCTGATCACGCACGATATCGGCGTGGTCGCTTCCGTCGCCGATCGCGTCATCGTGCTTTACGCCGGCCAGGTGGCGGAGGAGGGGACGGCGATGGATGTGCTGACCCGGCCAGTCCATCCCTATACGCGCGGGCTGCTCGCATCGGTGCCGGATTTTCGCGCCGACGAACGCGCGGCGACCCGCGAGATACCTGGCCTGCCGCCAAACCAGATCAGGCTGGAACCGGGTTGCCGGTTTGCCGAGCGCTGCGAACTGGTCGAAGCCGGTTGCCGGCAGCACCGGCCGCCGCTGCAGACGATATCCGCGTCGACGAGCCCGCACCGTGTGGCTTGCCCGGTCGTGCTGAAACGAGAGGGGATCGCCGTCCATGTCTGATGTCGCGGCGATCGAGGTCAGGGGACTAAAGGTCCATTTCGCCAACCGTTCGGGTGTCGGCGCGGTGCGGGCGGTCGATGGCATAAACCTGACGGTCGCGCGCGGCGCGTTCCACGGCATCGTCGGCGAGTCCGGCTGCGGCAAGACTACGCTGGCGCGCACCATCGTCGGTTTGCAGAAGGAGAGCGAAGGCACCGTCCTGATCGGGGGAAGGGATCGCACCGAATGGCTGAAATCGGACAGGAAGTCGTTCAGCCGCGAAGTCCAGTTCGTCTTCCAGGATCCGTTGGGGTCGATGAGCCGCCGCCAGTCCGTCTACCAGACACTGGAGGAGCCGCTGCAGATTCATCGCTTCGGTTCATCAGTCGAGCGCCGGCGCCGCATCGCCGAGCTTCTGGACCTGGTTGCGCTGCCTGAGACGGTGCTCGATCGGCTTCCACGCTCGCTTTCCGGCGGCCAGCGCCAGCGCGTTTCGATTGCGCGCGCGCTCGCGCTGAAGCCGTCCATACTGGTCTGCGATGAGCCACTTAGCGCGCTCGACGTTTCGATCCGGGCGCAGATCGTCAACCTGTTCACGTCGTTGCAGAAACAGCTTGGCCTGACCATTGTCATTGTCGCGCATGATCTGGCGATCGTGCGCGAGGTCTGCTCGAACGTGACGGTGATGTATCTCGGCCGCATCTCGGAAGCCGGCCTGACCCGCCCGCTGTTTCGCGAGCCGGCCCATCCCTACAGCCAGGCGCTGCTGTCGGCTGTTCCTTCTCCCGATCCTCGCATCGAAGCCGGGCGCCGCCGGATCATTCTCGCCGGCGATCCGCCAAGTCCCAGCGCGCCGCCTCCGGGGTGCCGGTTCAACACGCGCTGTCCGGTGGCGATCGATGTCTGCCGGGTCGAGGAACCGATGCTGCGATCGGTGCCGCATGGCGGCGTGGCAGCCTGTCATCTGGCCGATAGCGGCCGCCGCCCGGTTATCTGAAAGATGGCGTTTCTGCCCCCAACGCGTTTCGCGAGGCTGACTGTCATTGCCGGTGTCCTGCGCGAGCTTTTTTTGCTGGTCACTGCCGCCAAGGTCGGCCGTTATCTTGTTCTTGCCGCCGTGACGCTGAGCGTCATCTGACCTCGCGAAGCTTCTCCAACCTGAGCGGGTTAGGCCCGACTGGTTCGAAGGAGCCAGCCCAAGAGCCACGTCTGATACAGGCGGTCGGGAAGCCTACCTCTTTTTGACGGCGACCTTGTCGAGGGCTGCGCGCAGGCCTTTTGCCAGCCTCTGCGCGTCGCGGGACCGGCCAACCAAGCTACGGTACAGCGCGCGAAGGGCTCCAGCCAACATGGACATTGTTAAGACATTCCTGTGGCCGCGCGCCAGGCCTGCACAACCAAGCTGTGCTGGTTCCAGATCATCAGCGCTCCACTGACAGCCATGAGCGCGACCACAAGGCCGCGGAACTGTCTTCCACTCAGGCGTTCGAGCCAGGGCTTGGCCAGCAGATTGGCAAGCGCGGCGCCCAAACCCGCGGCTGCGCCGTATATGGCCGCCTGACCACCGAGCGTCCCGAGTCCGGTGAATACCGCGACCTTGACGACATCGGTCACAAACGAGTTCACGGATTTCGTGGCGACCAACGTCTCCTTCTCCGAACCGTAGTTCAGATAGAGCGAATTCAGGACGGGTCCCACCGTGCCCATCAGCGCCGACAACAGCGCGACGATCAGGCCGGCCGGGAGGAACCACCAGCGGCGGGCTCGATAGCTCCGCTCGCGCGCGCCGCCGCGAAATTCCCAGACAGCACTGATCAGATAGATCCCTATGAGTATCTGGAGCCATTCCGCCCGACTGTTGGCGAAGAGCCAGGAGCCCGCCGCGGCGCCGGCGATGGCGCCGGGCAGGTACCAACGGACCAGGCTCCAATCGATGTTGCGCCGAAACGCCAGGGCGCGGATGGGATTGCCGATGAGCTCGGTCAAGGTGATGACCGGCGCAACCGCCGCGCTGCCTGTGATGAAAGTCACGGCGGGGATCAGCAATAGACCTCCGCCTCCGGCCGAGAGGGTGTTCAGCGCCCAGGTGAGGAACCCCGCCAACGCCAGGAGGCCTAGTCTAATCCAGTCCATCGGATCAGAACGAAGCGGGCCTTCGATCGTTCCGAACGCATCGGTTCGCAAAGCCGGCCCGCCTCTTGAGTCTCGTTGCGATGGAAATAATCACCCGTTACCGGGCGAAACGCGGCGCCCGGAAGACCGGACTCCGCGCACCGTACCGCCGATAGCTTTGAAAGCTGGTTGAAAGCGGACCGCTTAACCAGCCGGAGTTACGGTGAAGTCATCAAAATACACGTGACTGTCGGCCTTCGACCACAAGCCAACACGCCCGGTCACCGGCTCAGGCAGCGTGTCCTGCAGGTAGAGCTTGCCGTCGACATAGCCTTCAACTTTGGTGCCGGCGATGCGCACCTTGAGGTCGTGCCATTTATGGGTTGGGGTCGGCGTGTTCTTTACCCAGGTCACCGACGAGCGTTTGCCTTTCTCGAACTTCCACAAGACAAGATTGTTCTCCAAAGGGTTGGCGCGAATCGTGAGATAGTCGCGATTGGGCTTCAGGTTGAACAATATCCCGGCACCCTGGTCGATGCGGCCGGAAATGCCCTCGAAGCGGACGCTGATCTCTCCATCGCGGAAATCCGGCATGCCTTCAAAGACTGCGTAGGGGAAGTATGCATAAGCCTGGACGCGGTCGAGAAACTCGGCATACCGCTCCCCATAAAGAGCCCGTGCCTTATCGGCGAGACCGGCGGAGGTCTGCCCCGCCTTCCATTGGCGCCCATCGACGGCCAACACCTTGTTGTCGCCTTCCGTTTCGATCCGCCAAATGCCTACCATGCCGGGCATGGCCTTCGATTCGGCACCAACTTCGTCGTCCGAAAAGTTCACGATGCTGCGCTGGCCGGCAGAAGCTGGCAGCAGCAAGGCCAACAGGCCGGCAGCTGCAGCGACTGTCACGAGGCTATGTGAGATTTTCACGGTTGATCTCCTTGCGACTTGAATCGCGTTTCGATGGTCGGTACCCGGCGGCTCCACCACCAGGTGCCCCCGATGAGCAGCGGCAGGCCACCTAGGAACCACGGGAGCGCCATCCAGGGAGCGGCGACAAGCGGATAACCTGGATAGTCGTCGGTTCCTGTGACCGGTGCGGGCAGGGGTACGTTTGCGAGCCCGTAGAGGAGCGGCAGAATTTCCTCGGTGCCCGTCGATCGGCTGACAGCGGACCGGCCGCCGTAGCTGTACTCGACCTCACCGTACGACTGGTCGCTGGCGCTGCCGACAGCGCTCTGCTGGTCGCCTGCAAAACGGATGATAATCCGGGGAATGATGCGCTCAAGCTTCGACACGATGCTGGTCTGCAAATCCGCATACCGGGGGTCTTCGGGTACCAGGTGAACGGTCATGGTCAGCTGCTTGCTGAGCTGCGCCAGCGCCTGCTCGTCGGCTAGCGAGAAAGAGTTCCGCCGGTCCTCGGTCGTATCCGCCGACCATCTGATCTGGGTTGCGGCGACCAGTACAAGGCAGGTCGCTGAAACGCAGACAAGCGAACGTGCAAGCTTGGTGCGCACGGCAACGCCCATCGGGAGCCAAATGGCAGCGAGCGCAGCAAATCCAAGAATCGCAGCGAACACCCCGACGACGAGACCGATCGACAGCAATCCGAGCTCAAAGGTGTGCAGCGTTTGGGTGAGCGACAGCCGCGACGGCCAGCCAAGAAGGTCGGGTTGGCTGGCCGCCGCGAAGTCGATGACCCACGATCCGAGCGTGAAGCCGAGCGTGACAATCGCGGCGGTTGCCGCGCTTTCGGTAAGCGCAGCGGCGAACAATGCAATGGCGCCGACCAGCAGCCCGTAGAGCAAATGTCCGAGAACAAGATTCAAGGTCTCGGCAACGAACAGGTGTCCGCCCATGAACTCCCAAATCGCGAGCGCAGAGATCGCAGGCACCGCTGCAATGAGCCAGGCCGCGAGGACGGCAACCAGCTTTGCGCCGATCAAGGTCGGCGTTCGATAGGGCAACTGGATCAGGAGCCGCAACGCGCCGGCCTCCTTTTCGTGGCCAAGCACACGTATGGCAACAAAGGGAAACAGCAGTGTAACGCCGACGTAGAAGCCGCCGAACGTCGGGACCAACACGCCGTCAAGCGGTGATAGCGCGCTCGCGAGCCCAGGCGAGTTGAGCGCCGTGGCGCTCGCCTCGCCATAGAGCGATACGGCCTGGAAGAGGCTGAAGCCGATGAGAGGGCAGAGTATCAGCAGCATTATCCAGAGCGGCCGGCCGCTCGCCATTTCCCGCAGCTCCTTGGCCAGCAAAGGGCCGAAGGGAGCGCCGAGCGGCACGGCTGCCTCAGGTGAGCGCAAGGAAAACCTCCTCCAACCCGCCGGAGGAGATTCCCGCACGCGCCTGCAGGTCGCTCAGGGATCCGATGCCACGTACGCGGCCGTCCGCGAGCAAGATGAAACGATCGCATAGGCGCTCGGCATCGAGCAGCTGGTGTATCGCGAGGACGAGGCTCCGCCCCTGCGCGGCGACTTTGCGCAGCACCCCCATGATCTCGCGGGTCTGTCGCAAGTCGAAGCCGTCAAAGGGCTCGTCCATCAGCAGCAACGGATGCGGCGTAATCAGGGCAAGCGCCAGCATCAGTCGACGGGCATACCCCTTGGACAATTCAGACACGCGCTTGATCAACACCGGTGCAAGTCCGAGCGCGTCGACCGTGTCGGCGATGTCGAGATCCGATGTCCGGTAAACACCGGCGAAGAACGCGAGCACACGTTCGACATACTGGTCGCGCCAGGGCCGCAGGCCGTCGGGAAGGTAGAAGATCGATCTCCGACGCAATGCAGGTGGCAAAGAGACGCCGTGCCAGAGAACCGTTCCCGAATCGGCGGGAAGAACGCCGGCAACTGCTTCGAGCAACGTGGTTTTGCCGGCGCCGTTCGGCCCGATAAGACCGAGGATTTCGCCGGCCTCCACGTTGAAGGCAACATCCGCCAACGCGGTTTGCTCGCCATAGCGCTTGGTCAACGCACCGACCTGAAGGGCATATCCTCCCTCTTGCCGTGTAGCAATTTGCCTCTCGTCAGACATCCGGATCCGCATGAACGTTCGCACAGTTCCAACAGAGAGTCCCGTGCACGCAGCCCAACTTAGCTCTGCTTGACGGCGACGTTATCAAGGGCCGCGCGCAGGCCTTTTGCCAGCTTCTGCGCGTCATCATTCGCCCAGAAATGCATGAAGAAGAGCCGCGGCTGCTCGTCGATCATGTGGCTGTGCAAGGCCGTAATCTCGATGCCATTGCTTTGCAATGCCTTGATGACCGGATTGACCTCCTTCGCCGTCAGCACAAAATCACCGGTGATCGCCGCCTTGCCGCCGCCGGTCGATTGGAAGTTGATCGCGATGGCGGAGCCCAGAGCAGCCGGCACGTCCATCCCATCTTCCTTGACCGGATCAGCGCGCGGAATGGTGAACTGGTAGACCGCACCATTGGCCTTACCTTTATAACCGATGGTTTGGTCGACACTAGCGGCGTCGAACGCGATCTCCGGAGCGACCTGTGGGAGTGCGCCGTCTCCCATCGGCGTTTTGCTCAGTACCAATCCGGCGTGAAGCGCGGTGGCGAGCGTGACCGGGTCGCCCTGGCCGAAGACGTGCATATAGAGCGTCATCGGCTCTGCGCGCAGCAGGTGATTGTGCAACGCAGTGATCTCGATGCCGCCTTCTTCGAGCTTCTTCATGACCGGGTTCACTTCGTCCTGCGTTAGCACGAGGTCACCCATGACCATGGCCTGGTTGCCCATAGGTTCGAATGCGACCCAGCCTCCGAGCGCGAAGCCCGGCTTCAGCGCTATGCCGTCGAGTGACACCTTCAGGTCGGCTCGTGGCAAGCCAACTCTATAGACGCCGTCGGACAGGGTGGTCCCGCCTTTGCCCAGCGCCTTTCCGACTTGGCTCCAATCGGGATTGGCGGCGAACGAGGGAGTGACGATAGTTGCGGCAGCAATGAGAACTGCCAAGCGGATCGATAGTGACATAGCGATGTTCCTTTTCCTTCGATGCGAGTTGATCAATTGGCCCCATGGTATCCGTTACTGGGTTTGGTTCGCCGTCGCAGCGACAGTCAGGTGCGATAGGCGAGAACTGCACAGTCATGGCTTGCACACCAGCACCTAAAAGGCGGCAGGTTCGGCTCTGTTCCCAGGCAGGACTGCCGAGACGATACTGGTCGGGAATGGCAGCGGCCGCTCGAAAATGCCGAGGAGCGGCATCACGACAAGGAAATGGAAGTAGTAGTAGAACGTGCCAACGCGGCCGACGAGAACAAAAATGCCCTCTGGCTTGTTGGCGCCGACCCAACCCAAAGTGATGACGTCGATAGCCAGGAGCCAGAAGACCCACTTGTATATTGGCCGGAAGCGGGCACTGCGGACCTTCGATGTATCCAACCAGGGTAGGATGAAGAGGACACCCACGGCCGAGAACATGGCGATGACGCCGGCAAGCTTGTTCGGGATTGAGCGCAAGATTGCGTAGAATGGCAGGAAATACCATTGCGGCACGACCTCTGCGGGCGTCTGCAGTGGATTGGCTGGGATATAGGCGTCCGCGGAATTCAGGTAGTTCGGCAGATAGAAGACGAAGAAGGCGAACACCAGCAGGAACGCCGCCAAGCCGAGCAGGTCTTTGACCGTGTAGTAGGGGTGGAAGGGGATGCTATCGCCCGGCCCGTTGCGGTCAATGCCAAGCGGATTGTTGGAACCGTGCCGGTGCAACGCGACGAGATGCAGCATCACGACGCCGACGATGACGAACGGAAGGAGGTAGTGCAGCGCATAGAAGCGCTGCAGCGTCGGATTGTCGACGGAGAACCCGCCCCAAAGCCACGTGACGATACTCTCTCCAACTACCGGAATTGCGGAGAACAGGTTGGTGATCACCGTCGCGCCCCAAAATCCCATCTGGCTCCAGGGCAGGACATAGCCAAAGAAGGCAGTCGCCATCATCAGCAGCAGGATGACGACCCCCAGCATCCACAGCAGCTCGCGCGGCGCCTTGTAGGAGCCGTAATAAAGGCCGCGAAAGATATGGATGTAGGTCGCGATAAAGAAGAACGATGCGCCGTTCAGGTGGATGTAGCGGATCATCCATCCGTAATTCACATCGCGCATGATGTGCTCGACGGAGCCGAAAGCGAGGCTTGAGTCAGCAGTGTAGTGCATTGCGAGCGCTATGCCGGTGAGGATCATGACGACCAGCATGAACCCGGCCAGCGAACCGAAATTCCACCAGTAGTTCAGATTCCTCGGCGTCGGGTAGTCCCTGAGGTCATGGTCGATGAAGGTGAAGATCGGCAAGCGATGGTCTATCCATCGTGCGATCCGGTTGCCTCTCCTACTGCCTCCGGCATAATCATTCGACGAGTCAGCCATCCGGTGCCCTTTGCGATGAAAATCGTTGCGCTGGCGCTGGAATCCCAGCCCGCCAGACAGCAGATTCTGGGCGCTCTCTTTTAAGGCAGTTTTATGTGTCGTGCACCGAAGGTGCAGAACGCGCCGCCCGGCCTTGTGATACATACGATCCCGTGACCTTCTGTTCCCTCTTGGCAAATTGCCGTAAGGAGCTTCCTCGAAGGCGGTCAGGAGATACTTCGGGAAGTGCACATTAATTCTGCCTTAAAATTCGGATGTTCGATTAGGCCGTTGAAGTTTGCACAATATGGAGAAAATCGATGAACCGATTATTTGCCTGGCGCCTTGGCGCGGCCTTACTTATCGGGGCGCCCGGAGTGGTAATTGCAACGGCTGTGCGAAGCGAAGGCCCCGCATTCATCGCTGATGGCCAACCTATGACCGAAGACCAGGTACGACAAAAATTGCAATCGGACGGTTACACGAATGTGCAGATCGTCCGCCAAGGCAAGTATCTCGATGTGATCGGGTCCAAAAACGGGAAGGCTACTGAGATAATCGTTGATTCGCAGACCGGAAAGGTTCGTGGTGCCGATGGCGATGACGATGACGATTGACGGCGGCAAAACGAGCCACGTATCGCCTTGGGAAACTTGTGCCTTCCTAAAGATGTAACAGATCCGTCTGCCCGTTCGCACCCGATGAGTTATCGGGATCAGCCGACACGAAACAGAGTGTAAAGGTGGCGCCGCCGTTGGGATTGTCGTCGACGATGGCGCCGCCGCCGTGTGCATTCATGATCTCTGCCACGATCGCAAGTCCAAGACCGGCTCCTTGGGAACCGGCGCCGCTGCCGCGCCAGAAGCGCCGGAAAACCCGCTCTCGATCCTCGGCGAGAATGCCGGGCCCCTGATCCGCAATACTGACGCTTCCATCAGGATAAGTGCTGACTGTCACCTCGGTTTTGGGAGCCGTGTAGTGAACGGCATTTTCGACAAGGTTCCTGATCGCATCGCCTATGGCATGTGCGTTGCCTTTTACTTGCACAGGCTCGACGTAGCCATTGAAGGCGATCGTCCGATCATTGGCCAGGACCCAGGGTGCCATGTTTTCGACAACGCGCGCTGCAACGTCGTTTAGGTTCACCGTAGCGGAAGTGTCCAGTTCGATGGCGTCCAATCTGGCAACGCTGAGAAGCTGCTCGACGAGCCGATTCATACGCGCCACGTCAGCCTTGAATTTGGTCAGTTCCCCGACGTCCTCCATGGTGTCGAGAGCGGCGGTAATGATGGCAAGTGGGGTTCGCAGTTCATGGGCGGCATTGGCGGTGAACTGACGTTGAACCGCAAACCCTTGGTCGAGCCGATCCAGCGCGCGGTTGACCGCCGTGACAAGAGGTGCGATTTCGGTTGGAAGATGTTCGTCCGATAACCGGACTCCGGTCGCATTCGGGCCGATGGCTGCTGCCATTTCCGAAACTTCGCGGACAGGCTTCAGGACGCTGCGGATCGCAAGGATTCCGATTGCCAGCGTTATCACCACCAGAAGCGGGATGACCCAAGCGATATCGAGGACGAAATCTCGCAAGACGGAGCGGATCAGCGCATCGGCATCGGCAGCCCGTGCCACCGAAATCGAAAGCGGACCAGAGACGCTATCCAGCCTTATGCTCAAGCCATAGTAATCGTCGGATCCGCTGCCAAAATGTTCCAGGCGGAAGTAATCTGGGTCGTCCGTCGCGGCTGGCCATCCTTCCACCAGCGCTCCGAAGCTTGGCGGCGAGGCCGCGATAATCCGATTCTCAGGCCCGCGTATCGCGTAGATGTCGGCACCGGATGCCGCTTGATAGGCAGACCGTAGCTTCGACGGCAAATTGAGCCGGGGGGACCCTCCGGCATCTATCGAGATTGACTGCGCAAGGTCCGCCGCGCGGAGAGTCAGTTCCCGATCGTTGAGCGTGCCGGCGGTATCATACGCTCGGTAGACCAATACACCGACGATAATCACGGTCGCTGTTACATAAAGAACCGCCAACCGCGCCACCAAGCGTAGCTGGAGAGAGTGGCAGTATCGACCTCGAATCATGTCCTGGTTTCGGTGAGAAGGTAACCGACCCCTCTCACTGTATGGATCTCCGCCGTAGCTCCCGCCTCCATCAATTTGCGACGGAGGTGGTGGACGTGAACTGGAATGGCATTGGACTCAAGTTCATCGTCCATGCCGTAAAGCTTGTCCTCTAGTACCGATCTTGGAACGACGCGGTCCAGCCGGCGCATCAGGTGCTCCAAGATCGAGCATTCGCGCCGAGGGAGCGGCAAGGGGATGTCATCGACACTTATGTCTCGACCGATTGTGTCGAGCGCAATGTTTCCTGCATTGAGCGTAGCCCCAAGGGCACCTCCGGGGCGCCGTAGCATCGCTTTGGTGCGAGCTATCAGTTCGGACATTGCGAATGGCTTGATGACATAGTCGTCGGCGCCTGTATCAAGACCGAGCACGCGATCCTCAACCGCATCGCGCGCCGTCAGTACAAGCATTGGGATCTGATTGCCGCTCGATCTCAATCTCCTGACCACCTGAAGGCCGTCACCATCGGGGAGTCCTAGATCGAGAATTGCCGCATCATATGGAATGACGGAAAGAGCCTCTTCAGCGTCCCCACAGCAAGCAACGGCATCCACGACGAACCCGGCGCGTGCAAGGGCAACGCGAAGAAGTTCTGTGAGACGAACCTCGTCTTCGACGATCAGCAGACGCATGTCAAATCCGCCATTCTGTGCCGCTTCCTCGCTGACAATCGCCTGGGAAGCGAGGCTTGTGCCGGAGGCCAATGCAGGTTTGAGGGCGGTGCCATAGACGATTTCAGGTAGACTCAAGCAACTATCATGCTGCTGGCTTCGAGGCTGGCGGCCAGCTGTGCGTCTCCGCCTTGCGGCGCGAGGCCCAAGCGTAGAGCGCATCGTAAATGACGAAGCCGTGCTTCAGCACTTCCTGGTCGTCGGGCGTCACGTCCCTGAGCCCCATGGAGATCGCCAGCAGCCCCGCCGATTGCGGCGTGAGATCGTGCCGATCCGTGTCGGCGCCGCGCACGATCGCGGCGATGGTCACGATGGCCGGGTCGCGCTCAAGGCCATATTTCGAGACGAAGGTGTCGAAACTGCAGCCGTCGCCGACATGCGTGAACTCGACGCCGGGTACGTCGTAGGGCGTCGCGCCCGTCTCCTGGGCAACCGGGATCACCCGATCCGGCGGCACGAACAGGAATTCTGGCTCCTTGTCGATAAAGCGCGCAATCAGCCAGGGGCAGGCGATGCGGTCGATGACCGGACGTTCGCGGGTAACCCATTTCATGATCTTATCTCCGTAGGTTTGGCGTCAGCGGGACAGTCAGCGGCCTGCTACGAGACCGCCAACGCTACTCCTGAATAAGCGATGATACAAGTGTTTCATTTAATTGGGCGTGTGATACGGTTCACTTGTTGAATGAGGGGGAATCGTCGGAACAGCGTGGCTGTTCCTGATCCGTCATCAGCTGCCGAGCAAGCCGGCCTACTTCCGGGTGAAGATCGGGCGGCGGCTGCAAGGCACCGGCGCGCTCGGTTCCAGCACGGTCCTGATTCTTCTGACCCGTGTCGGCTCGGCGGTCGTGCTGGTGCGCTCGGGCTTCGCTATCCTCCGTCGGGCTCTCGTCTGTGCCGGCCCGCGCCGGTGCTAGAGCACGCGAGCCAAGTCCTTGTCCTACTGGCAAGTCTGTGGTTGCTTTGGTGGGCCTCCCGGCCATATTCCCATGGCCACGATCGGTCCGGCCCGATGCTCGCTGTGGTCGCCGGCCTATTGCCTTGGCGCTAACAACGTTCATCATGAACTATGCGCTCGCTAGCCTTTTGATACCGGGGCTTATTCCGTCGGTACCTTTGCCGCCGGCATGATCGTCACGGTCGCCGCGTTCCCACTTTTGGCCATCGTGCTCCGCACACGCTCCTGCCATTGGTGGCGCAAACCAAAATCTTGCGGGGCCTAGACGGAACATGTTCTGGACATCGGCGCCGCGCTGGCGGTTATCCTGCTCTGCGTTTGGCCGTTGATCCGGACATAGGTTTTCGATCTTGGCCGACCCGCGACATCCGTGTTTGGGGTCCGCCATGACATCGACTGGATCATGCCACCGGCAGTTCCGAAGAGATGTGCCTATCGGCCCCGCCAGCATCGACGAGTATGGCAACTTCGACGGAACCGCCACCCAGGCCGACCTTCCCACCACTGTCGCGCCGCCAACCCGAGCGCTGCGCCGAAGTTCTTCACTCGATACATTATCGCTGCCATCAATCGCGAGCGCGCGGCGGTCGCGTGACTCCTGTGGCGACTGCGATAGGCTATTGCTGCGTGTTGAGTGCCCGCCTCAAGCTCTGTGCCAACGCCTGAGCATTGCCGATGCCCCAGTAGTGCAAGAAGATGATCCGCGGGTCTTCAAAGAACATGTGATTGTGCACCGCGATTACTCCAATCGCTCCAGCTTGCAGTTCACGGATGACCGAAGAGACTTCATTTTCGAGCATTGCAAAGTCGCCGCAGACTGCGGCGCGCTCGTCCGTGCCCTGAAAGGCTGCCCATGTGTTGTAGCCCATTGCGGCATCAATATTGAGCTCGCCACAGCGTGTGCAGACGACGGGCACGGATGGCCGCCCCAGGACAAACTTGAGCACGCCGTCCTTGCTCTCGCCCTTGTGCTCTACTATCGCCTCAAGCGGCGGCGCGTCCAAGCGACTATTCACTTTCTTGATGGCGGGTTCGACAGGATGCTTCTGGCGCACGATCTTTATCGCTTCAAAAATCCTATGCGCTCCTGTCGCCAACGCAGTTTCATCAGCCGTACCCTCGACATGCATAAACATCACGCGCGGCTGCTCGCGGACGAAATGATTGTGTAGGGCTGTTACGTACAGGTTCGCCTGGATCGCTGCGGCCATCGCGTCCTCGATTTCATCTTCGAGCATGACGATGTCGCCCATCAACGTGGCATGATGTGCCCCCTGTTTAAAACTGACCCAGGAGGTGAGGCCCATAAACGGAATGATCTCAAAGCCGTCCAGGGTCACTCTCACTTCACTGCGCGGGACCGATAACTTGAGCACGTCACCCGTGGTCTGTCCCTTCAGTCCGGTAAGGGATTCAATAGCTTGGGTATTGAGCATGTTAGACCTCCTCGTTTCATCGAGCACTAACCGAACCGGATTTCGGTTGGCGCCGCACAATGAATCGAGTGCCGAACGCCAACGCGAGCGTCACCATTCCAATTATAAGGTGAAGGGGTGGTATGAAAAAGAGCAGTACGAAGCAGCCAGCCAGGCCGAACCAAGCGAAGAAGGGCGAGAATAGGCGCTGCTCCTTACTTAAGTGCAGAGCCGCGTAGTGGGTAATGGCAAACCAAACCAGCAGGTAAAAGCTGGCGAGCGGCAAAACCTGACGCAGGTCGAACACCAGCACCACTGCAAAGACGAGCATCCCGACGGCAAGTACTGCGTGGCGCGGCACCTTAAAGCGCGGATGGACCTCGCCGAGCCACTTCGGCAATTCGTGCGCCTCGCCCATCGCGAGCGCCACACGCGAGACGCTGAGCAGATCGCTCACGAGCTCGTTAATCGATGCTGTCCATGCGGCCCCTAGGATCAGCCAACCGCCCCACGACCCGATAGCCTGCATAGCTGCTTTGAAGAGAGGTACGTCATCTTTGGCCATTTCCTCTGCGCCAAGCACCCCCAGAGTAGTAGCGGCCACGGCGTAATAGACGACGGCGGCGATCGCAATGCCGCCTAGAATGGAGAAGGGAATGGCCTTTCGGGGATCCCGAATTTCGCCCGCCATAATGGCGGTGCGCATGAAGCCATCCCAAGCCCAGAAGAAGATCGCGGCGCCAGCCATAAATGCGAATGGCCCCTTATCCAGTGTCGGGACCAAACGAGCGACTTCTACATGCGGAGCCGCGAAGAAGACGAATACGCCCAGCAGCGCAACGATGACCAGCATCAGGCCAATAATGACTTTGCTCGTGAAGGAGATACCGAAGGAATTCAGTACCATAACAACGAGTACAACCGCGCCAGCCGTCAAATGTACGGGCAGGCCAGGAACAAGTTGTGCTGAGTAATGAGCGAAGGCGAGCGATACCACGCTCGTGCCCACAATCCCCTGTCCAACATAGCAGCAGCCAGCAAGGAAGGCGACCGTGTTGAGATGGAACGCCCGGGCCCAGATGAACGCACCGCCTTGTCTGGGGAAATTGACGCCGAGTTGCGCACCGCTGATGCCTGTGGCCAAGCATACCAGCCCGCCTGGGATCATTGCCAGCAGAAGGGCGGGACCGGCCCGCTCGGCGGTCGCACCAAGGGCACCGAAAATACCCGTTCCGATAATCATGCCGGCAGTCATGAGCGTAGCGGCGGTGCGTCCAAGGGTCCGAGTCGCGGATGATCCTGACTGGGTAGCCCCACCCGAGGCTGTCATTTCGGCACCTCCTGTCGGGCGTCAGCGGGACAGTCTGCGAGACCGCCAACGCTACGCCTGAATAAAATATGATACAAGTGTTGCATTTGTTTTTCTCAGTGATACGGTCTGCTGATGAGCGAAGGGGAACTTGGGACCGAGCAGCGCTGGCTGCTCTTGATCCATCAACTGCCGACCAAACCAGCCTATTTCCGGGTAAAGATCTGGCGGCGGCTGCAAGGTGTCGGCGCAGTTGCGGTCAAAAGCACAGTCTATGCGCTGCCCGCCGATGCAGAGACGCAGGAGGATTTCGAATGGCTCCTGAAGGAAATTATCGACGGTGGCGGTGAGGCGATGGTTTGTGAAGCGCGTCTGATCGACGGCCTGACGGACGCACAGGTTCGGGCGCTGTTCGATGCCGCGCGGGACACCGACTATGCGGACATCGCCAAGGCAGCGCGCGATCTAACGGCGGCTATCGACTCCGACAAGACCGAGGATCGGCGCGCGGACGCCCGCGCGCAACTCGGTCGAATGCGCAAGCGGCTTGCCGACCTTGTGACAATCGACTTCTTCGGCGCCAGCGGTCGCCTCACTGTCGAGGGACTGATCGCCGAGCTCGAGGCACAGCTTATAGAGGACAAGGCCATGACCAAGGAACCGATGAAGGCGGACGAGCCGAGCGAGCTCAAGGGCCGGACCTGGGTCACGCGCCGGGACGTGCATGTCGACCGCATTGCCTGCAGCTGGCTGATCCGTCGCTTCATCGACGCCGACGCAACGATCCGCTTCGTGGCGGGCAAGGGATACGTGCCAAAGGAGGGCGAATTGCGCTTCGACATGTTCGAGGGCGAAATCACCCATGAAGGCGACCGCTGCAGCTTCGAGGTGTTGCTTGCCCGTACTGCCATATCAGATCCGGCACTGCAGGCCGTCGCCGAGGTCGTACACGATATCGATCTCAAGGACGGCAAGTTCGGTCGCGAGGAAACCACCGGCATCGCCAGCCTGATCGCCGGCATCACTATGGCAAACGCGGGTGACGAGCAACGGATCGCCGAGGGCGCTTCGGTGTTCGACAACCTCTACCGATATTTCCGCTCGAAGCGCGGGTGATCCGAGGAACTAACCATGGCCAATGCAGAGAGCACCGTGACAGCACCGAACCGACCAGACGACACGCCCGGTCATGGCATTTCGTTTGCTGAGGCCACACGGGTCTGGGCGCACGTCGCCGCGCTCAGCTTCGGCGGTCCGGCCGGTCAGATCGCCATGATGCACCGGATCATCGTCGAGGAAAGACGCTGGATCGGCGAGACCAGGTTCCTGCATGCGCTGAACTATTGCACGCTGCTGCCCGGACCGGAGGCGCAGCAGCTGGCCATCTACATTGGCTGGCTCATGCACAAGACCAGAGGCGGCCTCGTCGCCGGAATCCTGTTCGTACTGCCAGGCGCGGTCGCCATCATGGCGCTCAGCTGGATTTACGCAATCTTCGGCAACGTCGGCGCAGTCCAGGCCCTGTTTTTCGGTTTGAAGGCGGCAGTCCTCGCCATAGTGCTCGAAGCGGTTTTGCGCATCGGCAGGCGGGCGCTCAAGAACAATATCATGGTCGGGCTCGCGGCAGCGGCCTTCATCGCTCTGTTCTTCTTCCACGCGCCATTCCCGCTGGTCATCCTGGCTGCGGGTGTGATCGGTTACGTCGGGGGACGGGCAGGGTCGGCTGCATTCCAGTCGGGTAACGGACATGGCAAGGTCGGCGGCAAGCAGGTTGCCGACGCCGATACGGCGCTTGGCGAAGGGGTGCCTGCGCATGCCCGGCCGTCAGTCAGTTGGTCGCTGAAGATCGCGGCAGTTTTTCTGGCGTTGTGGTTGGTACCCGTCCTTGGACTTCTGATGCTGCTTGGGCAAGGCAACGTCTTCACCGACATCGCCATCTTCTTCTCCAAGATGGCGATGGTCACCTTCGGCGGCGCCTACGCAGTGCTCGCCTATGTTGCACAGCAGGGCGTCGAGCACTACGGCTGGCTGAAGCCAGGAGAAATGCTGGACGGCCTCGGCATGGCCGAGACCACGCCTGGCCCGCTGATCATGGTCACCCAGTTCGTCGGCTTCATGGGAGCGTACCGGGCACCGGGAGTGCTTAGCCCCCTTGTCGCTGGAACGCTCGGCGGCCTGCTGACGACGTGGGTCACCTTCGTTCCCTGCTTCCTATGGATATTCCTCGGCGCGCCCTTCATGGAAACGATGCGCAGCAACAAGGCCTTGTCAGCAGCGTTGTCTGCCATCACGGCGGCGGTGGTCGGGGTAATCTTGAATCTGGCAGTGTGGTTTGCGCTTCATGTGCTGTTCCACGAACTGCGTGAGGTCAACTGGCTGGGCATGACGCTGGACGTGCCAGTATTCAGCTCCGTCAACCTGCCGTCGCTGGTGCTGACAGTCGGTGCGCTGCTGGCCGTGTTTCGTTTCAAGATCGGCATGATCCCCGTGCTCGCGACATGCTCTGTCCTGGGCGTGCTTTATGGCGTTGCCACGGGATCGATTTGAGCAGTGCCATAGGCGCAACCACTCTTCGGCAGGAGGCATCCCTGACAGCTCAGACGCCGACGAATGTTTCGCGCGAACCAGCGGTCAAACAGAGGTTTTCGCTGCTGCCTGCCGGTGCCAGGCCGGCAGCTGTCCTTCTGTTGACGTCCAGGGGATTGAGGGCATTCGGCGACGGACTCGTCAGTCTTCTGCTTCCCGCCTATTTGGCAGCACTTGGCTTCAGCGCTTTTGAGATCGGAAGCGTCGCCACCGCAACGCTCGCGGGTTCGGCGGCGCTCACCTTGACCGTCGGGTTTGTCGCACACCATTTCTCCCGCCGCTCCCTGCTGATCGCAGCTGCCGTCCTGATGGTCGTCACCGGGATCGCCTTCGCGTTGGTTCAAGATTTCTGGCCGCTGCTCCTTGTCGCATTCGTCGGCACGCTGAACCCATCCTCTGGCGACGTCAGTGTGTTTCTGCCGCTGGAGCATGCGCAACTCGCCCATAGCGTCACGGATCGCGACCGCACTGCACTCTTTGCCCGCTACAGCCTTGTCGGTTCACTCATTGGGGCCGCCGGTGCTCTGGCGGCCGGAGCGCCCGATATCCTCCGACAGGTTGTTGGCCTGGAGATCAAGCAAGCCCTCCAGATTGCCTTTCTGCTCTATGCCTTCCTGGGAGTGGGAGCGTTGCTCCTGTATCGGCGGCTGCCGGACGAGTCTGTCGGGGCGAGCGCAGCGCCAGCAGAGCCATTGCGCAAGTCTCGAACCATCGTCCTCACCCTTGCTGCGCTTTTCAGCCTTGACGCTTTTGCCGGCGGCTTCGTAGTCCAGTCGTTGTTGGCTCTGTGGCTGTACCAACGCTTTGGCCTGTCCCTTGCTACAACGGGCGCGATTTTCTTCTGCACGGGCGTACTTTCAGCCCTGTCATATTTGGTGGCTGTTCAAGTTTCAAAGCGGATCGGACTGGTGAACACCATGGTGTTCACTCACCTGCCGTCGAGCCTTTGTTTGCTGCTCATTCCCTTTATGACGAGCCTCGGTCCAGTCATTGTGCTTCTGTTGATCAGAAGCGCGTTGTCGCAGATGGACGTGCCGACCCGCACCTCCTACGTCATGGCCGTGGTATCGCCTGGTGAGCGGGCCGCAGCCGCGAGTGTCACCGCCGTCCCGCGCAGCCTCGCGGCAGCCGCCAGCCCGATGCTTGCCGCTGCTCGCAATGTCCGGTTTCGGTTGGCCGCTGCTGATCGCCGGCGCCTTGAAGATTGTCTACGACATGCTTCTGCTTGCGATGTTCCGTAAGGTTCGTCCGCCGGAGGAACGACGGGAAGGTCTGTAGCAGCCCCGCGGCATGCCAGAGCCAACATGAGCGGCGCGCCCCACGTCATTCTGCAGGTCGATGCCCTGGCGATCGCTTGACCAGCGTGCCAATGGCTCCATCTTAATCGTACCGGTACTCGCTCCTCAGCGCGAGGTGTAACTGATATGTCGAAAGCCCCTTTCGCTTTTGCGCTCGCAGGCGTCTGCCTGACGCCGGTGTATGCCGACAATGTCGATCTGGGGCTAGAAGCTTTTCACGAAACCTGTCTTGCCCATGGCCCCGACTTCGAGCGAACCGCCGCTGTGGCGAAGGCGCGTGGGTGGACACCGCTATCCGGTGACGCAGCGCTTGCTCCAGTCGATGACGTGGATGCCTTTCAGGGGTGGGCGGTGACTGGCAACGATCTACCTGCCGGAACCATGATCGCGGTGACCAAAGCCACCTTGAACGGCAAGGCCGTGCAGACCTGTTCCATCAGACTGTTCGACGTCGACCGCGCGACATTCGAGCAACGCTTCTTCGCCCGGACGGACGCCGAAAAAATCAGCGAGGACCGGAATGGAGATCAGGTCTCCAAACTTTATATATTGATTGCGGGCAATCGAAAACAGCTTGTCCATTTGACATCGCCGGTCGACACGGGGAGATCGAACACGATTATTGCAAGCTCGATAGCCGACGACTAATCAGGCGCCGATGCCTCTTCCCGCCATCCCCTGGAACAGATCATCTGCCTGTGTCGGTGAAAGGTTCATGTCGGTGCCGACCCACCAGGCGAGGACCGCGAGAAATGCGCCGGCGATGAACTGAATGGCGAATTCGGCAGGCATGCCGCGATCGCCGATCCGTTTCTCGACGAGTTCTTCCCGGACGGCTCGCCGGATACGCTCGCGCAATTCGTCGTGGATCGTATCGCCGCTGCTTGCAAGCAATGCGTGGTGAAGCGGTCGGAACGCATGGGCGTGCTCGAACATGGGCAGGCTGAACTCGAACAGGCGGCTACCTGTTGCTTGACTTGCCGCCTCGCGCCTGCGGACGATCGACCGCAGATGCGCCTCGATGGTCGCGCTGCGCAGAGCATCCTTGTCGGCATAGTGGGTATAGAAGGTCGACCTGCCGACATTGGCCCTCTGGCAAATGTCGTCGACGGTGATGGCAGCATATCCCCGCTCCGGGATCAGGGCGATGAGCGCGTCCTGCAGCAGGCCGCGCGTCCGCGCGACGCGTCGATCGATCGTGTTCCGCTCGCCCGCACGTTCGATTTTCATGGCCATGGCCCTCTGCGGTGCCCAGTTTCGGACATTCGGCGGTCCGATGTCCGACAACAGCATTTCCAGACATTGTGTCCATTATGATACGCCAAGTCCAGGAGCTCAAATCGGGTTTGGGCACGCCGCAATGCCAGAAGGTCGCCAGACATGCACTCATCTGATCATCCCGCCGGTAACGGACCGCATTCGCGCAAGAGGGTGATAGCGTTGGCCCTGCTTGCCAAGCTGTCGCTGGTCGCCGGCTTCCTCGTCCTCGCCAAATTGGGCGTGGGTTATGTTCAGGCCGGGGCCTGGACGGCGGCATTCCACGGCCTCGTCCTTGCGGTGATCGCGGGACTGACGCTGTGGGGCAGCCTGCGTCACAGGGGGCTCGTCGGCAACGGTGCGCAGAGCGCGAGCGACAGGGGCATTGGCATCGTCCTGCACCGGGCGGCGGCCTATGACTTGCTTGCGCGCGTTCTGACTTTCGGGCGCGAGGGCCGGTTTCGCGAGTTCATGCTTCGCCCGGCAAAACTCCAGCCCGGCGAAGCGATGCTCGATGTGGCCTGCGGCACGGGAACCCTTGCAATTGCCGCGAAGCGGCTGGTTGGTTCGGACGGAAGCGTCACCGGCGTCGATGCGTCGGCCGAAATGATCGAGAGGGCGCGCGCCAAGGCCGAGCGGTCTGGTCTCGATCTGACTTTCGTCCACGGGACGGCGCAGGAGCTTCCCTTCAGGGACGCGCAATTCGACATCGTCGTCGGCACGCTGATGCTGCATCACCTGTCGAAGCCTGTTCGATCGGCCTTCATCCGCGAGGCGGCACGCGTCTTGAAGCCAGCAGGCCGGCTGTTGCTCATCGATTTCGGCAGGCCGGTGCGCAAGTCCAGATTGCCCAGGCTCCACAAGCATGGTCATGTCGATATGCATTCGGTCGCCTCGCTGTTGACCGAGAGCGGATTCCAGGTCAGCGATATCGGCGCCATAGGTACCAAGAACCTGAGCTATATTCGCGCGACGACGAACAAGGACCAGCAAGGCCAAGCGTCGTGATGACGCTCAGGCGCTAGTTGCATGGCGACCCTGTTCTGAAGAATTGGCGTTTGAATGTCCCATTTCGGCCTGCTTGCAATGGCAGGTGTCCTGCCTGATGCGGAATCGACGAGCGAAATGTGAGCGAAAAATGCGACTGACTGGCATGATATCAGGCGCGGCGCTGTTGCTCGCTTCCGCGGCGGCGGCGAACGCCCATCCGCATGTGTTTGCCGAAGCGAAGCTGGACCTGACCGTCGGTCCAGACAGGACGGTCAAGTCGCTTCGGCACTCCTGGCGTTTCGACGACCTCTTTTCCAGCACCGTGCTGATGGAATTCGACAAGAATTCCGACCTTGTCCTTGATGCCAAGGAACTCGATGAAGTCGCTCTCACCGTCCATGCGTCGCTGGCCGAGTACAACTATTTTCAGATGGTGACCTTGAATGGCAAGGACGTGACGATGGCGCCACCGCCGAAGTTCAGCGTCAGCTATGAAAACGATCAACTCGTCGTCCAGTTCGAAACGCAACCGAAGGATCCGTTGGCCCTTGCTGGAAAAGTCAGCATCGGTGTCTACGACCCGACCTTCTACACGGCGATCGATTTTACCGACGACGACAAGATTGTGGTGGCTGGCCTGCCTGAAGGCTGCTCACGCGCGGTCGTGCGTCCAGATCCGGATACGGCCATCGCGCAGAACCAGAAGAGCCTGACAGACGCGTTCTTCAGTGATCCGACGGGGACCGATCTCGGCAAGATTTTCGCGACGCGCCTTGAATTGACGTGCGGCTGAAGCGGAGCCGGTTCGATGGCCATGTTCCAGACGCTTGTCGAGTTCCAGCGCACGATCTACCTGGCGCTGGCCGAGCAGATCAAACTGCTTTCGGCCGGCGGCGGCTGGTTGGCCTTCATGGCCTTTCTGCCGATGGGCGTGTTGTTCGGTGCGGCGCATGCCCTGACGCCGGGCCATAGCAAAGCCGTGCTGGCCACTTATCTCGCCGGATCGGATGCCAGTGTCCAGCGTGGGCTTCTGGTATCGCTGACACTTTCGCTCACGCATGTGACGATCGCGGTTCTGATCGCGGCGCTCTCGTTGCCTTTGGTGTCCATTGCCCTAGGCAGTGTTGGCCGTGCCCCGCTACTGGAAGACGTCAGTCGGGGCCTGCTTGGCCTGATCGGCGTTTGGATGCTCTACCGCGCATTGAGCCACGGCCATCACCACAAACATGAGGGCGAGGCCGTCGGCGTCATGGCCGGCTTGATCCCCTGTCCGCTGACGCTTTTCGTGATGACCTTTGCGATATCCAGGGGCGTTCCGGTGGCCGGTATTCTTTTCGCAATCACCATGATGGCCGGCGTGGCGCTGACGCTGTCTTGCGTTGCGGTGCTGTCGATCCTGTTTCGGGAGCGCCTGGTGCATTTTTTCGATAGCCGGCCACGCCTGTTCGATGCCATTTCGCGGACGATCGAAGGCGCTGCCGGAATTGTTCTAGCCGGCGTAGCCGTTTGGCAAATCACGTCTCCTTAACGCCGTTTTGGAAAAAGGGACCATGCGACTAGAACCCAATCTCCAAGAAACTCCGGACCCAACTCTGCTTTTGGGCGAAACAGAGTTGGGCGCATGACCGACGAGCCGCCTGCGACGACCTACGTTGTGAGCGTGTCGAGGCACCGCACTGGCGCAAAGTGTTGACGACCAAGGACAAGGCCAAAGCTCTGGCGACAGCAAAAGAGATGGGCGACAAGGTGAGGGTCGCGACGAATGCGCCGCAAGTCTAGCGAGGACAAAGGCGGTGGTCGCACTCAAACCGCGCTGCTATCACGGCAAGGCAAAGAATCTTCAGGCGTTCGCCATCGCAGAGCGTGTGGCTTAGTGAGGTGTGCCCTTGCGTCCTTCAATTGCCGAACGGATTGCAATCCGCGAGCAACATACTGGATTCGCCTTCAGCCGACGATACCGGTTGCGTATTGCCGTGAGGGTTGTGAGCTCCTGGGGAGATCATGAGTGACCGACCGTCAAAAGATCGCTTGGATGATAGCGCTAGCCATACTTGCGGGCATTGCGGTGATTTTGCTCGATCACTGGATCAAGGGCGATCTATCCATGGCGCTGCCATTGACTTCGGTCGACAAGACCAACTCGTCTTCTGTCTGATCTCGTCCGCCGGTCGATGTCGGCCGGCTTTTGTTCGGTCGAGTTCGCAGCGCGAATTTGGGTTTGCTAGCCTTGATTGAGCAGGCCCCGGCGCTGCGGTAGCAGCTCCGGTTTGACGATCTTGGCCTAATGCGGTTGCGCATAGCGCCAAATACGCTTCAGAGATGGCCCCAGTGAGATTAAGCAGAGGATATCATGCCGGCGGACGATGGTAGTCTACGCGACATTCTTGGAATTCTATTGGTTCTCGTACTCGTTGGCGCAAATGGCTTCTTTGTCGCTGCCGAATTTGCGTTGGTGGCGGTCAGGCGGAGCCGAGTCGACGAACTTGCTACCGCTGGGCGCTTGAACGCCGGGCTGCTTCAAAGAGCCTTGGCGAGTCTCGATGCCAATCTTGCCGCGACCCAGCTGGGTATCACCATTTCGTCGCTGGCGCTTGGCTGGGTTGGCGAACCTGCACTCGCCCATCTGATCGAGCCACTGCTGGTTGGAGCGATGGGGTCTCTTGCCACCGCCGGATCCCATACAATCGCCGTCGCAATTGCTTTTATTATCATCACTGCTCTCCACATCGTTCTGGGCGAGTTGGCGCCGAAAAGCCTGGCGCTTCAGCGTAGCGAGGGCACGGCACTCTGGGTGGTGCGGCCGCTAGGCCTGTTCCTGTTCCTGCTCAGGCCGGCGATCCTCGCTTTGAACGGTCTTGGCAATCTGGTGTTGCGTCTCTGCGGGCTACGGCCAGGGACGGGCGAGGAGTCCCTGCATTCGCCTGAAGAGCTGAAGCTGCTTGTCGCGGCGAGCCAGGAGGCAGGGCTGCTTCACCAGACCCAGCAGGAGCTCGTCGAGCGCGTCTTCAACATTGGCGATCGGCGCATCGCCGATATCATGACGCCGCGGCGCGATATCGACTGGATCGACACTGAGGACAGTCCAGACGAGATTCTGCGTACCATCCGTGAATGTCGCCATGAGCAGCTTCTGGTCGGCCGTGGCGGGATCGATGAACCAATCGGCATGATCCTGAAGAAGGATCTCCTCGACCAAGTGCTCGACGGGAAAACGCTCGATCCAATGGCGGTCATCCGCGACCCCGTGATCGTTCATGAAGGAACGCCGATATTCCGCGTTCTCGATCGGTTCAAGAGGGCACCGGTACGCCTGGCGATCGTCATCGACGAATATGGCGCTCTGGAGGGGATCGTCACCCAGACCGATCTGCTCGAAGCCATCGCAGGCGACCTTCCGGATCTGGACGGTGAGGACCCCGACGTCGTCGAGCGTGAAGACGGCTCCCTGCTGATCGACGGTATGATGCTGGCGCACGATGCTTTCGCTCTCCTCGGCTTTCGATCACGGGCGGCAGAGGGTGATTTTCACACGATCGCCGGGTTCGCCCTGTCCCGGCTTGGGCATCTTCCGGAAGCTGGTGAGCACTTCGACTACGAGGGCTGGCGCTTCGAGATTCTCGATATGGACGGAAGGCGGATTGACAAGCTGCTCGCTCGCCGTGAGCCGCCTACATTCCACGGGAAGTCGCCCGGATAGTGGTCTTCGACGCCCATGACGAGAGGCGTATATGCGAGCAAAATTGAGACAGAGTAGTTGAACTGAACTCGTCAAAGCAGACGCGTTCAACTGCTTAATTCAGAATCTGGCTGAGAAACAGCTTGCTGCGTTCATGAAGCGGGCTTGTGAAGAACTCGACCGGAGTGTTCGTCTCGACAATCTCGCCCTGGTCCATGAACACAACGCGGTCCGCAACCTGGCGGGCGAATCCCATCTCGTGGGTGACGCACAGCATTGTCATGCCATCATCGGCCAACGACGCCATTGTATCTAGCACCTCCTTGACCATTTCGGGATCAAGTGCCGAGGTCGGTTCGTCGAACAGCATAATTTTCGGGTTCATGCAGAGTGAGCGAGCAATGGCTACGCGCTGCTGCTGGCCGCCAGAGAGCTGACCCGGATATTTGTGCGCCTGATCCAGAATCCCTACGCGCTCGAGATAGTGGATGGCTGTCTCTTCAGCCTCCTTGCGCCGCAGTCTACGCACCCAGATTGGCGCCAGTGTCAAATTTTCCAACACGGTCAGATGCGGAAAGAGGTTGAAATGCTGGAACACCATGCCGATGTCGCGGCGGATTTCATCGATCTTCTTCAGATCGTTCGTTAGCTCAGTGCCATCTACGACGATATGACCTTTCTGATGCTCCTCCAACCGGTTGACGCAACGGATCATCGTCGACTTGCCAGAGCCAGACGGTCCACAGATCACCAGCTTTTCGCCGCGACGAACGGTGAGATTGATGTTCTTCAAGACATGGAAGGTCCCGTACCACTTGTTGACGCCAATCATCTCGACGGCAGCTGTCTCGGCAGTAGAAGATCCAGGTTCAGCATGTCGCGTGCGAGGAGTGGAAGACAACATGTTCTTGTTCCTAGTGCGATGTCGGACCGCGCCGTTCGAGGAAGTCGGCGAAACGGGCGAAGGAGAAGGAGAGCGCAAAGAAGATCGCGCCGATGAATAGGAAGGTCTCGGCCGCCGGCGATGGCCATTCGGGATCCGCAAGCGCTGCCTTGCCGGAACTGATCAAGTCGAATAGGCCCACGACTAGGACAAGACTGGTGTTCTTGATCATGACGATGATTGTGTTGGCTAGTGCAGGGATGGCCACGCGGATGGCCTGTGGCAGGACAACGAGGTACTGGGTGCGCCAGAAGGGAAGGCCGAGCGCGGCGGCGGCCTCGTATTGCCCATTGGGGATAGCCTGAAGCCCGCCGCGGATGACCTCGGCCAGATAGGCCGCCGCAAAAATGGTCAGAGCAACCAGCGCGCGCACGAATTTGTCGGGCAGCAGCGATTCCGGTAGGAAGAGCGGCATCATGATCGATGCCACGAACAGGATGGACAAGAGGGGAAGGCCGCGCACTGATTCAATCAGTACCACCGCGCCGATCCGCACCGCAGTCATGGAAGAGCGTCGGGCCAGCGCAAGCAGAATGCCGACCGGAAAGGCGACACCGATGGCAACGACGGTCAGTATCAACGTTACAGGAAGTCCGCCCCACAAGGACGTGGGGACTTCGACCAGGCCAAGGCCACCACCCATCAACCAGACGATCAACGCGAATGCTGCCAACCAGAGCGCGAGTAATCGGGGTCTCCAGCTAGCCGGGCGAACAGACCAGCCCAGCAGCGCCAGGATGAGTATGCACACAATGGCGGGACGCCAGCGGTCATCAATCGGATAGATGCCGAACAGGAGCTGGCCGGACTTGGCGTATACGAAACTCCAGCAGGCTCCAGCCGCCGCACGACAGGCGTTCGGGTCGGGTTCGAACAGCACTGCGTCTATGACGAGCCAGTGCAGCACTGGCGGGACGGTGACCATCAGCAGAGTGCCAAACACCAGCGTCAATGCGGCGTTGAGAGGCGTACCGAATAGGAGCCCGGCAGTACGCTGCAGGACTGGGAAGCGAACACGTCGCTCCAGGGGCTCGACGGGTAACGGGAGAGAAACGGCCTTCATGATTATCGCTCCACGATGGCGATGCGGCGGTTGTACCAGTTGGCTGCGCCCGACATGGTGAGATTGAGGGCGAGATAGACGCCGAGAATGATGAAGACGCCTTCAATGGAGTGGCTGGACTTGCTGATGGTTGTATTCATGACTGCAAGGAAATCCGGGTAGCCAACCGCAATTGCCAAGGTCGAGTTCTTGACGACGTTGATGTACTGGCTGTTGAGCGGTGGCACGATTACCCGCAGCATCTGGGGGATGACGATCAGGCGCAATATCTTGCCGCGCGGAAGGCCAAGCGAATGGCCAGCGTCCCACTGGCCGCGGCCGATCGACAGGACACCGCCACGCACGATTTCTGCTACGAAACCGGTTGTGTAGAGGGTCAATCCGATGAGGATCGTGCTGAGCTCCGGGGTCAGTTCTTTGCCACCTTCAAAGTTCGAGCCGGTGAAGACCGGCCAGTCGATGGTGAACCGCGCGTCAGCGAGCCAAACTCCTGCGGCGCTAACTGCCAGCACACTGGGCGCGACAGCCTTCGGCGACCAACCTTTGCGTACTCGATCCAGCCTGCGATAGCGAGCGCGATGGCGCACAAGATCATGAGGAGACCGGTCATGCCTACGTCGATGCCAACGGCTGGGACCACGAAACCGCGCATGGAAGCATAGACGCCAGGCAGCGGGTTGAGCGCCTCGCCGACTGGCGGCAACATTTTCCACCATAGCGAATACAGGAAGATCAGAAGGACGATAGGGGGCGAATTGCGCGCCAGTTCCACCCACACGCGACATGTGCCCGCAGCCAGTGGGTTGCTGCTCAGCCGCGTGATGCCCACGATCAGTCCGAGAATGGACGAGAAGACGATGACCAGCGTGGAAATGAAGACTGTGTTGGTCAGCCCGACTACAATGGCCCAGTAGTACGGATCCCGCGACTTGTATGTGAGGATTGCCTCGGAGATGACGATCCTGGACGGCATGGACAAGAAGTCAAAGCCTATCGGGATACCGCGCGCCTCAAGGTTGGCGAAGGTGGTGCTGACGAGTAGCGCGGCGAACGCCAGGAAAGCAGTCGCCAAGGCGGCCTGAATGATGATTGATCTGATTTTGGCGTCACTCAACATGCTGACCTCGGATCCACATCGCTATCGGAAGCGAGGAGAGCGCTAGGCGCTCCCCTCGACGCGCCTCAATCCCACGGGAAAGGGTAGTTCAGGCCGCCATCTTTCCACAGGGCGTTCAAGCCGCGTTCGACCTTGAGCGGGCTATCCTTGCCAAGATTGCGATCCCAAATCTGGGCGTAATTGCCGGTCTGCTTGATGACGTTGTAGACCCAATTGTCATCCAGCCCGAGGGGCTTGCCGAAGCCGGCTTCCTTGCCCAGCACTCGCTGGACCTCCGAATTGCCCCCAGCGAGCTTTTCGTCGATATTTTCCGACGTGATGTTGTTGGCCTCTGCCCAGAACAGGGCGTTTATCGTCCAGCGAACGATGTCGAAGAGCTGTTCATCGCCGCGCGCGATCGCCACGCCATTGGGCTCGGCAGCCTTTCCGACTTTGATGATGTCGTAATCGTTAGGATTCTTTGCGACCGAGGCACGCTGCCCTGCTGCCGCGGTTCCATCGGTGACGTAGGAATCGCAGCGGCCGCCGAAGAAGGCATCGCGGGCCTGGAGGGTCGAGTCGTAGTAGACCTTCTTCATCGAGATCCCGAACTCCTCCTCGGTTTCCTCGATCGCCTTCTCGGTCAAGCTGCCGCCGCCTTGAAGGCAGACTGTCTTTCCGTCGAGCAGCTTCGGCTCGGTGATTTTGTCCGCTTTGCGGACGAGGATACCATCCGTGTCATAGAGGTTGATCCAGACGAAACGGACCACGGCATCGCGCGTGTAGGTGATCGTGGACGTGCGCGACAGAATATCGATTTCTCCAGTCTGTAGCGCAGGAAGTCGCTGAGCAGCATTGAGCGGCACGTATCGGATCTTATCCTTGTCCCCAAGAATGGCGACCGCGAATGTACGACAGATGTCGGAATCGAAGCCGCGATAATACCCCTTTTCGTCGGGGCGAGAGAGACCGGGCACTCCCTGGCTCGCGCCGCAACTGACGTAGCCGCGTGCCTTTATCTTTTCGACGACGCTTTGCGCGGCCGCATCTCCCGCGCTTGACGCCAGGCCGACCAGCCCGATCGCTAAGGCGGCAAGCCATTTATGCCCTTCGCATTTCATATCCATTCCCCTTTCGTTGAAGTTGTTGTCATTCTGCAGCCTTGGCGTCGCCAACTGTGGTTCGTCGCGTTTCCGCAAAGTGCTCGAAGGCCTGTGACAGATCGGCCAGAAGGTCGCCGTCGGCCTCCAGGCCGATAGAGAGCCGCCAAACTGGGCCAGGCTTCAGCCAGTCGAGGCCACTGCGGCCCTTTCGAGGATCACTGACGGAGATCAGCGAATGCACCCCGCCCCAGCTTGCACCTAGCCTGAACAGTCGCATGCGACGCAGAGCCTCGGATTGGTGAGGCGCTAGTTCCGGCTCCAACACAAACGAGAAGACACCTGCCGATCCGGCGAAGTCACGCTTCCAGGTCGAGTGGCCGGGATGGTCGGGCTCACTCGGATGCAGGATCTGCGCAACCTCGGGACGCTCCGACAGCCACGATATGATGTTCTGCGCGGTGCTGTCGGCTTGGCGCATGCGCACCGGCATGGTCATCAGGCCACGCTCGCACAATGCGCAATCCTCTGGCGAAACGCCGTAACCGAGAAAACGCGCGGTATCCTTTAACCGCCGGAACAAGGTCTCGTCGTTCATCGCCACCGAGCCCATCAGCAGGTCGCCGTGGCCGCCAGCATGTTTGGAAAGTGCCTGCATCGAGATGTCGACACCATGCTTGAGTGGTTTGAACAGCAAGTGTGAGGCCCAGGTGTTGTCGACCGCGACAAGCGCGCCAGCCTCGTGGGCCGCAGCCGTGATTGCCGGCACGTCCTGTACCTCGAAGGTCGCGGAACCCGGCGATTCCACCCAGACCAGCTGCGTCCTGCCATCGATTAACGCTGAAAGTCTTCCATCGAGCTTGGGGTCGTAGGTCACCGTATCGATGCCAAGGGGAGCGAGAAGGCGGGCGGCCATTTCGCGTGCCGGCCCATAGAACGTCTCCGGGATCAGAACCCGATCGCCACCATGGCAGACGGCCATGGTCGTCAGCGTTATGGCCGCCATTCCGGAAGGGACGACGAGCGCCCGAGATCCACCTTCCAGTGCAGCGATATGGTCTTCCAACTGGCGGCTGGTCGGAGTCCCGTAAAGTCCGTAACTGAAGCCATCGTACAGTCGCTCGACGCGGCGCTCGAAGGAGTCCAAATCGTCGAAGACGACCGTGGAGGCGCGTTCACGCCCGCAGTCAGCAGGACCAACTGCCAATCAGTCATCGCTACCTGCCCCAATCGTGCGCGCCACCGCCGCCTGTGAGCCATATGCCGTCTGAGAGGTAGACCGGCTCGCCCGTGCCTCCGAAGATGGAGTAGAGATCTTCCCCGTCGTCGGTTTCACAGAGGTTGCGGGGCCGGCTGGGCAGCTTCTTCGTGGTCCACAACGGGACCAACATTTCCTCCAGTCCGGGGTCGTTACGCAGGAACGCCTCGGCGAAGTCGGCTATCCGCTTCAGGATGTTCTGTTGGCTGCCGTGGAACTCCTGCCCGAAAAACGGCGACGCCATCCTGCTCGTTCGAAGCACGGAGTCACGCTTCATTTCTTCGTCGGGCAGGCCATGGAGTAACTGCACGTCGATGCCGTTCTTGCGCATCAAAATCAGCCCAGTACGTGTCTCGCTCGTGGCAGTAAACGCCAGCCGGTAAGCCTTGTTGGCGGGACGTCGCCGTATCCATCCCATCCCGTTGAGATGCATCGCGAGATCAACAGGGCGCGCCAGACCGCGGACACTCAGGGACTCTCCGGGGGCTAGTAAAATACCGCTTCTGGTGAAGTCCGCCTCTCGCTCCAGGCATTCGATGGTGTGACTGCAGTTCCAGTTCAGATAGTTGAGATCGGCAACGCGGGCACATTTCAACGCGCCGTCCTTCATCCGGACGACCACATCATCCCCGATGATGACGTCAGTTCTGGTGCAGTTGACCGGATAGGCTCTGCTTGAACGGTCGAAGGCAACATGAGCAATGATGTAGGACACTTGGCTTTCCCCCGTGTCTGGTTTGCGTCAAACGCTCGTCCGGGGTCAAGAGCGCAGTACCCTCATTAGATTCCGCCGGCGGATTTGCAGTTTGTCGCGCGATGCCCAACCCTTGTTGAGAGGCGACGCGAAAGGGAGAGCACAGAATGTGGGAGGGGTGACATGGAAGGAGAAGCTGCCTGCGGGCACAGAAGGTCTCGCACCTCTTGAGGGATAGCGAGGTCAGCAAATTTTCACTGTCCCTGATAACTGTCCCTGATAGATGGGGGTGCTTTCGACATATGCCTGTAGCGCGATCGTACAGAACTGGTCGAGCATGGTGCGCCGCAGATCGACCATTTGAACGCCCGATAAGTGCCCTGTTTTCCCCGACACCACAGCAAATTGCTCTCAGCGATGCGGTGGTCTGCAAGCCAGCGCGGATGAGTAGATCGCGTGACTAGGCGCCAGCTTGCAGGATTTTTCGAAGGGGCACCGATTGCAAGCCTCCGCCTTTGTCCTTCAATATTCTCAGGCTGTGCGCTCAATTCTGCGATGACGCCTGCGACGGCAAGGTGCTGTTTAGCGGAGAACGTGGGCTTGGTCGCCGACATTGTGTGAGATCTCAAAGGGGCTGACACCATTGATAACTTCGGGCACGTTGCCGAGGAGCCTGGCTAAACAACGGTGGGAGGGGACATGCCGTCGAAAGCAATTGGGAAGTTCGAGGGTGCGATGATGAAGGATGTCAATCGCATCATTCAAACCCACGGAGACATCCAGAACGGCAATCCCGGCAATATGGGTCTCGGTCATCTTACTCGGTCAGGCGTGTTGCTGCTTTGCGCGGCCTGGGAACTCTACGTCGAAGAATTGCTGATCGAAGCGGTGACGGCTAACATCGCTCGCTCCCCGACACCCGATGGACTTCCGGCCGCGGTGCAGAAGACCATCGCCCAATACATCAAGGCCTCGAAGCACGAGTTGAAGCCACTGGCGATGGCAGGTGACGGTTGGAAAACGATCTACCTCGAGATCGCGAGGGAGGTGGTTGTTGGTCTGAACACTCCCAAGAAGCATAACATCGACCAGCACTACTCGGCGCTAGTAGGCATACCAGATCTGTCCAATGCATGGAGCCTAGGCGCGGCCGCGGTAAACGACTTCGTGGAGGCGCGAGGCGACATCGCACACCGTGGCAGCGATGCCGGCAATATCCACATGAACAAACTGAGGGATGTCTTCAAGCCGCAGATCACCAAGTGCGCGATCGAGACGGACAATGCGATCACGACCTTTATCCGGAACGCGTTTGAGCCCCATTCCTATCCTTGGAATCGCAAGGCCGTCCCGAACTAAGTAACCACAAGCGACGAAACGCGCTGGCCTCGTCGTGCCCGGCAAAGGACGGTAGGCAAGGCCGGCTACGCTGCTTCGCTCTGGCCAGCCGCTCGATCCGCAGTGCCGTGCTTTGGCGGATTTCTCGATCCTCTGCCACGCGCCTGGAACTGCACGATGTTCGAACTCGGAACCTCCCCGCGCATCAGCATGGCGATATGGTCACCGATTCGATTGGCGGCATCGACCAGGAGGATGTCGACACGCTTGAGGATGTACCCACCGGTGACGCCGCCGAGACGATGACCCAGCAGGGCGGCAATCGTGGGGAGCGAGGCCCCCAGTTCTTCCGCGATGCCGGCGAAACTGTGCCGGAGGCTATGCAACGTGACTCCATCCAGCGGCCCTGTTTCCGGAGGAACTTCCCCTCGCTCCTCTGCAGCGGCCGCCGCCAGTTGCCGCGCTGTCTTCTGTATCGTGCGCCACAGACCGGGCAACCCCTTGTACGTGGCGCCTTCTGTCTCGGCGGCGAAAACGAAATCGGAAATCGCTTCCAGATCATCGATGATGGCGAACGCCGAGCGACCAAGCGGACGGAGCGAGAAACCTGTCTTGGTTTCTTTGAGAGCGATGCAGGTTCCGTTCGCATCAACCTCGTCCCAACGCAGATGCTCGCATTCTCCTTTACGCACGCCGCTCAGTGCGATGAAGCGGATGCCCGCTATACCAATCAGACTATGAAGTGGTTGATTGTTGCGGTCGCGCTTGCCCTCGAGCACCTTCAGGCTATCCGCGAGAAGGCGATATTGTTCGCCAGTCAGCAGTGCCTTCTTTTGAGCGTCGGCAAAGCGTCGTACGCCCCGCACCGGGTTCGCCACGACGTGACCATTCTCGATACCCCACGCGAAAATCGCGCCAAGCAGACCGAGGGTGCGCGTGATGGCACCCTTCCCGCCTTTGACAATCGATCGGCTGCGGAAGCCCAGTTTCTTGTCGCGGGCCGTCTTGCCGGTAACAACACCTGTCTTGAATTGCTCAATGTCCGCACGCTTGACCTCGCGGGCCTTGAGTTGCCCCAGCAGAGGTTTGATATGGGCATCGATACGCGACTGGTCGGTCGAAAGCGTACTGGCCTTCTTCGGGGTTCCCTTTCGACCGAGGACTAGGCCCGCGTTCGCAGATTCCATATAGAGGTCGCAGAGTTGCGTGATGGTGAGGGCCTCGCGATGCTCGTCACGATCGGCGGCGGGATCCTGACCCTCCACCACTTTGGCAAGCTCGACCTTCGCAAGTTCGCGCGCGCGCTCGACCGTTAGCGGCCCGTACGTGCCAAGCTTGAGCCACCGCTGCCGGCCGCTTCGCGCGCGGAATGTGACGACGAAGGTCTTGCGGCCAGAGGGCAGGACGCGGATCGCAAAACCTTTGAGTTCGCTATCCCAATAAAGCGTTCCAGTCTTTTCTTCGGTGGCTTTGAGGGCATCGACAACGCGCTTTGACAGTTTGGGCATGACAGGCTCCCACAGAAATTGCTACCATATTGCAACCAAGTGGGAGAAAGAACAAGGCCAAATCGGGATACTTGCAGCGTGGCGGTGTGGACGTAAGCCGTTGATTTATAGGGAATTTGGATACTATGGCGAACAGTGTCGGGAGTGGTGTTTAGCCCTCCGAAGGCAGAGGTCACAGGTTCGAATCCTGTCGGGTGCGCCAGTTTTGCACATTAAGATACGAGTGCGCTAAGCTAGGCCGGAACCGTACCTCTTCCGTATAGCGACCCAAGTTATTGCAGCTGATGTAACTCGGCACTTTAAGATACCCTTTGAACCTCGCCGCTCTGTGATCTATCACAAGCTACCTTGTGGGATCTTTGGGGGAATGCAGTTTGGTATCCAGTGCCTATCATGGAAGCCTGTTCACAAATGACTTTGTTGAAAGCTCCATAGCTGATCTGCACGATTGGCAAGCGCTCACTGAGCCCGATCTGAATGTGATACGCACAACGATCAATGGTGCCTTTGCGCGGTTCCCCATAAACCAGACGCCGAACGAAGCTACGACTGAAAACGACCTGATCTGGCCGATTCTCAGGGCGCTTGGTTGGGAACAGTTTCTGACCCAACAGAATCTCACTGCAAGCGGTCGACAGGACGTACCGGACGCTGTTCTGTTCATTGACGAGGCTACCAAGAGCAGGGCCAATGCCCGTCCCGAAGAATGGCGTCGTTATGAGTTCGGGGCGGCGCTAGTCGAAAGCAAGCGATGGCTTCGCCCGCTCGACCGGCGCTCCGAAAAGCGGGATGAGGTCACTGCTCCCTCCACTCAGATGCTGCGCTATCTGCGCCGGGTGGATGATCTGACCAATGGCAATCTCAGGTGGGGCATACTGACTAACGGTCTGCGCTGGCGATTGTACTATTCGGGTGCGCAATCCATTGCCGAAGATTTTTTTGAAATCGACCTAGGGTCCGTACTTGGCCTCGCCAATTTCGAGGGCGGATTGTTCGCGCTAACGACCAGTGAGCGAGACCACTGGTTCAAGGTCTTCGTACTCGCGTTCCGTAGGCAAGGATTCATCGCGGGTACCGATCAGCGTACGTTCCACGACCGCGCACTTGCGGAAGGCAAGTTCTATGAAGAACGTGTCGCAAAGGACTTGTCTGATCTCGTCTTTGGGTTTGTATTCCCCGCGTTGGTCAAGGGCATTGCAGATGCGACACCCGACGGCACTCCCGTTCAGCAAGTACGCGAAGCTGCACTGATCCTGCTCTATCGCCTGTTGTTCATTCTCTACGCTGAAGACCGCGACCTGCTTCCGGTTCGGGAGCCCCGATACGATGACTACAGTCTACGCGAAAAGGTCCGTCTCGACGTAAAGAGGCGCAAAGATGCTAATGATGTATTCTCAGCGACCGCAGCCCGGTATTGGGCCACTCTTGATGATCTATGCAGGGCGATAGACGCCGGTGATGCTTCAATTGGTTTGCCTCCTTACAATGGGGGTCTGTTCAGCCGTGACAGAGCTCCGCTGCTCGCAGGCATTCGGCTAGGCGATGCCCTGATCGCGAACGTCATAGACGTATTGTCCTTCACCCAGTCGGATGGACAGAGGCATTACATCAACTATCGCGACCTCAGCGTGCAGCAACTTGGTTCGATCTATGAACGACTTTTGGAACATGAGGTCACATGGCAGGATGGCGAGGTTGAGGTCCGGCCAAACATCTTCGCCCGTAAGGCATCTGGCAGCTACTACACACCTGACGATCTTGTCGGTCTCATCATCGAAGAGACGCTTCAGCCTCTCGTCGCACGTTACACAGACGCCTTCAGGGAACAGGCAGAAGCTTTGGGTAATCAATCCAAGGGAGTGAATCGGCGCGGCTCCCTGACCCGCTTTGATCCCGCGACGAAGTTATTGGAGTTGAAGGTGTGCGACCCGGCCATGGGGTCCGGCCACTTCCTTGTTAGCCTAGTCGATAAACTCGCAGACCATGTGATCGAAGCCATGGCGGAGGCAGAGGTTGTGCTTGAGTGGGGCGACTACCACTCACCGCTTGCAGAGCGCATTGAAGCCATTCGCAACGTAATACTCGACAATGCCGAAAAGGGCGGCTGGACTGTCAACGAGGAGCAACTCGATGACCGCCATATTATTCGGCGCATGGTTTTGAAGCGTTGCGTCTATGGCGTGGACAAGAATCTGATGGCAGTTGAATTGGCGAAGGTGGCGCTATGGCTGCACACCTTCACGGTCGGCGCCCCCCTGTCATTCCTCGACCACCATTTGCGTTGCGGGGACAGTTTGTTCGGTGAATGGGTGAGAGGGGGCATCGACAAGGCGACGGTACAGGGAAGTCCGCTGCTGCTTCATGAACCAGTACGACGTGCGCTTCGCGCTGCAGCTTCGATGCAAATAATCGAAGGGCTCACCGACGCAGAGATCGCTGAGGCGCATCGATCTGCTGACGTATTCGCCGAAGTTACTGGAATGACCGAAACGCTGAATGCGCTTCTTTCGCTCATTCACGCGCTCGACTGGCTTAATCTGCGCGATCGAGGTGACCGCGCAGCCGTGAGCGCATTTTTCGACAGTCAGTTTGGCGACCCGATACAGATTGCATTGCGCCGCGCTGAACCGGAGGCAGCACGAGAAGACGGGCGGCGGTTCGCTGCGATCCTCGCCCGGGCGCGGGAACTGATCGACGAAGAAAACTTCCTCCACTGGCAGGTCGCGTTTCCCGGCGTCTGGACGGAATGGGAGCAGGAAGGCCTCACCGGAGGTTTTGACGCGGTAATAGGCAATCCGCCTTGGGACCGGATGAAACTACAGCAGGTGGAATGGTTCGCGGCCAGACGCCGTGAAATCGCGCTCGCCCAGCGCGCCTCTGATCGCAAACGCATGATCGTTGCCCTCGAGGCATCTGACGACCCGCTGGCACGGGACTTTGCCAAGGCGAACGATCGCGCCGAGGCGGGAACTCGCATGGCGCGTTCAAGCCGGGATTACCCGCTCTTGTCGGGCGGAGACGTGAATCTCTATTCATTGTTCGTCGAACGGGCCATGACGATTGTGAAACGGGACGGCGCCGTTGGTCTTCTCACGCCGTCCGGAATAGCTTCCGACCTCACTGCCGCTCGATTCTTTAAGGGCGTTGCCGCGGAAGGGCGGCTTAGGGCCCTCTATATGATTTTGAGAACAGGCGCACACGTTATGATGCAGAGCCCTTCTTTCCCGACGTGGACAGCAGGTTCAAGTTCTGCGCATTCATCGCGAGCTCAACTCCTGCTGCAAAACCGGCTAAATGCGCCTTCTTCCTTCAGCACGTATCTGAGCTAAGAGACCCCGAACGCTGCTTTCCTCTCACTCCAGAAGATTTTACGCGCGTTAACCCGAACACGGGCACGGCTCCAATTTTTAGGACCCGGCGCGATGCCGAACTGACGACCTCAATTTACAATCGCTTGCCTGTACTTGTTGATCGGTCTGCGGACCCTCCAGTCAAAGCATGGCCCGTGAAATATGCCACAATGTTCCATATGACAAATGACAGCCATATGTTTAGGACGCAGGTAGAACTTGAAGGAGAGGACGAGGCCTATCCGATAGAACAGAACAAGTACCGGAACGCGGCTGGAGATTGGGTGCCATTGTACGCCGGGCGCATGATCCACATCTTCGATCACCGCGCTGCCTCCGTTCGGGTTAATGAAGCTAACCTTCACAATGCCGCACTCAGCGGAAACATAACTGTTGAGGAGAAAGCCAAACCCGATTTCGTTACAACACCCCAGTACTGGGTGCCGGAACGAGCAGTTGCACTTCCGACCGGTTTGGACTGGGTAATCTCGTTTCGAGATATTGCGCGTGCTACGGATGCGCGGACATTGATCGTTGCTGCCTTGCCTCGCATTGGGGCCGGGAACACTCTGCCATTGATATTGCCGGATGAACATAGCGTGCTGTCGCCCGCCTTGTTGGGAAACCTGTGCTCAATTGGTTTGGATTATGTGGTGCGACAGAAGGCCCAAAGTACCCACCTGAACTGGTACATTGTCGAACAACTGCCGGTCATTCCACCCGATACGTACAACGTGGCCCGCTTCGGCAACAAAACTGCTCTTGAGATTGTTACCGAGACCGTACTGGAGCTTACGTACACGGCGCATGATATGGCACCTTTTGCCGTGGCTATGGGGTATGTGAATGAAAACGGTTCGGTGAAGCCTCCTTTCGTCTGGGACGAAGACCGCAGGCTGCACCTTCGAGCCAAACTCGACGCGTTATATTTCCACCTCTACGGGGTCACGGACCGGGATGACGTGCGGTACATCTATTCCACATTTCCAATCGTTGAGCGTGAGGAAACAGGGACCTGGGGCAGTTACCGGTCGCGTGACTTGTGTTTGCATTACATGAACGCACTTGCAGCGGGACACCCGGATGCTGTTGTGGAAGGTTAGCGGTCGCCCGGGAAATTCCGACAGTCGACGAGTTCAGAGGCGAGTTGCAGGCGCAAATTAGTCGCGCACCCCAGGCAGAGGTCACAGGTTCGAATCCTGTCGGGTGCGCCAAATCTCAAAATGTACGGCCCGGAGACATGGGTTGCGGTTTATACCGGAGACATGGTGGACCACACCCTTGGGCGAGACACCAATTAGGGACAGTTCCCCAGATTTTGGATTGCGCACAGCCTCCTAGCGCAACGGTTAAGTAGGCGACCGCGGGAAGTCCGCGGGGGGTCAAGCCTGTGTAAAAACGCCGGGCCTGGCTCCAATCAGATCCGTGGATCGTGTACTGTGATGAGACGTTGGGACCGAGGATCAGCGGATATGGACGAGGAGGGCTTGGCCGAGATCTCAGCCCGATATATTCGCTTCGCCGATACGGAAGCACGCGGTCGCTCGCCGCTCTACGAGGAGTTGGCTCGGGCAGTCGCTGGGAACCGGGAGGCGCTCGGTTTCCTGTCGACTCTTCCGGACCCAAAGCGGCAACCGAACCTTCTACTTGCAGCGGTGCGTCACCTGTTCGGCACGCCGACAGGGTGGACCGAGCTTCGCCAGGCGCTTCAGGCTAATCCCGACGCTATCCGCTCGCTCATGCTCGAGCGCTCAACGCAAACCAACGAGCCGGGAAGATGCGCCACCCTGCTCCCCGTCCTGGCGCGTTTGCCGCAGCCGCTGGCCCTCATCGAGGTCGGGACCTCCGCAGGGCTCTGCCTCATGCCCGACCTCTATGGCTATGACTACGGACGCAAGGTAATCCGCGCACCCGCGATGGCCATGGAGCCGCCTGTCTTCCGATGCTTCGCCAGCGAAACAACGCCATTGCCGACGGCCTTGCCGCAAGTCGTCTGGCGGGCGGGATTGGACCTGAGCCCGATAGATGCTTCAGACGACTCGCAAGTCGCATGGCTTGAGACGCTGGTCTGGCCGGAACAGACAGCACGGCTCGCCAATCTGCGGGCGGCCCTAAAGATCGCTGCCACAGTCAAGCCTCGGGTGGTGAAGGGCGACCTGCGCGGGAGCGACCTCGTGCAACTCTGCAACGAAGCGCCAAACGACGCTACACTCGTCATCTTTCACACAGCCGTTCTCGACTATGTCTCCGACCTTGGTGACAGAGAAGCTTTCGCCGAGCAGGCGATGCGTCTCTCGCCTTATTGGGTATCGAACGAGTTCCCTCGCGTCTTCCCGTCCATCGCCACACGCGCCGGAACAAGCTGGCCGCCTGGCCGCTTCCTCCTATCTGCGAACGGCTCCCCTGTAGCTTGGACTGACCCGCATGGCGCCTCGCTCGAATGGATCGCGGACGAGGCGTAGGCTATAGGTGGTGGATTGCCGTCCTTGGCCAGAGACGCCATCAGTTCTCAGTTTCATCTATGCTCGTTTGCCACTGCTTGCGTCTTGAATTCGCGGCAAGCGCCCTTCGGACTTGCTACCGGGTGGTTGAAAGAAGGAACGGCGCGTTGGGCGCGCGAAGACCGCATCCGCAGTCGGGAACCACAGCTATCGGCAAGCCGTTTACGCTGCAAACCCGCCTGTCGATCCTCAGAGCCGGGCGAGTTCTCCGAGACCCACAAATTGGAGATTGATCATGACTAGCGCTGCCGACCGCGATCCGCGCCACCACACGCAGAAAATGCAGAAAAAGTTGGAGGAGGTGAAGCAGCACCTTCGCGAGGACATCGAGAAGGTCGATGAGCCGCAGCTGAAGGCGATGTTCGAGACGTCCGCCGAGGTGATCGGCGGTCTCCAGAAGGCGTTCCAGGACTATGAACAGAAGAATGAACCCGCTTGGCGTTGAACGCCTTCTTCGCGGGTAGGTTTCAAGGGAGACGCCCCGTGCCCGCACCACCCGAAATGGATGTCGTCCTCGAAAAGCTGCCGTTGAGGATCGGCGCCTATATCCCCGACGACTTGCTGGAGGACTGGTTTGCGCCGGGAACCGGCATGAACCCGGTCAGCAAGGAAGCGCTTGCCACCGCCAAGAATTACGGATGGCGCTTCGAATGCGAGTTCAAGCACTACCCCGAACGCAAGGAAGGCGTGTTCTGGAAGTGGGTGCCGGCGATCTGACCGGCGCTGGACGGTTCATCGTTCCGCGGAAACGCAGAACCGGTCTATCTTATTGTTTGACGCAAATACCGGACGGAAAACCGCTTCACACTTTTCCTGGAATTGCTCAGCCTCCGCCTATCGGCGTCATCACCTTGCCGGTTCCGCCGCATTCGGGGCAAATTCGGCCGTCGATCATGCCTGACCCTGCACAGCGGCGGCAAATGTTCTCGCCGGCGCCGGGAATGCCTGCGGGGACTTCGTCCGTGTTGGTCTGACCGGCTTGCCGGGGCTTGCCCTGCAGCTTGTTTCTCAGCCGGGCGACCCAGCCTTCGTCGACCTCGAGCGGCCTGCTGCTGTCGTCCGGCAGGCCTTCGCCGGATTGGCCGATGGTTTCATTGCGCGGCCGGTCGTTCGCGCCTGTCGTGATCTTCTGAGCCATTGCGTTTGCCTTTACGCCTTGCAATTTTCGAACGCCTCAGCTGCGCAGAGGTTCCGGTTCGACCGGCAGCCTTTCAGCCGGGTTTTCGCCGCACATTATCTATCCTGAACCCGGATTTCGGCCGCGCCGGCATGCGAGCAAGCGCGACGGTCATATCCTGATCAGGCACCTGGTAGGCCATCGACCGCGTCAGCAGGCGAACCGCTTCCATGATCAGCGCGACGGTGACGGCTTCTCCGGGGCAGCGATGGGTAGTCGCCGGATCTCCGCCGCCATGCGGGATGAAGTCGAAGCCGTGGGTTTTCCAGCTCAAGCCGCGCTCCGGGATAAATCGCTCCGGCTCCACAAACAGACGCGGATCATGGTTGGTGCCGTGCAGGTCGAGCACAACCCAGTCGCCTTTACCGAAGCGGTAGCCCTTCCATTCGAACGGGTGGCGTGCGCGGCCGCCGATGAACGGGAAGAACGGATAGAGCCGGCGAACCTCCTCGGCGAAGGCTTCCAGCCCGTCGTCATCGCCGGCGGCGAACCTGTCGTGCCATTGGCGGTGCTGGTGAAGCGCCAGCGCCGCAAACATGATGAAGCGGCCGATGGCGACGATTGGACGGATAATGTTGATGATTTCGACCGCGGCACTGGCAACATCGAGCGGCATTCCCTCGGCATCGACATGTTCGCTGACCAGGCGAACCGGGCTGTTTGCCGGCAAATCAAGCGCGCCGCTTCGAACGCGCCGTACAAGCTCGCCGATAGTGCGTTCGGTCCGGCGTCGCCGCCACAGCGCCAGCATGGTCGACGGCCCAATGCCGCCGGCGTTCTCGACCATGCTGCTGAGCTCGCGGCAGAGTTCGGCGCGATCCTTGTCGGCGGGGATGCCGGCCCAATCCGCTGCCGCCTGGGTCAGGACGAGGTTTACGGCGTCGAACAGGACGATCTCGTCACGCCGCTGCCAGTCTTCCAGCTGGTCGAGCCAGGCGCGACGGAAAGTTGCGCGGAGCCGCTCGATCTGGTCGCCATCCAACAGGATCGACAGGAAAAGCGCCTTGCGGTGGCGGTGAGCGGCGCCGTCGAGCCCCTGGACGCTGCCCTTGTCCTGCAGCAGACGCAGCGTGGTCTGCGGCATCGCGCCAACTCGGGTGAAGTGGTCGCCGCCATAAAACATCTCGGCAGCCTCGGCACCGCGGACGCAGATTGCCGGCCGCAGCATCAGGCGCGTGGCAAAGATGTCGGTGTTCATGCGCCGGCAGCGGGCCGAAATGAAGTCATAGCCCTCGCGCAGCAGGGCCAAGGTGCTGTCGAATGCGGCGCGCGGAATGGGTTTTGCGGCATGATTGCCGCCGTCGGCATCGATCAGTTCACGTCTGTTCATGGCGTGCTCCCTGGCGTTGAAATTCCTCAACGCACGGCCGGCACTTTCGATCACTCGACTTTTTGACGGCTTTGCCGCGCCGCCCTTCGGCCGCGGCCGGCAAGGATGGTGGTCAGCGTGACCGGACGAAAATCCCAGCTGTCGACGCCGACGTCATACTGGCGCGTGACCGGGGTCAGCCTGCCGTGGGAATGGCCATGCAGGTCGATCGATTTCCTGCCGATCTGGTTCCAGGTGCGAAAAGGGTAGTGACAAAGGATCAGCAGACTGCCGTCGAGCGCCAGCTCCTTGTAGTGCTGGGTGCTCGCCCAACCTGTGGCCTCGATGGTGGCCGCAGCATCGTTGTTGCCGATGATCAAATGCTTGCTGCCATGAAGAGACGCCAGAAGCGACGACACGAACGCGGCCGATCCCCTGGCAAAATCGCCGAGATGCCAGACCTCGTCGTCCGGCCCGACAGTCTCGTTCCAGAACGCAATGAGCGACCGGTCATGTTCCGCCAGCGAGCCGAACGGGCGGCGGTCGATGCGCAAAATGCGCGGGTCGCTGAAATGCGTGTCGGCGGTGAAGTAGATCATGCGCTGGAGCCTGTTTCGAACTGCCGATCTGGGCGCGTGGCGCACCAAGTCCATGTTGCTCTCCCGATGCTTGCTCAACCCGCTCGATCGCCGGTTGTTCCTGGAAGCAGGCCTAGGCGGTTCCCGCTCGTCGGAACTTCAAAAAGGGGGAACTTTGAAACGGGGGAACTTTGAAATGAGACGCAGGTTAGAATGCTTGAGGCCGATGCTCTGAAAGGACCTCGACGATGACCGACGCAGAACCTCTTGGGCGAAGCCCGGCTCAAGCGCGGGGCGATATCGATGCCGGGCGCGAAGGGGACAAGACCCCGGGCATCGATCCGGCTGCGGCTCCCATGGAAACGGACGCGGAATCCGCCGGCAACGCTCCGCCGAAGAGCCCTGCCCCGCGCCATGAAACGCCGAAGTTTACCAACCAGGCGAGCTATGCCAATGCGATGCGCCCGCTGAAGGATGAGCCCGACGTCCAACCGAGCAGATATGGGCCAGTCATGGTGATTGCCGCCATCGTCGTGCTGGCCGCGGCGGTTTTCATCGGCGCAGCCATGCTGCACTGAATATCGCATCCAAGTTCAGCGGCGCGCAGAGGCTGGACATTTTGCTTCTGTTCCGGGACCTTTCTGACGCGCCAAGTTCAGGCGTGATCGAGTCTGCTGCACACATTGACCATCAACCATCAATTCTTTGCCCGTGCCGCCACCACCGTGGCGCGCGACATGATTGGCGCCATGCTGCTTGTGCACGGCGTTGGCGGCGTCATCGTCGAGACCGAGGCCTATCGCCCGGATGACCCGGCTTCGCATGCTTTCGGTGGCAGGACGGTGCGCAACGGCGCAATGTTCGGTGCCCCGGGCAGCGCGTATGTCTATCGCTCCTATGGCCTGCACTGGTGTCTCAATGCCGTCTGCCTGCCCGGCAGTGCCGTGCTTATCCGCGCAATCGAACCGCGATTAGGGCTGGAGGTGATGCGGGCCAATCGCGGCCTTGACGATCCCCGGCTGCTTTGCTCGGGACCGGGCCGCCTTTGCCAGGCGCTGGCTATCGACAAATCTTATGACGGGCTGCCCCTGGACCTGCCGCCATTCGAATTCAGGCAGCCGGGCGACGCCGGCGCCGTTCTAACAGGCCGCCGGATCGGCATTTCCAAGGCTGTCGATGCGGAGTGGCGGTTCGGCCTGCGCGGCTCGGACTATTTGAGCCGCAAGTTCTGACGCCCGCGGCAGCGGCAGAGCAGCTGCCTGGCATCACTCGTCGGGTTTGCCGAGATGCATGGGCGTTGCCTGCTGGCGGGCTTCCCTGGTCACCTCGTCGGCTCCGGCCGGTGAAATCCCTCGCAATGCCTTCGCAGCTACGGTCAGGCGCCCGCGATCATTGCCGAAGCTCTTGATCAGCTGGCGGACCTGGTCGGCGGTGATGCCGTTCTGTTGGGCAAAATACTCGACTTCACGGTCGTCTTCCGCAGCAACGCGGTCGCGCTCGCGGAAATCTCGCTTGCTCTTATCGTCGGCCATTTTTTCCTCCTGGTGGAGCTTTGCATCAATGGCAACGTGGGCAAGCCGCTTTTGTTGCCGCGATCGGGCGGACTTTTCCGCCGCCGTGCCGACTGCCCAGGAACCATGAGGCGAGCAGCCGGTTTGGCTGGATGCAGACATATTCGGCTACAATTCATACCGATGGAGAATACGATGACGCTCGCAAGCAAAACCACCGTGATTGCCGCGGCGCTGGCCATGTTGGCCGCGCCGGCATTCGGCCAGACGAGCCCACCTGCGCCCGCCGCGCCGGCACCGGATCGTGGCGCCGAACCGTCGCCCGGAATGAGCGGGCAGGATGCCATGCGCGAAATGATGCGCCAGATGATGACTGAGATGCTGGAGGAGAGAATGCAAGAAGATCGCGCGCCCCGGGCAGAACGGCGAGGTCCCGACCGCTGGCATCGCGGCTACAGGATGGGCCCGCCTGACCGAGGTTGGGAGATGGGAGGCCGCGGTGGCATTGCACGCGGGATGCATGGCGCGAGGATGCGCATGATGTTCGCCATAGTAGATGCGGACGGCGATGGCGCGGTTTCTCAAAGCGAAGTCCAGGATTTCGTCGGGCGAATATTCAACGCCGTCGATGAGAACGGTGACGGTAGCGTCGACATGCAGGAAATCCGATCCTTCTTCCATGGAGGCGGCGCCGAGGATCAGGAGTAAGTCTCCTGCCGGTCGGCAGGAGGCCTGTCTGGGGCAGCGCGAGCTCGTCGGCCGGGGAGGATAAAAAGTCGCCGGCAACTGGATACCAGGCTGCCAGCCGGGGAGATGCGTTCCTTGGCTGGCCTTGCCGAACGCCGCGGACCAATCAGACCAGCAGGAATTCATTGGCCATGACAGAGAAAGCTACAGAGAAACCCCCGACCATCGCTCGTATCTGGCGCGGCAGAACCGTGCCTGAAAAGGCGGATGCCTATGAGAGTTACAATTACGAGGCCGGCATCAAGCCGCTGATCGAGAAGGCGCTGGGCGTGCAGACTTTTCGCGAGGACACGCCGACCCATTCGGAGTTCGTGACGATTTCCTATTGGGAAAATGTCGAGGCGATGGCGGCCTTCACCGGCGGCGATCCGACGAAAATCCACCATCTCGAGCGGGACGAAGAGTTCCTGATCGAGCTGCCGTCGCGGGTGCAGGTGTTGCGCATCCGATCGAGTCACGGGCGGCTGGGATAGGGCAGCGCCGCCCGGTTCGGCCCGATCTAAGAAATCGCCTTCAAGTCGATTTCGGTGATGTGCCAGCGGCCGAGATTTGCGGTGTAGAGCTTGTCGTCCTTGAAGGCAATGTTGGTTGGGTGGGCGAGCGTCGTTGCCGCCGGATCCTCGATCAGCACCTCGAGCCCGCTATCCTTTCGCCAGCGATAGATGCGGCTCGGCTCGTAGCATGAGATGAACAGCGAACCGTCCGGCGCCAAGGCGACGCCATCGGGAACGTTGTTCACGCCCTCCACAACGAGCTGGCGAGACCCTGCCGTGCCGTCGGCAAGGATCGGCACATAGCTGAGGCAGGCCGCATGGCTTTCCACGACGTAAAGCCCATCGCCACCCGGCGCCATCGCCATGCCGTTGGCGAAGGCCATGGTCTCGCTGCACCACAGGCCGCCTTCGCCGGTCTTCAAATCGTAGCGAAAAATGCCGGAGCGGTTGTCTTCGCCTACGCTGTCCGACACGTAGAGCCAGCCGCGTGTCTCGTCGACGATCGGATAGTTCGGCACGCGGATGCCGGCCGAGGCGAAGCGCTGCATACCAGCCGTCGCGGCATCCCAGCGAAAGATCGCCGAATGTCTCAAATCGCATGCAAAACAGTTTCCCGCGCTATCGAAGGCGATGCCGAGCAGAAAGCCCTCCGTACCGCCCATGCGTTCGACCGAGCTGCCATCGGCGGCCAAGCGCAGCAGGTCGCCGGTTTCGGTGCCGCACCAGATCGAGCCGTCGCGATGGATGGCCACGCCTTCCGGATGGGCGACGCGCGGGCTGGTGAAGATGCCATCGAAGAAGACCCTCGCGGCCGACATTTCGAGCAACGGCTTTGCCATGCGCACCCCCTTCAATCCGGTGCAGTATGCGACCGCCGTGCGGCAATACAGCGCTCGACCATCCGCCGGTCGGCGGCGAGGATCTCGGCGATAAGCGCGCGGCGCTCCCTGGCGCTGACGAATTCGAGGCGGCGCAGACCGAGCGGGTCGATGCGGTTTCGCAGGATGTCGAGCGTCTCGTTCGAGGGTAGCGCAACTTCGCGGCAATCGGCATCGAATGTCAGGGCAAAGCCGGTGGCATCCTGGAGCTGCCGGCGGGTCACGCCCGGCATGGTCTCGATGACGGCCAATTGCCGGCTCTCCCCGTCGAGCCGAAACACGCAAAGGTCGGTGAACACCAATGCCGCGCCGGTCCGATAGCCCATCGGCTCGCGTTCGGCCTCAGTCAACAGGCCGCGCGCCGAGCTGGCAATCTCGACCGTCTCGACCAGCGACTGCACGGAATGGCGGGGGACGTAGAGCAGATAATCGCGATGCATGTTAGCGACGTCGGCCATGCCGCCTTGCCCGGGCAGCCGGATAAGGCTGCCGTCGCGCTTGCGCAGCGCAATGGTGTTGACGCGCCCACGGCGGTCGACCTGCGCGGCACCGACGATCTCATGCGTCACCGCGCCGGCCTGGTAGTAGGTCGAATAGGTGTCGTCGCCGCCGGCATGCGCCACCGCCGTCTCGCAATCGAGGCTTTCGATCAGCGACAGGATCATCGGGCTCGGTGCTATGTCGAGATGGCCGCAACTCATGGTGGCGATGATCATGTCCGGCGCGTGCGTCGCTTTGGCCAGCCGGTAGGCGACATTGGCGAGCGGCGACACCGCGCCGGCACTGGCAAAGCTCTCATTGTCGAGCTCAGCGGCGATGCGGGCGGCTATGATCTCGTCGATGGACGCCTCCTTGTTGCCGTGCACGAGCCTGGGCATTGCGAGGACTGTTTCAGCGCGGACTTTTGCAGCGTCTTGAACCCGCTCCGGCACGCCTTCCGAAGGCATGCTCAGGCTGTCCGACAAAGGTATTTCCTTGGCCGCGAACGCCCCCGCCAACGCTTGATAATCCGTCACATAGAATGGCAGGCAGGAAGCGGGATAGGCGCCGCCTGGTGCCAGCGCGATCGCCGACACCTGGTTGCGGGTCAAAATGCTCTGCCGACCATCATGCCGCAGCGCTCCGACCGGGACGATCTCCTCGACCGTCACCAGCACCTGGCGCGCCGCGCCGGCCATGGCGAAATCCAGCGCCCGTGGTCCGATGATCTGGACATTGCCGCTCTCGTCGGCACGCTGGGCATGGATGACGAACGTATCGAGCCGCAAGGCCGGGATGATCCCGGTCGTGATTCCCGCGATCGGATCGGGCGCGGCGATCGCACCCGGCACGCGCGCCAGCATGTCCGAACCCTCCGGAAGCTGAAACGGCATCGACGGCAGGTTCTGCTGCCCCGCCCGCAGCGCCTGGATCATGGCCAGCGCCGTCCAGTCGCGGACCGGCACGGCATTGGTCTCGGCAGCCGCGCGGAAGCGCGGCGGCAAGCCAAAAATATCGAGGCTGGAAAAGCAGATATCGACCTCCGCCACGGCATTCGCTTCGAGAAGCAGTTCGAGCGGCAGGCCGCCGGCCCAGCAGACATAGCGAAGATCCTTGACGCCCAAGCGGGCGATGGCGCGCAACAAGGCGATCGGCAGCCGGGCAAAATGATGGCCACCGACACCGAAGACGTCGCCGCCGCCGACCATCGCGGCCAGGCCCTCGACATCGGTGAAGCGCGGCCGGTTTTGCTTGACCAGGGACGTCATTTCGCAGCCTTCGGCCGCGTCGCGCTCTTTTCAGCAAATTCCTTGACGCGACGCTGGCCGGTCTCGCTGCGGTACAGGCCACCCAGTACGTCGCGCTCCATGGCAAGGCCTCCCGCCAAGTCGCCCGACACGGCGTGCGCCGTCAGCGCCTTCAATGCCTCGATCGCGGCAGCCGGTTCGGCGGCTATCATCTCGGCGAGTTCCAGCGCCCGCGGCATCAGCTTTTCGGCGTCGACGACCTCGTTGACCAGACCGGCGGCGACGAACTCGGAAGCCGGCACGATGGCGCCGGTCATCAGCAGAAAATTGGCGCGGTTGCGGCCGAGCTTCTGGACGCTGCGCTGGGTGCCGCCGCCGCCGGGGACCAGCCCGAGCTTGATCTCGGGCAGGCCGAGCTTCGCGAACTGGTTGGCGATGACGATGTCGCAGCACAGCACCAGCTCCATGCCGCCGCCGAGCGCAAAGCCGTTGACCGCGGCGATGACCGGCTTGCGGTTGTTCTCGACCGCCGCATACATGCGCGTGCCGGCGGCCTGGAAGGCGTCGAACTCGATAGCTGTCTGGGCGGCGTATTCCTTGATGTCGGCGCCGGCCATGAAGCCGCGCCCCTCGCCGGTCACCACGATCGCGCCGACGTCGTCATCCTGCGACAGCGCCTCGAAAACCTCGGTGATCTCGCTTTGCATCAGCCGGTTCATGGCGTTGAGCTGATCGGCGCGCCGGAAGGTGACGACTGCGACGCGCCCGGATATTTCCAAGGTGAGTGTCTGGTAAACGCTCATCGTCAGGCAGCATCCACGGTCATGTCGCCGGACGCCTCAAGCGCTGCAATCTCGTCGCTGGAGAGGCCGAACTCGGCCAGGATCTCGCGGCCATGCTGGCCGACCAGCGGCGCCGGCCGTTCTATGGTAGCCGGCGTCTCGCTCATCTTGACCGCCGGCGCGACCACCCTGACCTTGCCGCCGCGCGGATGATCGTAGCTGGTGATCATGCCCAGGTGCTTGACCTGTGGGTCCTCGGCTGCGCGCCTTATGTCCTTCACCTCGGCACACCAGATGTCGGCTGCCAGCAGCCGCGCCAGCAGGTCCTGCGTGGCAAACTTCCTGGTTTCGGCGTTGACCTTGTCGAACACCTCGTCGCGCCTGTCGAACAGCGTCTTCAGATCGTCGTAGACAGCAAGCTGCGGCGCCTCCAGCACTTCATACAGCGTCTTGAACGGGCTCATGGCGATCGACACATAGCCGCCGTCCTTCGCTTCATAGACACCGAACGGCGCCTGCATGCCGGGGTGGCCGATGCCGGAATTCGGGCGCACGAAATCCTCGCCGAGATTGAGCACGGCGACATATTCCTGATTGAGATGCGCCAGTATGCCGGCGAGCAGATTGACCTCGATCTTCTGGCCCTTGCCGGTCTTCTCGCGATAGTAGAGCGCCGACAAGATGCCGTAGACCATGTTCATGGCGCCGATCTGGTCGGCGAGGCCGGCGCCGGCCGGAACAGGCGCCTGGTCGCCGCGGCCGGTGTTGGAAATCAGCCCGGACAAACCCTGGATCAGCATGTCCTGGCCGGGACGCTCGACATAGGGGCCTTCCTCGCCATAGCCGGAGCCCGAGCAATAGATGATGGCGGGATTGACCGCCCTGAAATTCTCGTAGCCATAGCCGAGCCTGGCGAGCACGCCGGGGCGGAAATTCTGCACCACCACATCCGCCTTCTTGGCCATGTCCATGATGATGGCATGCACCTTGCGACTTTTCAGGTTGAGCGCGATGGAGCGCTTGTTGCGGTTCCAGGCGAGGAAATTCGGGCTTTCGGAGCCGCCGACCCATTTGGCGAAGAAGGTCATGCCGCGGAACATGTCGCCGGCGCCGGCACGCTCGATCTTGATGACGTCGGCGCCCATGTCGCCGAGCAGCTGCGTGGCGAACGGCCCTTGGAGCAGGTGGCTGAAATCGAGAATGCGGACGCCTTCGAGGGCTTTGTTCATTTTTGTCTCGTTTGTTGTCAAAGCAGGTCGGGTACGTAGCGCGGTGCTGCGGTCAGCCCGCCGTCGACGCGCAGGTCGGTACCGGTGGTGAAGCCGGCGGCGTCGGAGGCCAGATAGACGGCGGCTTCGGCCACCTCGGACGGTTTGCCGATGCGGCCGAGCGGATGCATCTTGACCCAGGCCTTGGCGAGATTGCCGCCGATCTCCTTGACCAATTTGTCGTTCATCGGCGTGTTGATGGTGCCGGGCGAGATCGAGTTGACGCGGATGTTGAGCGGGCCGAACTCGACCGCCATCTGGCGCGTCATCGCCATCACCGCACCCTTGGCGCCGGCATAGGCGGTCCAGCCGTCGAGCCCGATATGCCCTTGCGCCGAGGCCATGTTGATGATCGAGCCGGATTTCTGCGCGATCATGTGCGGCAGCGCATATTTGCAGCCGCGGAATACGCTGGTCAGGTTGACCGCGATCAGCCGGTGCCACTGCTCGTCGGTCATTTCATGGACCGGCATGCCGCCGATGGCGATGGCGGCATTGTTGACGAGAATGTCGAGATGGCCGGTCTTGCCGATAGCTGCGTCGATGAGGGCGGCGATATCGGCCTCCTCCGCCACGTCGCAATGGACGTAGTCGGCGCGGTGGCCGGCGACGCGCAGTTCCGCCGCGAAAGTTTCACCCTTCTCGTCGGCGATGTCGCCGAGGAAGACGTGCGCGCCTTCCCTTGCCATCGCCTCGCTGATCGCGTGGCCGATGCCGTCGGCGGCGCCGGTGACGATTGCGGTTTTCCCTTTGAGACGATCCATATCAGCCTCCAATGGCGCGCCGGCGCTTTGCTTCGTCGAAGGCGACGGCGGCAATGATGATCATGCCGGTGATGACCAGTTGCCACTCGGTCGGCAGGCCGAGACCGCGCAGCCCGTTGGACAGGAACTGCAGGATCAGCACGCCGAGCGCCATGCCGGTCAGGCTGCCTATGCCGCCGGCAAGGCTCACCCCGCCGAGCACGGTGGCGGCAACGACCTGGAACTCGAAATTCAGCCCGGCGGTATGCTGTGCCGAACCGACGCGGGCGGCCAGAATGATGCCGGCAACCGTTGCCAGCAGCGCGCTGATGATGAAACAGATGAACTTGACGCGGCGCACGTCGTAGCCTGCCAGCCGTGCCACTTCCGGATTGCCGCCGACGGCATAGATCTGCCGTCCGAACGGCCTGTGCTGCATCATGTAGGCGAACACGGCGAGCAGGACGATGGCGATGACCGCCGAATAGGGAATGACATTGAACAGGCGGCCGTCCGACAGCGCAATGAAGCTGTCGAGCGCGGCATCGTCGGGGATGGCACGCTGGCCGGTGTAGAGATAAACGCCACCGCGCATGATGAACATCGTGCCCAGGGTCACGATCAGCGAGTTGATGCCGGCGTAGGCCGTCAGATAGCCATTCACGACGCCGATGATCAGCCCGAACAGCAGCGCGCCACTGATGCCGAGCAGCAGAGAATTCGTGTCGTTCATGATGATGATCAGCGGCAGGGCGATGGTCGCCAGCAGCGAGCCGATCGAGATGTCGACCTCGCCTGATATGAAGACGATGGCGCAGCCGATGCCGGCTGTCAGCGCCAGCGAAGCCTGACCGAGCACATTGGTGATGTTGCGCACGGAGAAGAAATTCTCGGCGGTGAAGGAAAAGAACGCGATCACCAGGATGAGGCAGAGGAGCAATGCCAATTCCTGCCGCGCGACGAGCCGCGCCAGCATGGACGGCCCAGCTTTCATGGTGTCGGTGCTTGCCAGGCTCATCGCTTGGTCCCTTTGCGAAGCGTCATCGTCTTAGCCGATTGCCGCATTGAGGATGTTCTCCTGCGTGGCCTCGTCGCGAGGCATGATCGCGGTGAGGTGGCCTTCGCACATCACCGCGATGCGGTCGGCAAGCCCCAGCAGCTCGGGCATTTCGGACGTCATCATGACGACCGCCAGGCCCTCGCCGGCGAGCCGGTCGATGAGCGCAAAAATCTCCGACTTGGCGCCGACGTCGATGCCGCGGGTCGGCTCGTCGACGACGATCACCTTGAGACCGCGCATCAGCCAGCGCGAGATCAGCACTTTCTGCTGATTGCCGCCGGAGAGATTCTTGACCTGCTTGAACAGGCTGGGCGTCCGGATGCGGAAACGGTCGACATAGTCCTGCACCGCCTTGCGTTCGCTGACCTTGTCGAGGAAGCCCATTCTGGCGAAGGCGCCGAGTGAGGCGAGGCTGGCATTCTGGTAGACCGGCAACTCGCCCATCAGCCCCTCGCTCTTGCGGTCCTCGGTGAGCAGGCCGATGCCGAGCCGGACGCCGGTGTGCGTTTCGTGCGGCAGCAGCCGGCTGCCATCGACCGAAATGGCGCCGGAAGTGATCGGGTCGTAGCCGACGATGGCCTTGGCGAGCTCGGTCCGGCCGGCCCCCATCAGGCCGAAGAAGCCGAGGACCTCGCCGGCATGCGCGTCGAACGACACATCCTTCAGCTTCTTGGCGGTGCTGAGCCCTTCAACGGAAAGCGCGACCTTGCTGCCCGGCGCGCCGCGCTTGCGAGGGAACAGGTTTTCGATGCGCCGGCCGATCATGTCCTGGATCAGCGTGTCGTTGGTGTGCTCGCCGATCGGCCTGGTCGAGACGTGGCGGCCATCGCGCAGGACGGTCACGGTGTCGGCGATCTCGAAGACCTCGTCGAGTTTGTGGCTGACATAGAGCACCGCGATGCCGAGCGCGGCCAGCCGGCGGATGACGGTGAACAGCAGCGAGACCTCGTTCGGCGTCAGCGAGGAGGTCGGCTCGTCCATCACCACGACGCGGGCCTCATGGGCGAGTGCGCGGGCGATCTCGACCATCTGCTGCTGGCTGACCGGCAGCGATCCCGTGCGCGCCGCCGGGTCGACATTGAAGCCGATACGCTTGAACAGAGCGGCCGCATCGGCACGGATCTTCTTCCAGTCGATCGAGCCGCCTTTGCCGGTCGGATAGCCTTCGAGGAAGATGTTTTCTGCGACGCTGAATTCGGCGATCAGCGCGATCTCCTGGAACACCACCTTGATGCCCTCTTTCAGGCTATCGCGCGGCGACTTGATGTCGGCCTCGCGGCCGCGCAGGCGGATGGTGCCGGCATCCTTGCCGTAGACCCCGGCCATGATCTTGATCAGCGTCGACTTGCCGGCGCCGTTCTCGCCCATCAGGGCATGGATTTTGCCGGGTTCCAAGGTCAGATCGACATTGTCCAGCGCCACCACGCCGGGAAAACGCTTGCCGATACCGCGCATCTCCAGCGCCGGCACGCTTTTGTCGACAGCCACGGTTTCGCCGGGGTGAAGGAAATCAACCGACATTGGCTCTGTTCCGGACGATGTCGAGATAGGTCGCCAGGATGATGACGATTCCAGGCACCACCATCTGCAGATCCTGGTTCCAGCCGAGGATGATGATGCCGTTGTCGATGACCTTCAGCACCAGCACGCCCAGCAACGTGCCGAGCAGCGAACCGCGGCCGCCAAGCAGGCTGGTGCCGCCGAGGATGACGGCGGCAATCACCGTCAGCTCGAAGCCGCGGCCGGCGGTCGGCTGGCCGGCATTCATCAGCGACGACAGGATCATGCCGGCAATGCCGACGCACAGGCCGGTGACGACGAAGGCGAACAGTTTCAGCCGTTGCGAGCGCACGCCGGAGAGACGAACCGCGCGCTCGTTGGCGCCGACAGCGTAGAGATAACGGCCGAGCGTGGTGAAGCGCAGCGTTGCCGCGGCCAGCGCGAAAATCAGCGCGGCAATGACTACGGGCAGCGGGATCGCGCCGAGATAGCCGGCGCCGAGATCGGTGAAGCCGGCAAGCCGGTGGTGGTTCTGCACCGCCTCGCGGGTGAACAGATAAACGCCGCCCTGCAGCATCATCATGGTGCCGATGGTGGCGATCAGCGAGTTCACTTTGAGCCTGGTGACGACCAGCCCGTTGAACAGGCCGACGGCACCGGCAAAGGCGAGCGCCGCCAGCAGCCCGAGCGTCAGGCTGTGCGTCGAATTGAGCACGGCCATGCCGATGCAGCCGACAAAAGCCAGCGATGCACCGACCGACAGGTCGACTTCCGCGGTGATGATCAGCATCGTCATGCCGGAGGCGACGATCAGCACCAGCGCGCATTGGCGCAGGATGGCGATGATGTTGGCCTCGGAATAGAATTGCGGCGCGGCAATCGAGATGGCCATGCAGAGCACGGCCAGGATCACGCCGAGCACCAGCTGGCTGCTGCCCAGCAGCTGGCCGCCAATGAAACGCCTTGGCGCGGAGGATTGCGTAAGCTCGCTCATGTCCATTTCATTTCCGGGCCGCATCGGGTGCCGTCGCCGTCTGGAAACTGCCGGCCAAAACAGGGCGGTTGACCTGTTTTGCCGTCGGCATCCGATCCGATGCCCTTCCCGCCGCGCGGGAAGGGCTAGCCGGAATCCTTACTTCTTCAGATCGGCGGAAGTTTTCATGCATTTTTCCGGTGGCTGAAGCGCATTGACGGCATCCCATTTGATTTTGCGTGTGGTGCCATCGTAGTCGTAGAACTTCTTCCAGTCGTCGCCGTTCATCGGCGCGGTCGGGCTGACGATGTGTTCCGGCACCTCTTCGCCGTTGAAGAGCTTAACCGCTGCATCGATGGCGGTGTAGCCTTCCTTTTCAGGGAACATCGCGGCTTCGATGCGATAGGACGGCTCGTTCTGCATTGCATTCATGAAGGCGAGGCCTTCGCCGCCGGTGCCGACCGTCAACAGGCCGTCCTGCGACTTGCCGGCCGCTTTCCAGGCCTGAAGGCCGCCGAGCGAGGAGGAATCGTTGATGCCGTAGATGATGTTGATGTCGGCGTTCTTGGCAAGTGCCGCCGAAGAGACCTCGAGCGCGCGATCGGGATTGCCGCCACCGTCGAGGTCGTGGACCATGACCGCGTCGGGGATGATGGTCTTGAGGCCATCCATGAAACCCTGCGACCGCAGCACCGTGGCGGACAGCAGCGGCAGGCCGACATTCATCACCTTGGCTTTGCCTTCGAGCTTTTCCTTGGCGTATTTGCCGGCTTCGACGCCGGCGGTGTAGCCGGTGTCGTAGTCGCAGATCGCGACCATTGTGGTCATGCCCTTGACCGGATTGCCTTCGAGCACGACTGGAACGTTGTTGGATTTCGCCTGGCGCAGCAGCGGCACGACGCCTTCCTCGTTGACGGGCGTGATGATCAGGACGTCGACGCCCTTGGCCATGAAATCTTCGGCGGCGGAGACCTCCTTGGCAACGTCCAGATTGGCGTCCTGCACCTCGAGCTCGATACCGAGTTCTTTGGCGCGGGACTGCATGCCCTTGATGACGTTCTGATACCACTCATGCGTGGCGTAGTTGGTGACGTAGCCGATGCGCTTCGGCATGTTTTCGGCGTGTGCCGCGGCGGCGCTCAGAGCCAGCACCGCCGCCGAGGCAAACAGCATCGATTTGGACCAGTTCATGTTTCTTCTCCCTGTATTTCTTGTCAGTTGCTGAACGGATAGTCCCGCCGTTCCGGGTCGGCACGTGAAGAGGCGGCAGCTTCGCCCGCGCCCAGCGCCGCCGATATCGTCTCGGCCGCTGCCTTCGTCCGCTCGAATACGGTGCTGCGATCGAAGCGGGCGGCCTTTTGCGGCAGGAAGGGGACGGTGAGCGCGGCAATGACCGCGCCGGTATGGTCGCGCACCGGCATCGAGATGTTGGTGCAGCCCTCGACAGCCAGCGAGGCGCGCATTTCATAGCCGAGCCTTGCGACCTCGTTCAGCCGCGCTTCGATTTCCGCCCGGCTGCCTTGGCCTTCGCCTGCGGCGACGATCCGTTCGACGATGCGGTCGCGCTCGGCGCGGCTCGAATGCGCCAGCAGCACCGCGCCGGAGCTCGTTTCGAGGATCGGGAAATGCGAGCCAAGGGCAACCGAATAACGCATCGGCAAAGGCGAATCGATCTGCAGCACGACCAGTGCGCTCTCGCCTTCGCGCACGACCAGATGGCAGCTCTGGTCGGCATTGGCGGCGAGGCCGCGCATCACCGGCAGCGCACATTCGACCAGGCGGTTTACCGGCGGATGCATATGCGCCAGCTCGAACAGCTTCAGCGACAGGCGGAAGCGGTCCGATTGCGTCCGGAAAATGTAGCCGCGCTTCTCCAGCAGCAGCAGGATGCGGTAGATCTCGTGAATGGAGCGCCCCATTCCGGTGGCGATCTCGGTCTGGGTCAGCGGCTCGCCGCTGGCAGCCATGAATTCCAGTATGTCGAGCGCCTTCTCCACCGCCGGCACCCGATAGCCGTTGCGGCCGCTTTCGCCTTCGTCGACGATCTGGGCAATATCGGCGGCCATTACGCGACGCTCCGTTGCGGCTGGCCATGCCTGGTCTCGCGATAGAGCCGGTTCAGCCGGTCTGCGAGCTCGGCCGCCTGCAATTCGCCGGCGATCGCCGCCGCGGCATGAGGGGCGCATTGGCGGAAGAAGCTGATGAAGCCCGGATGGGTCGGGCGCAGATAGGAGGCTTCGATCGTCGCCAGCGTCGAGGCGAAGAAGCCGCCCGAGAGAGCGTTGACCTCGGTATCCTGCCACGCCGCCAGCGATCCCGGCTGTCCGCCGGATTTCACATAGTCGCCGCGCTGATAGCCGGGCGAGCACAGAAACAGCGCGTAGTCGATGGCGGCTTGCTTGTGTTGCGATTGGGCGCTGACGCCGATGCCGGCGCCGCCGAGCAAGGCGCCGGCGGATCGCGGCGTCGGCACGTCGGCGAAGCGCAGATGCGGCCTGTCTGCCTTAGAGGCGTAGTTCACATAGCCGAAGGCGAACGGCACGTAGACCACGTCGTCATGCGCGATCATGTGATCGTAGCAACGGATCGGGTTCCATTTCGGCGAGTTCGGATGCGACAGCGCCGCAAGCTGGCGCAATTGCCCGACGGCCCGCTCGATTTTTTCCCCGGCGATGAACTCGTCGCCGTCTTCCCGGGGCTCACCCAGCGTCAAAAGCAGACACATGGCGTCAGTCGGCACCAACGGCAGCCCAAGCCATTTGCCGTCCTTCAAGGCGCGCCGGCCGAGCTCCAGCACCTCGTCATGGCTGCGCGGCAGCGGTCCGTAGCGCTCCAGCAGATCGGGGCGATACGAGGCAACCTGACAGGCAGCATCGATCGGCAACGCCCATTGAAGCCCGTCCCTTGCGTAGGATTGCCAGGATGCGCCGACCGAATCCCGTTCGAAGCCGTGGCGCTGCTCGGCCGACAAATCGAACGGCACCATCAGCCCGCCTTCGGCAATATCGCCGATGAACGGATGGTCGAACACGACAAGGTCATAGGCGCCGAGCACCGGACCAAGCGCGCCCTCGCCGAACTCGTAGAGGCTGCGGCGGTCCCATTCGATCTCAAGACCGGGATTGGCGGCACAATACGGCCCGATGCTGGCGTCGAGCGGACCCCAGCAGCGTCGGTGATCCCACGCGAGACCGCGCAGCCTTGTCATGCCGAAATTCCTCCCAGAGGCGGCCATGCGCCGGCCCAGCCGATTAGTAGCAACTATTTTCACCTAGACAAGTAGTTTTTACATACGCAAGCCAGTCCTCGCTTCCGTTTGGCGAGAAAGCCGCCCAACCATCCTTGGTGCGCATCGCCTAGCCGCCGGCCTGCAACCAAAAGCTGCGATGGATCTGGCTTTTTGGAACTTTCGCGACGAACATTCGTTCGGTTGGCGCAACCATCTTGAGCAGCATCATTGGGCAGCATCACTGGAATCAGCAGCCACGTCGCAGGGAGCGGACTAAATGGACCAACCGTGGGCGCGGCCATGAACCGGTTTACCGCCTTGGCATTCGCCACGTTTCTGGCGATAACTTCGATCTGGGTCCTGTTCCTGGTTTCTTAAGATTTGGCTCTGGTTTTTCAAGATTTGGCTCTGGTTTGTTAGGATTTGGAGGGGTTCTCGACAGGTCGACCGCTTAACGACAACATCCACGGCATGCGGTTCTGCCAGCCGGAGCCGCGTGCGTGAAGAAACTGTCGCCAGGAGCACACCGGCACGCACATTCGGGGTTGGCAGCCACGCTGCCTGCAACGTTCCAATCAGTTTTCAGGAAACGGCGAGATCTCATGCTGCTGAGGGTGATCGTTCGAAACTGTGCCGCCATCCGTCTTGGCTGCCTCGGCGCGACGATCTTGCTGGTCGGGCTGCTTGCCGGCTGCCAGGGCGGCGTGCTCGATCCGCAAGGGCCGGTGGGGGCGGCGCAGCGGACGATCCTGCTCAATTCGGTTGCTATCATGCTGGCCATCGTCATCCCGACGATCGTGGCGACGCTCGGCTTTGCCTGGTGGTTCCGGGAAACCAACACAAGAGCGTGGTACCTGCCGGAATGGGCCTATTCCGGACGCATCGAACTGGTGGTCTGGTCGATCCCCATCCTCGTCATCCTGTTTCTGAGCGGCATCATCTGGATCGGGTCGCATGACCTCGATCCAATGAAGCCGCTGGATTCGCAGCAAAAGCCGCTTGAGGTGCAGGTCGTCTCGCTCGACTGGAAATGGCTGTTCATCTACCCCGAGCAGAATGTCGCGAGCATCAACCAGCTCGTGGTGCCGGCGGGCAGGCCGGTGCATTTCTCGCTTACCTCGGCAAGCGTCATGAACGCGTTCTTCGTGCCTCAGCTTGGCGGCATGATCTATACGATGAATGGCATGACGACGCAGCTTCACCTGCAGGCGGATCAGCCGGGCGAATTTTATGGGCGGTCGGCCCATTTCAGCGGTGACGGTTTTCCAGGCATGCAATTCGTGCTGGATGCAGTCGCAGCGGATGCCTTCGACGCGTTCGTCAATTCGGCGCGAAGCCAGGGACAGGCACTCGACAAGGCCAGCTACCAGGAACTGGCCAGACAGAGCCTGGACGTGCCGGCTTCGACCTATCGCTCGGTCGAGCCGGACCTTTTTCATGAAATCGCGACGCAGGGCGTTCCGCCCGCGCCCGGCCCCCAGGCCGGTCGCCCCGGGCCGAGCGTATCGCCCAAGGCAGGAGGCTGACAATGCTCGGAAAATTGAGCTGGGACGTCATTCCGTTCGATCAGCCTCTGCCGATGATCGCCTCGGCGGTCGTCGCCCTGGCAATCCTCGGCGTGCTGGCCTGGGTCTTTCTGGCCGGCCATTTCCCCTATCTGTGGCGCGAATGGATCACCAGCGTCGATCACAAGCGGATCGGCGTGATGTACACGCTGCTGGCGCTGCTGATGCTGCTGCGCGGCTTCAGCGACGCCGTCATGATGCGATCCCAGCAAGCCCTCGCCTTCCAGGCCCCCGGCTATCTGCCGCCCGATCACTTCAACCAGGTCTTTTCCGCCCACGGCACCATCATGATCTTTTTCGGGGCGATGCCGTTCGTCATCGGATTGATGAACCTGGTCGTGCCGCTGCAGCTCGGCGTCCGAGACGTTGCCTTTCCGACGCTCAACTCGGTGAGTTTCTGGCTCACCGCCACCGGTGCGCTGCTGGTCAACATCTCGCTGGTGATCGGCGAATTCGCGCGTACCGGATGGCTGCCCTATCCGCCGCTCAGCGAGACCGCCTATTCGCCGGGCGTCGGCGTCGACTATTATCTGTGGGCGGTGCAGATAGCGGGCGTCGGAACGCTGCTCACCGGGATCAATTTCGTCACCACGATCCTGAAGATGCGGTCGCCCGGCATGAGTTACCTCAGGATGTCGATGTTCTGCTGGACCTCACTTGCCGCCAGCCTGCTCATCGTCGTCGCCTTCCCGATCCTCACCGCCACGCTCGCGATGCTGACGCTCGACCGCTATTTCGGCTTTCATTTCTTCACCAATGAAGCCGGCGGCAACATGCTGATGTTCGTGAACCTGATCTGGGCCTGGGGCCATCCCGAGGTCTACATCCTCGTCCTGCCGGCGTTCGGCATCTTCTCGGAGGTCATCTCCACCTTCTCCAGCAAGCCGCTGTTCGGCTACCGGTCGATGGTGGCCGCGACGCTCTTCATCTGCATCGTCTCCTTCATGGTGTGGCTGCACCACTTCTTCACCATGGGCGCCGGGGCCGACGTCAACGCCGCGTTCGGCATCGCCACCAGCATCATTGCTGTCGGTACCGGCGTGAAGATCTACAACTGGATGTTCACCATGTATGGCGGCCGCATCCGCTTCGCGACGCCAATGCTGTGGTCGCTGGGCTTTATGGTTACGTTCGTCATCGGCGGTATGACGGGCGTGTTGCTGGCCGTGCCGCCGGCCGATTTCCTGCTCCACAACAGCCTGTTCCTGGTGGCGCATTTCCACAACGTCATCATCGGCGGTGTGCTGTTCGGTGCCTTTGCGGGATATACCTACTGGTTTCCAAAGGCATTCGGTTTCCGGCTGCACGAGGGCTGGGGCAAGCTGGCCTTCTGGCTGACTCTGATCGGCTTCTACGTCACTTTCGTGCCGCTCTACGCTGTTGGCCTGCTCGGCATGACCCGCCGAATGCAGCATTTCGACGTGTCGGCATGGTATCCCTGGGTGCTGGCTGCCGGCGTCGGCATGTTAATCACTACGGCCGGCGTGGTCGCGCAGATCGTACAGCTCGCCGTCAGCATCCGGCAGCGCGCGGCGCTTCGCGACGCCACCGGAGATCCCTGGGACGGCCGCTCGCTGGAATGGGCCACGCCCTCGCCGCCGCCGGTCTTCAACTTCGCCGCGCTTCCGCATGTCGAGGGCGAAGAGCCCTACTGGAGCATCAAGCAGCGGGCACGCGAGCAAAACCGGCTGCGCGACGAGCCTGACTACGAGCCGATCGAGATGCCGCGCAACAGTCCCACCGGGTTCATCTGCGCCTTCTTTGCGACCGTGATGGGTTTTGCCCTCATCTGGCACATCTGGTGGATGGTGGCGCTCGGCGCGCTCGGTGCTTTGGCCACCTTCGTCGTATTCGCGTGGCGCGACATCCCCGAATACGTCATTCCCGCCGCCGAAGTCGCCCGGATCGACCGCGCCAACCGAAGTGCCCGCCGCGAGGCGCTGGTCACTTACACGGGACCAAGGCCATGACCGCGATCGACGTCAGAGAGCGTGACCCTTACCGCCTCCATGGCGGGCACGGCCATGCACCCGGCCACGGCGACGGCGGCCCGGCACCGATCCGGATCGTCGTCGGCTACGGCTTCTGGATCTTCCTTCTGAGCGACATCGTGATGTTCTCGGCCTTCTTTGCGGCTTACGCCGTGCTGGCGGGCAAGACGGCGGGCGGGCCGAGCGGAGCCGAGCTGTTCGACCTGCGCAACGTCGCGATCGAGACGGCCGCTTTGCTGTTGTCGAGCTTCACCTGCGGTCTCGCCAGCCTCGCCGTGACAGCGCGGCGAAGCTCCTGGTTCTATGTCGCGATGGCTGTCACCTTCGTGCTCGGCGCCAGCTTCATCCTGCTCGAGTTGCGCGAGTTCGCGCATATGGTTGCCAGCGGTGCCGGACCGACGCGCAGCGCTTTCCTGTCGGCGTTCTTCACGCTGGTTGGATGCCATGGCCTTCACGTCACGGCGGGGCTGCTGTGGCTGCTCACGATGATGGCGCAGATCTTCGCCAAGGGATTCCGCGACGATATTCTTCGGCGTTTCATGTGCTTCAGCCTGTTCTGGCACGCCCTCGACATCATCTGGGTCGCCCTGTTCACGGTGGTCTATCTCTTGGGAGCAAGTCGATGAGCAATGCGGACGATCGCCACGCGCAACGGCGCGACACCGATGGCCTGGAGCGCTACGACATCGATACGGCGCCGGGTGACGAATACCTCGGCGACACCGAGGTCGGATCCGGGCTACGCGGCTATGTGATCGGCCTCGGGCTGGCAACGCTGCTGACCATCGCCTCGTTCTGGTTGCCCGGAACCAACCTGATATGGGCACCCGGCATTCCGGTGGCGCTGGTCGTGCTGGCGATCGCCCAGATGGGCGTGCATCTCGTCTTCTTCCTGCACATCACGACGGGACCGGACAACACCAACAACGCCCTAGCGCTTGCCTTCGGCGTGCTGATCGTAGTTCTGGTGATCGGCGGCTCGATCTGGATCATGGCCAATCTCGACCACAATTTGATGCCGATGAACGCGATCATGAACATGAACCGCTGATGCATGTCGCGCAAAAGTGTGCAGCGGTTTTGTGATAACGACATGCGTAAAAACAAGAATCTAAAGCGCGTCGCATGAGGCCGATCGAACGCGACGCGCTTTAGCGATTATTCCGGCCGTTCGCCGCAGTTCATGCGACAGCGAGCTCCGGTCTCAAGCCCGTTCGAATGTGCCGACGAGCTCGGCCTCTTCCAGGACGTGCGGCGCGGCCTCCTTCAGCACGTCGTCCACGGCAGCCTTCTCGCCGAGACCCAGCGTCTCGACGTCGAGCGCAAGAAGCCGAAAATGGTAATGGTGGAGCCCATGCCCAGGCGGCGGCTGGGGCCCGTCATAATGAGGATTGCCGAAATCATTGACGCCGTGTCCGAGGCTCTCGGTCTTGGCGCCGGCGGTCGTGCCTTCGGGAAGAAAGTTGCGCTGTGCGTCGATGCCGTAGACCGCCCAATGACGGAACATGCCTGAAGGGGCGTCGGGGTCCTCGACGGCCAGGACGAAGCTTTTGGTTCCTTGCGGCGCGTCCGTCCACTCCGATTGGCGGCGAGACGTTGCCGCCGTCGCGGGAATAGCGCGGCGGTATTTTTTCGCCATCGGCAAAGGCAGAGCTTTTGAGAGTGAAAGCCATGGTCTCCATCTCCCCTGTCCGAGATTCCCTCATAAACAGCTACGAGCCGCCGATGTTCCGGTCGCCGCCCCGGTCAAACCCGGTCAAACCGGATTGCCGGCCGTTGGCCGGAACATTCGCCGAGGAAGCGGGTTTTTTGGTTCGGACGCATCGCCGCGGAATGGCGGCAAGAGGCTCGGCAATGGACGAAGGGCGCGACATGACCGGGCTAACCGGTATGCAATCAAGCGGGGCAAAAGGTGTTGTGATCGCGTTCTCCGTGCCGGGCGGCGAGACAATCTATACCCACGAGCGGGAAACCGTCGCTGCCGTTGCGCGCACGATTGCGGCGTTGAAGGGCTTTGCCTTCCGCGAGGGCCTGAGTGACGGCGGCGGTGACATTGGCCGACTGTATTTCGTGCCGGACGACAGCCTGCTTGCCGTCGATGCGCTCCAACTGGGCATAAACGGGCCGGACGACCTCTTCGGCGGTGTGGTGCCCTGGCGCCTCGCAACCACCAAGGCCATAACCCACGAGCTGGTGGACGGGTCGGCGGCACGGCCAAAAGAATGGCCAGCCGGCTTCGGCAGAGCCGTCGGCGCGGCCGTACTGCCCGGCTATACCGCATTTTCACGCGATGACGCACTGCGCGCAGCGGAACGTCTGCTGCAGCTCGGGCTGGTCCGGTTCAAGCCACCGCGCGCTTCGCGGGGCCGCGACCAGCACACCGCCGCGACCGTCGCCGATATCGAAAGGCTGCTGGATCGATATCCATCCTCCGACCTGAGGGAATACGGCCTTGTTCTCGAAACGGAGCTTCGCGACATCGTCACGCTGAGCATTGGCAGAACGGCGATCGACGGAACATCGGTCGCCTATTACGGCGTGCAGCGGATGACGGCCGACAATGCCGGACAGCCCGTTTACGGCGGATCCGATCTGGTCGTCGTGCGCGGCGGATGGGAGGCGCTCGACAGGCTGCAGCTTTCTCCGGCGCTAAGTTTGGCTGTGGCGCAGGCGAGGACCTACGACGCGGCGATGGATGGCTATCCCGGATTTTTTGCCTCACGGCGCAACTACGACATCGGCCAAGGTGTCGATTCCTCGGGCATCTGGCGATCGGGAGTGCTGGAAGCCAGTTGGCGGATCGGCGGCAGCAGCACGGCCGAGCTTGCGGCAATGGAGGCCATGACGCGTGACCCCGACGTGCAGATTGTGCATGTCTCCGCGGTCAAGCAGTTCGGCAACACCGCGCAGCTGCCGCTGAATGCAGAAATCCACTTCGACGGAGAGGACCCCGAGGAGGGCCAAATCACGCGTTACACCGTCGTCACCCAGGCGATCCGAGGGCCGGTCGGGGAAGCCGGCCGATCGTCATTTTAGCTCGAAGTGAAACACGCCTTGGCAGGGAACATCCGCGAATGGCCCGAGTTTGTTTCAGGCAGCCAGCCAGTCAGAAACCGGAGGAAAAAATGATCGAGATGATTTCGGCTCCCCAGAACGTCGCCGCCTTTCGTGTCACCGGCACTGTGACGGCGGACGACTACGACAGAGTCATCCCGGCAATCGAAGCGAAACTGAGCGACCATAAGGACATCGGCGTCCTGACCGATCTTACTGATTTCGAAGACATGACGGCTGGCGCCTTGCGGCGCGACCTGCAGTATGGGCTGAGCAAACTTGGCGAGCTCCACCGCTTCAAACGTGCCGCCGTGATTTCCGACAAGCAATGGATCAAGGCAGCTACGGAAATGACGGACGCGCTGTTTCCGCAAATCGAGGCGCGGGTGTTCCCGGAGGACGAAAAAGCCCAGGCCCTGAAATGGGTGGCAGACGTACAATAGCGGTGTTGGGGAGTGCCATGCCGTTCGACAAACGACAGGATTCAGACGGCCTCTGGGAGGTCTATGACAGCGAGAGCGACGAAGTCGTCGTGGTCGGCGGGTTGCCGCTTTCCGGTCTCGACGAAAGCGAAGCCGATGAAGCGATCGAAAAGCTCAATCGGGGCGATCTGACGTCGGACAACATCCCCGAAACGGTTCGGTCAGGGTGGCCTCCGACCAAGGACGGTTTGTGATGACGGCCTGACGGACGTCACCGAGGACCGGTCGCGGATCTACGACGAGGCCTTGACCCCGAGCTTGCGGGCTTTGTCCTCAAATTCGTCGCGAATATCCTCGATCGTCGGCAGATGCAGGCGCCGCAGCTGGGAGTGCAACTTTTTGGCGGCATCTGAGCTCAGGTCGCGCTTGAAATTGGTCGCGACCTCCTCGGCCGAGCCGTAATGGCGATAGCGCTCGATCTCGGTCTTCGTGGCTTGCTGGACGTGCTCGAGCATCTTGCGTTCGGCATCGGATTTTCCGTCTGGTTTGGCCCGCATGACCGGATTGAAGGCTTTGCTGATAACGAATTCGACCAGTTCCTGCTGGGCGTGAGCCATGATTGTTCTCCCTCGAAGAAGGGCTGTCCGAGCCTAGAACGGTTCATTGGGGGAAACGCTGAACCGATCTCTCTTGTTTTGACGCAATTCCGAACGGAAAACCGTTCCACACTTTTCCTGGAATTGCTCTAACCGCGGCGGCAATTGAAGGTTCCGTGGCTTCGGATTTCGTTATCGCTACAGGTCCAAGGCGGTTCCTCGAAGGTCACAGCCGCGCCTTGGTGGTGCGCGGCGTTGCCAGGAGCAGGCTTGTTTCGCTGCCGGTAATTCCGGGGATCAACCGGATACGTCTCAGCACCGCATCGAACTCGCTCAGCGTCTGGGTTCCGAGTTCTATCACCAGGTCCCACCGGCCATTGGTGGTGTGGATCGTCGAGACCTCGGAGAAGCCGCCCAGCGCCCGGATGACGCGATCGGCGGCATGGCCTTCGATCTCGATCATCATGATGCCACGCACGCGCTGATCGACCGCGTCGGCGCGCAGAATCACGGTGTAGCCGACGATGACGCCGTCCCTTTCAAGCCGCTCGATCCGGGACCTTACCGTTGCCCGGGAGACACCCAGGCTGATGGCAAGATCGGAAATGCTGCGCCGGGCGTCGTGCCGCAAAGAGGTGATGATCTGCTCGTCGAGCTGGTCCATGATTGCTCACAACGGAAGTAGATACTGCCACTATGGTAAGGCACTTCGACAAATTTGCCAATTTGACATGTTCATTCTGCCAGCGATGCCGGCTTCAATAAAGGCATCGTAATTGGCGGGGTATGACAAATGCATTGCACGATCGTTGGGGCGCCGATCCAGGCCGGCTCAGGCCGCATGGGCTGCGAGATGGGGCCGAGTGCGCTGCGCACGGCCGGCCTGGCCGGCGCACTGACCGAGCTCGGCCATACGCTGACCGACCTCGGAACGATCGTCCCTGCCGACATGCGTCCTGTCGTACACGGCAACGCGGCGGTAAAGGCGCTGCCGGAAATTGCGGCCTGGACGGCGGCAATCAGCGAAACGGCCTATGCCGCGAGCGCCGATGCGATGCCGATCTTTCTCGGCGGCGACCACAGCATTTCGGCCGGCACGCTCGCCGGCATTGCCCGCCGGGCGGCGAATGCCGGCCGGCCGCTCTTCGTGCTGTGGCTCGACGCCCACCCCGATTTTCATACGCTCGACACGACGACCAGCGGCAATTTGCATGGTGTGCCGCTCGCCTATGCCAGCGGGCAGCCCGGCTTCGAGGGCTATTTCCCCCGCCTTGCAGCGCAGGTGGAGCCGGCTCGCATATGCGCGCTGGGGATCCGCAGCGTGGACCTGGCGGAAAGGGATGCATTGCGCAGAGCCGGCGTGACGGTCCACGACATGCGTTCGATCGACGAGCACGGCATCGCGCAACTGCTTCGCGCCTTTCTCGAACGGGTGAGCGCCGCCAACGGCATGCTCCATGTCAGCCTCGATGTCGATTTTCTCGACCCGTCGATCGCCCCGGCGGTGGGCACCACCGTTCCCGGCGGCGCCACCTTCCGCGAGGCGCATCTGGCGATGGAAATGCTGCATGACAGCGGCCTCGTCAGCAGTCTCGACCTGGTCGAGCTCAACCCTTTTCTTGACGAGCGCGGCCGCACCGCCACGCTTTTGGTCGACCTGACCGCAAGCCTGATGGGCCGGCGGATCATGGATCGCCCGACGAGGGGGTTCTGAGCCATGATCGTCAATTTGAACATCGTTCCGTTCGTCAGCGTCGACCGCATGATGAAGCTGGTGCTTGCCATCGGCATCGAGCGTTTTCTGGTCGAACTCGCCGCCTATATCGAAGAGGATTTCAGGCGTTGGGAGCTGTTCGACAAGACGCCGCGCGTCGCCTCGCACAGCATTGACGGCGTCATTGAGCTGATGCCGACCAGCGACGGGCAGCTTTACGGCTTCAAATATGTCAACGGGCATCCGAAGAACACGCGTGACGGCCGTCAGACCGTGACCGCTTTCGGCGTGCTTGCCGATGTCGGCAACGGCTATCCGATGCTGCTTTCGGAAATGACCATCCTGACCGCCCTGCGAACGGCGGCCAGCTCGGCGGTTGCCGCGAAATACCTCGCTCCCGAGGCCGCCCGGTGCATGGCGATCATCGGCAATGGCGCGCAATCGGAATTTCAGGCGATTGCGTTCAAGGCGCTGCTTGGCGTCGACAGGCTGCGCCTCTACGATATCGACCCGGCGGCCTCGACCAAATGCATGAAGAACCTTGCCGGCATGGGTTTCGACATCAAGCTCTGTGCGTCGGCGCAGGAGGCCGTCGAAGGTGCAGAGATCATCACCACGGTTACCGCCGACAAGCGATCGGCAACAATCCTGACCGACAACATGGTGGGATCCGGCGTGCACATCAATGCGGTAGGCGGCGATTGCCCGGGCAAGACCGAGCTGCATCGCGACATTCTGCTCCGCTCCGATATTTTCGTCGAGTATCCGCCGCAGACGCGCATCGAAGGCGAGAGCCAGCAGCTCGATGCGGACCATCCGATCACCGAATTGTGGCAGGTGATGACAGGAAAGGCAGCAGGCCGGACGGACGCCGGACAGATCACGCTGTTTGATTCCGTCGGCTTTGCGATCGAGGATTTTTCCGCGCTGCGCTACGTCCGCGATCAGCTTCAGCGGACCGGCCTTTACGAGGAACTAGACCTTCTGGCCGATCCCGATGAACCGCGTGACCTGTTCGGCATGCTGCTGCGCGCCGAAAAAGTGGCCGGGCTGGCGGTTGCCGGCAGCTGAGCTGCGATCCTGTCGGTCAGTCCTTCTTTTCCTGGTACAGGCGCTCGGTGGCGCGGTCGCTTTCCCTGCGCTCCGCCGGGCCGCGACGGCGCTGCGTGAGCAGGGCGTAGGCGATCAGGATTGCCAGCAGCAGTGGACCGCCTGCAACAACGAGCAACCACAAACTAGTCTCAAACATCGAACCGTCTCCTTTCCTTCACAACCGGGAAGGACCAGAACCGTTCCTCCGTCTTATCGGAGGTCGCCCGCACGGCGTGGCGCGATTCAGGATTTAATGCTTCGAGCGGGGCGTTCCACGCCTTGTCTGCACTCAGGATGCCCTTATCTAGAGTCTTATCATTCGGTCACAGGCACTCTCTGCAAAGTGAAGGGAACCACAAGGGCTTTCCGACATTTGGTTGTTCAAGAGACAAACGTGCAGCCACACCGGCTCCGGGGCTAGGAATACCATGCGTGAGAATCAATCCGACGTCTTCGATCTGTTTTCCGAGGTTTACAAGAATGCGGCGCAGGAGGAGATAAGCCTCCAGCAATATCTGCTTGCCTGCCGCGAGGACAAGTCGATGTACGCCTCGGCGCCCGAGCGGATGGTCGAGGCGATTGGCGAGCCGACCTTTGTCGATACCAGCAAGGACGAGCGGCTTGGCCGTATTTTTTCGAACCGGACGATCAAGATCTATCCGACCTTCGCCGACTTTTACGGCATGGAGGATACGATCGAGCGTATCGCCGGTTATTTCCGCTATGCCTCGCAAGGGCTCGAGGAACGCAAGCAGATACTCTATCTCCTCGGCCCGGTCGGCGGCGGCAAGTCCTCGCTTGCGGAGCAGCTGAAAAGGCTGATGGAGCAGCGTCCGATCTATACGCTGAAGGTCGGCGGCCAGGTCAGCCCGGTGTTCGAATCGCCGCTCGGGCTGTTCGACCCCGACCGCATGGGCGACCTTTTGGAGGATAAATACGGCATCGCCCGGCGGCGGCTGAACGGCCTGATCTCGCCCTGGGCGGCCAAGCGCCTCGACGAATTGTCCGGCGACATCTCCAAATTCAGCGTCGTCAAGCTGATGCCGTCCAGGCTTCGCCAGATCGGCATCGCCAAGACCGAGCCGGGCGATGAGAACAACCAGGACGTTTCGGCCCTGGTCGGCAAGGTCGACATCAGGCAGCTGGAAAACTTCAGCCAGTCCGATCCGGATGCCTATTCCTATAGCGGCGGCCTGAACCGGACCACGCAAGGACTGCTCGAATTCGTCGAGATGTTCAAGGCGCCGATCAAGGTGCTGCATCCGCTGCTGACCGCGACCCAGGAAGGCAGCTACAACGGCACCGAGAATTTCGGCGCTTTCCCCTATCAGGGCATCATCGTTGCCCATTCCAACGAATCGGAATGGCTGCAGTTCAAGAACAACAAGAACAACGAGGCGTTCCTCGACCGTATCCTGGTGGTCAAGGTGCCGTATTGCCTGCGGGTCACCGAAGAGCGGCAGATCTACGAGAAGCTGTTGCGCGAAAGCGAATTGGCCTCCAGCCCCTGCGCTCCGGAAGTGCTCGATATCCTCAGCCGGTTCACCGTTTCGACCCGCCTGGCCGAACACGACAATTCGCCGCTCTACACCAAGATGCGCGTCTATGACGGCGAGAACCTCAAGGAAACCGATCCCAAGGCGAAGTCGGTCCAGGAGTACCGAAACGCGGCCGGTGTCGATGAAGGCATGACCGGCGTCAGCACCCGCTTCGCCTTCAAGATCCTGTCGCAGACCTTCAACTACGACACCGAAGAGGTGGCCGCCGATCCGGTGCATCTGATGTACATCCTGGAAGAGGCGATCAAGCGCGAGCAGTTCCCGAAGGAAACAGAGGCGGACTATCTCGATTTCATAAAGTCGGAGCTGGCGACCCGTTATGCCGAGTTCATCGGACACGAGATCCAGAAGGCTTATCTGGAATCCTATAGCGAATACGGCCAGAACCTGTTCGACCGCTACATCGCCTATGCCGATGCCTGGATCGAGGATCAGGACTACAAGGATACCGATACCGGCCAGATCCTCAATCGCGAGGTTCTGGACAACGAACTGTCGCAGGTCGAAAAGCCGGCCGGCATCGCCAATCCCAAGGACTTCCGCAACGAAGTGGTGAAGTTCACGCTGCGCGCGCGGGCCAGAAACCATGGCCGCAACCCATCATGGACAAGCTACGAAAAGCTGCGCGAAGTCATCGAGAAGCGGATGTTCGGGCAGGTCGAAGATCTGCTGCCGGTGATCAGCTTCGGCTCCAAGCAGGACAGCGTGACGGAGAAGCGGCATACCGAATTCGTGCAGCGGATGATCCAGCGCGGCTACACCGAGCGCCAGGTCCGCCGGCTGGTGGACTGGTACATGCGGGTGAACAAGGCGGGTTGAAGCCAGCCCGGGGTAACATATGCCGATCTTCATCGATCGCCGACTGAACCCGAAGGACAAAAGCCTCGGCAACCGGCAGCGTTTCCTGCGGCGGGCGCGCGAAGAGTTGAAGCGCACCATCCGCGATCAGATCCGCACCGGCAAGATCGCCGACGTGGACGCCGAGCATGCCGTTTCGATGCCGGCGCGAGGCACCGGCGAGCCGAGCTTCAAGGATGCCCGGAACAGCGGCAGCCGCCAGCACGTCCTGCCCGGCAACAAGCATTTTGCCCGAGGCGACCGGCTGCCTAAACCCGGCCAGGGCGGCGGCATGGGATCCGCCCCGGGGAGAACCGAATCGGAGGACGATTTCCGTTTCGTGCTGTCGCGCGAGGAGGTGCTCGACCTCTTTTTCGAAGACCTCGAACTGCCTGATATGGTCAAGCTCAACCTCAAGGAGATCCTCGCCTTCAAGCCGCGCCGGGCCGGCTTCGCCGCGACCGGCTCGCCGACCAACATCAATGTTGGGCGCACGATGCGCAACAGCCATGGCCGCCGCATAGCGCTCAGGCGCCCCAAGCAGGAGGCGGTCGACGCTGTCGCGCAGGAGATCGCGACGCTGGAGACGAAGCCGCAAAACGCCGAGATGCGGCAGCGCATCGTGGCGCTGCAGGAAGAGCTTGAGCGGCTGGAGCGCCGCCGCAAGCGGATCGCCTTTGTCGATCCGGTCGATATCCGCTTCAACCGCTTCGACGCCCAGCCGGTGCCGAACGCCAATGCGGTGATGTTCTGCCTGATGGACGTGTCCGGTTCGATGGGCGAACGCGAGAAAGATCTGGCCAAGCGCTTCTTCGTGCTGCTGCACCTGTTCCTGAAACGGCGCTATGACCGCACCGAGGTCGTCTTCATTCGCCACACGCACGAGGCGCAGGAGGTGGACGAGGAAACCTTCTTCTACAACACTCAGAGCGGCGGCACGGTGGTTTCCACGGCGCTCGAGGAGATGCACCGCATCGTCGAGCAACGCTATCCCAGCCGCGAATGGAACATCTATGTCGCCCAGGCCTCGGACGGCGACAATTTCGTCACCGATTCCGAGCGCTGCATCGCCTTGCTCGACGAACAGATCATGCGGCTTTGCCAGTATTTCGCCTATGTCGAGATCCTCGACGAGCGTGAGAGCCACATCTTCGGCGCCACCGACAACGGCACGTCGCTGTGGCGTGCCTACAGTGCGGTCAAGCTGAGGTGGTCGAACTTCCAGATGAGCCGCATCGCCACGGCGGCCGACATCTACCCGGTTTTCCGCCAGCTCTTCGCCAGACAGCCGGGTTATCAAAAGAGCGCTGAAAGAGGGGGCTGATGGCGAGCAAATCCGGGTTGCTGTTTTCCGGTTCCGACTGGGATTTCAGGACGCTGTCGCGTGCCTACGAGACCATCGAGGCGGTCGCCACGGAAGAGCTCCACCTCGACGTCTATCCGGTGCAGATGGAGATCATCTCCTCAGAACAGATGCTCGACGCCTATTCCTCTGTCGGCATGCCGCTGATGTACCGCCACTGGTCGTTCGGCAAGCACTACCTCTACCAGGAATTGCTCTACCGCAAAGGCGGACGGGGGCTCGCCTATGAACTCGTCATCAATTCCAATCCCTGCATCGTCTATCTGATGGAAGAAAACACCATGGCCCTGCAGGCCCTGGTGACGGCGCACGCGGCACTCGGCCATAACCATTTCTTCAAGAATAATTATCTGTTCCAGCAGTGGACTGACGCCAGCGCCATCCTCAGTTATCTGGACTTCGCCAAGGGCTACATTGCCCGCTGTGAGGAGCGGCATGGCGTCGATGCGGTGGAAGAGATCCTCGATGCCGCACATGCGCTGATGGAACAGGGCGTGTTCAGATATCACCGGCCGCCGAAACTGTCGTCGGAAAAGCAGCGCGAGGGCGTTCGCGAGCGCCTGGAATACGAGGAGCGTTCCTACAATGACCTATGGCGCACGCTGCCGCCTTCGAAGGACGGCACCAAGCCCCGCGAGACGGATACAATGGCGGAGCGCAGGAAATCGCTCAAGCTGCCCGAGGAAAACCTGCTTTATTTCCTGGAGAAGAACAGCCTGATCCTGGAACCCTGGCAGCGTGAGGTCATCCGGATTGTCCGCGTCATCGCGCAGTATTTCTATCCGCAGCGCCAAACGCAGGTGATGAACGAGGGCTGCGCCACCTTCGTGCATTACACGCTGATGAACCTTTTGTTCGACCGCGGCCTGATCGGCGAAGGCGCCATGCTGGAAGTGCTGCGCAACCATTCGAACGTGATCTTCCAGCCGGGCTTCGACGATCCGCGCTTTTCCGGCATCAACCCTTACGCGCTGGGCCTCGACATGATGCAGGACATCCAGCGCATCTCGACCGCGCCGACCGCCGAGGACCGCGACTGGTTTCCCGATATCGCCGGCAATGGCGACTGGCGCCAGACCCTGCTGGACGCCTGGGCCAACCATCGCGACGAGTCCTTCATCCGCCAGTATCTGAGCCCTACCCTGATCCGGAAATGGCGGTTCTTTGTGCTTGCCGATGCGGCCAACGATCCGCACTACGAAGTCGCCTCGATACACAATGAGCGCGGCTACGAGAGCATCCGCGCCGCACTCGCCCACAGCTACGACATCGGCGCCAGCCGGCCGGACATCCAGGTGGTGGACGTGGACCTGCTCGGCGATCGGCATCTGCGCCTGCAGCATAAGGTCAAGGACGGCATAGTGCTGGAAGGCGGCAGCCGCGACGCCACGCTGCGCCATATCCGCAAGCTCTGGGGCTACGAGGTCAGCATGGCTGCGGTCGACGCACAGACCGGCGCCACAGTCCACGAACGGTCGACCAGCCAGATCGGGGAATGACCGAACCGGACTTGCCGGCGAAGTCGGGTGTCGTTGCCTTTACCGGATCACCAACCACCCTAAGTACGCGCGCGCCACGAGGGCATCATTCAGGGAGCAGGAACATGCGCGCATTGATGATCGCCACCGTCCTTCTGGTCGCTGTCACGATGGCGCTCTCACTTGCGCACGCACTGGAATTGCCCGGCAAGTTGCGCCTCAAGGAGGCCACCTACAGATCAGTGCAGGCGATCTATTATCCCGGCTTCACGATCGGCGGCTTTGCCGAGATCGGCGGCATCATTGCCCTCGCCATCATGCTCTACCTGACGCCTTATCCAAGCGCTCGATTCTGGTGGACCTTGGCGGCGCTCGCCTTCCTGCTGGCGGAACATGCGACCTATTGGTTGATCACGCATCCCGTCAATAATTTCTGGGTGCAAGACGTTGCCATGCCGCAATCAGCCGCGACCTTTTTTTCAATGTTCTCTCGAAAGCAGACCGGCGACTGGAGAGACTTGCACAACGTCTGGGAGGCTTCGCATGTCGCCAGGGCAGGCCTGGCGATGCTGAGCCTCGTCTCAATTGCTGTCGCCGCGACATTTTTTGCTGAATAGCGCCAGGGATCAAGACGGCCCTCGTCCGCCAACTTGCCGCCACGAACGCTGCATCCGTCAGATCAGGGAACGGAACCGGCGTACTATCTTAACGTCAAGCGATCCTGCCGTTTCAGCGGTCGGTGCGATGCTTGTTGTGGGCGCTTTCCTGGTGCTCGCCGCGGATGATGTTGCGGTCGTCGGGATCGGCAATGTCCTTCGGGTCCGATCTGAGCTCGGCACCGCGCCGGAACGCCTCGCGCTCTTGCCTGGTCTTTTTCAAATCCGCTTCCGCGTCGAAATCCTTGCCGGCGTTTTTCGTGTTCTCGCGCTCTTCGATGACGCGCAATTGCTGCTCATGAGTCTTTTTTCCGGCCATCGGTGACCTCCTTCTTTTGATTTTCCATTTTCCCAGGGTCCAAATTCGCTACAGCCCGAAAGGATAGGTCTCGGGAAGGCCTGTCCCCGCATGTTCCGGCCCAAGCGGCGTCACGGCACTGGTTTCATCGAACCAGACGAAAGCATCGAACTGGCGGGCGAGCGAGGCGTCCGCATAATGGCTGTGGAGCTCGGTTTCGGGCCGGTAGATGACGCCGATAAAGCGTTCCAGCCGGCGCTCCAGAAGCCGTTCGCGCAGCGTGTCGTCGCGATCGAAATCGAGCAGGAAAGGCGAGACGCCGCTGTCGTGGCAAAGCCGCTCATAGCTGTCGTTGTGGGAAGGCCGAACCGGTTTCACTTCCATGTCGCCGTCCCAGTCGGTGGCGGCGGCCACCGTCCCGGAATGCGTACTGAGCCCGATCAAGGCAACCTCGTCGCCAAAACGCTGGCGGCAGAGCTGGCCGATATTCAGTTCGTCCCTGACGATCCCCATTTCGGTATAGCGGGCATCGCCGATATGGGAATTATGTGCCCACACCACCGCCTTGGCGTTCGGGCCGCGGGCCTGCAGCAGGTGCTCCAGCGTTTCGAACATATGGGTGTCGCGCAGGTTCCAGGATTGCGCGCCGCCGTAATACATGGTGCGGTAATAGCGCTCGGCGGAGGCGACCAGGCGGGCATTCTGGCTCGCGTCGAGGAAATCGATGCCGTCCTGCTGCGCGTAGTCGAGCTCTCTGGAAAGCAGTTCCCGGCATTGCTCGAGCACGGCCTTCTCGCATTTCTGGTAACCGGAGGTGAGTGCGACACGGCCATAGGTGGCCGGGTCGTTCTGCCACGGCGTCAGGCAGCCATAGCGTTCGCGCGCGATCCTTGCCGCCTGCGGATCGACCCGATCGAGATATTGCAGGACCGCCGCGATCGACCCGCCCATATTGTAGATGTCGAGGCCATAGAACCCGGCCCGCCGGGAGGATATGCTGATCCGCTCATTATGCTCTCGCACCCAGTCGACGAACGCCGCGACGTCGGTGTTGCGCCACATCCAGGTGGGAAAGCGCTGGAAGGGCGGATCGGCGCCGGGCCGCGGCGGCCGATGGCGGACGTAGCGGTCGATCGCCGCGGCATCGGGCCAGTCGGCCTCGACCGCGACGATGGTGAAGCCATGCTTCTCGATCAGTCTGCGAGTGATCGCCGCGCGCGCACGATAGAACTCCGATGTGCCGTGGCTGGCTTCGCCGAGCAAGACGACGCGGCGGTCGGCAAACCGGTCGAACAGCGCAGCGAAGGCGGGATCGTCGAAATCCGGAAGCGGTTCGGCGGCGGCCGCTATCATCTGCGGCAGGCTGCTCCTGCGCTGATGCCGGTGCGGAAGATCGGCCGCTATTTGGCTGTCGCTGCCTGGCTCGCCCCAGCCTTGCTCGCCGATCAGCGGAACAAACCGCACGCCGCCGAAATCCTCCTCGGTGTAAGTTGCTGCGCCGGTGCGGGTGACCTTGAGCAGGCGCTGCGAGTCGAATTCATCGCCGACCGGGATGACAAGCCGGCCGGCGACGTCGAGCTGTTCCTGCAGGGCGAGCGGCGCGCCGGGGCCGGCGGCCGCAACCAGGATCGCATCGAAGGGTGCCGCCTCTGGCCAGCCCTTGGTGCCGTCGCCGGTGCGGACTTCGATATTGTCGTAGCCAAGCTTTTTGAACCGCTGCCTTGCCGTTTCGGCCAACGCGGCGTGGCGCTCGATCGTGTAGACGCGTTCGACGATACGGCTCATTACGGCAGCCGCATAGCCCGAGCCGGTGCCGACCTCTAGGACGTGGTCGCCGGCTCCGATCTCCGCCATTTCGATCATGAATGCAACGATATAGGGCTGCGATATCGTCTGACCTTCGGCGATCGGCAGCGGCCCGTCCTCATAGGCGAATTCTTCGAAACCAGGCTCGACGAAAGCCTCGCGCGGGACCTCGCGCATCGCCTGAAGGACATTGCGGTCGCGAATGCCACGGCGGCTCAAGTGGATGTCGACCATTTGGTTGCGGGCATGGGAGAGATCGAGCATCTTTTTGCTCCTCCTATGGGCCTCCGCTACAATCGCCCAAGCTGCTCAACGCCACCTCGGCCGGCTCGTATCTCAGGGCCTCGGCAGTCCCTTTGGATTCAAGCAATGCGGTGCATCTCCCTAACCGTTAGCAAGCCCCGAGGTTCCCCAAAAGACCGACCCGCTTTTGTGTGGCGAGGCGGGTTGCAGGATCGGCAAGCGGGCGCTGGCCACGCCGCCCAAACTTATTTCGAGGCAAATCCTTTCTCCGAGGCGACGCCACTCCAGATAACGACGGACGAGGGTATTCCGGAGGCATTTCCATGAATGACGAGGCTCGCACCACTGCGCAAACAACCGGCCTTGACCAGGTCGATCTGATGGACCGCTACTGGCGCGCCGCGAACTACATTTCGGTTGGCCAGATCTATCTGCTCGACAATCCGCTCTTGCGCGAGCCCTTGCGGCCCGAGCACATCAAGCCACGGCTGCTCGGCCATTGGGGCACGACGCCCGGCCTCAATTTCATCTATGTGCATCTGAACCGGATCATCCGTGAACGTGGTCTCGATGTCCTGTTCATCTGCGGGCCGGGTCACGGCGGCCCGGCAATGGTCGCCAACACCTGGCTCGAGGGCACCTACAGCGAAATCTATCCCGAGGTCGGCGGGGACGAAGACGGCCTGCGCAAGCTGTTCCGGCAGTTCTCGTTTCCCGGCGGAGTGCCGAGCCACGCGGCTCCGGAGACGCCCGGCTCGATCCACGAAGGCGGAGAGCTCGGCTATGCGCTGGTCCATGCCTTCGGCGCCGCCTTCGACAATCCGAACATTGTGGTTGCCTGCGTCGTCGGCGACGGCGAAGCCGAGACCGGCCCGCTCGCCGCGGCTTGGCATTCCAACAAGTTCCTGAACCCGGCATCCGACGGTGCCGTCCTGCCGATCCTGCATCTCAACGGCTACAAGATCGCCAACCCGACGATCCTCGGCCGCATGGAAGACGAGGCGTTGCGCAGCCTGTTCCTCGGCTATGGCTACGAGACCTTCTTTGTCGAAGGTCATGAACCTGCCACGATGCACCGCGAGATGGCCCGCACGCTCGATACCGTGCTCGACCGGATCCACTCCATCCAGGAGCCTGCAAGAGCCGCGGGCTGGAAGGGAGAGCGGCCGCTGTGGCCGATGATCGTGCTGCGCAGCCCAAAGGGTTGGACCGGGCCGAAAGAGGTCGACGGCAAGAAGGTCGAGGATTTCTGGCGTTCGCACCAGGTGCCGGTGTCGAATGCACGCGGCGACGCGGCGCACCGGCAGATCCTGGAAGACTGGATGCGCAGTTACGAGCCGGAAAAACTGTTCGATAAAGGCGGCCATCTCCTGCCGGAGCTCGCGGCGCTGGCGCCGACAGGGTCAAGACGCATGGGCGCAATCCCCTACGCCAATGGCGGCCTGCTGAAACAAGACCTCGTGCTTCCCGACTGGAAAGGCCTGGCGCTCGACGTACCGCGTCCGGGCGGCACTGTCGGGGAGGCGACGCGGACCGTGGGGAGCTATCTTCGCGATGTGATCCGCTTGAACGCCGAGGCCAGGAATTTCCGGCTGATGGGACCGGACGAGACGTCCTCCAACCGCCTCGACGACGTGTTCGAGGTCACGGATCGGATCTGGATGGAGCGGATCGAGCCTTACGACGTCCATCTTTCCCGCGACGGCCGCGTCATGGAAGTGCTCAGCGAGCACCTTTGCCAAGGCTGGCTGGAGGGCTATCTGCTGACCGGCCGCCACGGCCTGTTCTCGTGCTACGAGGCGTTCGTCCACATCGTCGATTCCATGGTCAACCAGCACGCCAAATGGCTGAAGACCTCCGGCGAACTTGCCTGGCGCAAGCCGATCGCCTCGCTCAACTACCTGCTGACCTCGCATGTCTGGCGACAGGATCACAACGGCTTCAGCCATCAGGACCCGGGCTTTGCCGATTTCGTCGCCAACAAGAAAGCCGACACGGTAAGGCTCTATTTCCCGCCCGACGCCAACACGCTGCTGTGGATCACCGACCATTGCCTGAAAACCTACAACCGCATCAACGTCATCGTCGCCGGCAAGCAGCCGGCGCCGCAATGGCTGTCCGCCGAGGACGCGGAAGCGCACTGCAAGGCCGGCGCCGGCATCTGGGAATGGGCCGGGACGGTTGCCAAGGGCGAAGATCCGGATGTGGTCCTGGCCTGCGCCGGCGACGTGCCGACGCTGGAGACGCTGGCTGCAGCCGATATCCTGCGCTCGGGCATTCCGGACCTGAATATCCGCGTCGTCAATGTCGTCGACCTGATGATTTTGCAGTCGAATTCCGAGCATCCGCATGGCTTTACCGATGACAGGTTCGACGCGCTGTTCACCAGGGCCAAGCCGGTCATCTTCGCCTATCACGGCTATCCCTATCTCATTCACCGTCTGACCTACCGGCGCGCCAACCACGACAACATGCATGTGCACGGCTTTCGCGAGGAAGGCACGACGACGACGCCGTTCGATATGGTGGTGCTCAACCAGCTCGACCGCTATCATCTGGCGCTCGCCGCGATCGCGCGCGTGCCGGGGCTGGCCGAGCGGGCGAAGGATCTTGCCGCGGCGTTGCACGGGAAATTGGCTGAGCATACGGCCTATGTCCGCGAACATGGCGAGGACATGCCCGAGATCCAGAAATGGAGCTGGCCGCAAGACACGGCAACGAGGGCCGGCGATTGATGCGCTCGATCCTCGCGCTGAATGCCGGCTCTTCCAGTATCAAGTTCGGGCTTTACGATCTTGAAGCGTCCGCCGAACTGGATCTTGCCTCGCGCGGTTCGCTGGATCTGGGCGATGCGCCAAGACTGACCGCGAAAGCCGCCGATGGGGAGCTGCAGTGCGATCGGCCACTTGCCGCGGACGCATCGCCCGATTTAGCCATCGGCCAGATGCTGCAATGGATCGAGAACGAACTTGGCGGAAGGAAATTGATCGCCGCCGGCCATCGCATCGTCCATGGCGGACGCGAGTTCGTCGAACCTGTCCGCCTGACGCCGACAATTATCGAGGCTCTCGACAGGCTGACCCCGCTTGCGCCACTGCACCAGCCGCGCAGCCTCGCACCAATCCGGGCGCTTGCCGCGCTGCGGCCCGACCTGCCGCAGGTCGGATGTTTCGACACGGCCTTCCATCGGACCATCGAGCCTCTGGTCAGCCGTTTTGCGCTGCCGCGCCGCTATGAGGCAGACGGCATCCACCGCTACGGCTTTCACGGGCTTTCCTACGAATATGTCGCCGGCCGGCTCAAGCAGATATCGCCCGATCTGGCGACGAAAAGAACCATCGTCGCCCATCTCGGCAACGGGGCGAGCCTGTGCGCCATGCGCGACGGGCGAAGCGTCGATACGACGATGGGCTTTTCGGCGCTTGACGGCCTGGTCATGGGCACACGCTGCGGCGCCATCGATCCGGGCGTGCTTTTGTACCTGCTGCTGGAAAGAGGCGTTTCGGGAGAGGCGCTGCAAGACATGCTCTACGAGGAATCCGGGCTGCTCGGCGTGTCCGGCATTTCCGGCGACATGCGCACGCTGGAGGCCAGCGACGACCGCCGGGCTCGCGAAGCGGTGGAGCTTTTCGCCTTCCGCGCTGCCAGGGAAGTTGCCGCCCTCGCCAACACGCTGGGCGGGCTGGAATGCCTGGTGTTCACCGGCGGCATCGGCGAGCACTCTGCCCCGGCCCGCAAAGCGATTTGCGACAGGCTTGGCTGGCTCGGCGTGGCGATCGACGAGGCCGCCAACAGCTCTCATGCCGCGCTGATGAGCCAGGCGGAGAGCAAGGTGGAAGTCCGCGTCGTGGCGACCGACGAAGAAGGTGTCATCGCCCGCCACACGCGCAAGGTGATGGAGGGGCCCGACTGAGGCGGATGGCCTCGAATGGCGGCGCTTGCTCGACCGGCTACGTCGCGAGGGCGGCCGATCTGTTGAACACGATGGTTACCCGCGTCCCTTTGCCGGGGGCAGAATCCACCTGAACCGGGCTTTGGCATTTTCGGTCAGCGATTGAGCGATCAGTGCTCCGAGCTTGCCGGGTTTCGGCCAGGTCTCGCCTTCGCTCGGTTTTTTCGGCTTCGGCGGACATTCCAAGCTTTCGATGTTTTGGGTGGGACCATGATCAATATCAGGTCGCTCGCCAACTGCGAAGTCCGCTCATTGCCACCACGCAGCCAGGCATGGTGGAGAGCCGAGATCGTGGTTGAGAAGCGGCTGAAGGCTCACCTCGAATGGCTCTGCTCGACCAGATGGTATTTGTACCGGTCGCGAATATGCTCGTTGAAGAACCGGCCCTTTGACGAGGCTTTGCGGAATGCCGCGTGGACCTGCGGCGGCACGTCCTCGTAATCATAGCGGTTTCCGCTCGGGACGAACCATACGGAGAGTACCCTCGTCGCCGGCTGGTAATCGATGCTTCTGATCGCAGTTGAAGGCATCCTCGACAGGTCCAATCCACGCCGTCGTGTGAATAACCCTGCACTGAGAGCGAGGTTCCTTGCTGCCGAAGCCAGCCTTGCCGCTACGGGCCGGCTTCACCAAATACGGTTGATGCCATCGCCCAAGACATCGGCTGCAGCCCGCCAGGGCGATCTCTTTGCCGCCGCCGACGACCTGCCGGAAGGATTCCGCTACCGGCCCGAACTGATCACGCCGGACGAAGAAGCAGCGTTGGCGAGCCAGCTCGCAAGCCTGCCTTTTCAGGCCTTCGACTTTCACGGCCATCTGGCAAACCGGCGGGTGGTCGGTTTTGGGCTGCGTTATGATTACGACCGGCGCGAAGTCGTCGAGGCACCGCCGATACCCGGCTTTCTGCTGCCGCTCCGGGAAAAGGTTGCAGCCTTTGCCCGCCTGCCGGCCGAGACCTTCGTGCAGGTGCTGATCAACGAGTACCGACCGGGCGCCGGTATCGGCTGGCACCGCGACAAGCCTCATTTCGAGGCCGTCGCCGGTGTTTCCCTGCTGGCCGCCTGCAGCTTTCGGCTGCAGCGGAAAAACGGCACGCGATGGGACCGCAAGACGGTCACCGTCGAGCCAAGATCGGCCTATCTGATGACGGGCGCCGCGCGCAACGAATGGGAGCACAGCATTCCGCCGGTTGCGGAGCACCGCTATTCGATCACCTTGCGCACGCTGCGGCCGCAACGCGCTTAAAGCAGAGCGGTGAGGAAGCCCGAGCACTGCCCTAAGAACTGGGCTGAAACAAATTCATCCGTCGCCATGCCGGCCGGCAAAGTCCGCCAGCATGGCGCGCTGGCCTTTCAGGATCTTGAGGTTGGCTTCAGGCAGGGAGAACCAGCCCGCTTTGTCGACTTCGGCAAATTCCTTCATCGAGCCGGACCTTGGCGGCCATTCCATGGCGAAGGTGTTGCTGCTGATGGCGTCGCTGTCGAAATCCGCCTCGACGCACCATGCGATGACGAGCTTGCCGCCCGGCTGCCTGTAGCTGCCAAGGCTTTCGAAATCCCCGTCGATGGCAAGACCGAGTTCCTCTTCGGCCTCGCGTTTTGCTGCCGCCAGCTCGTCCTCGTTCTCGTCGACCAAGCCCTTCGGGATCGACCATGCGCCGTCGTCCTTCTTCGCCCAGAATGGTCCGCCCGGATGCACCAGCAAGATCTGGAGATGTCCTTCCCTTCGGCGAAAGATCAGCAATCCTGCGCTGCGTTGGGCCATTCCGCTATTCCCCTGACGAAAATGAAACGAACGTCCGGGCCGGCATATGGAACAGCCTGCCATGGCGGAACGATTTCCGCGCGCAGCCGTTCCGTCCGTTCGACAAATGAGTGATCGACATGGCGACGCCGCGAGCTGCCTGGAAGGGCTTTATGAAAGTCGGATCGGTTTCCTGTGGCGTCAAGATCATCGGTGCCGTCAGCGAGGCCGAGAAAGTGCATTTCAGGATCCTGAACCGCAAAGACGGTCTCCCGGTCAAGAGCGCCTATCTAGACGAGGAGACCGGCGACACGGTCGAGGCGGCCGAGCAGGTAAAAGGCTATGAGGTCGAAAAGGGTGAGTTCATCCATATAGAGCCGGACGAAATCAAGAAACTGAAGATGGTATCGCAGCATACGCTCGAAATCGGCGAGTTCGTGCCTGCCGCCGAAATCGACGCACGCTACCTCGAAAAACCCTACTATCTCGTTCCGGCCGACGCGCCCTCCACGGAGGCTTTCGCGGTGATCCGGGACGCCATGGCCAGGAAAAAGGTAGCAGCCCGCTCCTGCGTCGTGCTCTATCAGCGAGGCCGAGAGGTGCTGATCCAGCCGCTGGGCAAGGGCATGGTAATGACGGAATTACGCAACCACAATGAAGTGGTCGCGGCGGACGCGGTGTTCGAAGGGCTGAAGGCTCGCAAGGTCGATCCCGAGATGCTGGAAATCGCGCAATTGCTGATCGACAAGAAGCCGGCCAAATTCGACCCGTCGAAGTTCGACGATACTTATGAAAAGGCGCTGGTTGCAATGATCGAGGCCAAGCGCAAGGGCAAGAAACCGCCCAAGCCGGCACCTGAGCCCAAGACGAACGTCATCAATCTCGCCGATGTTCTGCGCAAAAGCCTGGCGCAGGAAGGCGGCAAGGCTCCCAGCAAAAAGCCGAGAACGGCCCCGAAACGCAAATCAGCCTGAATGTCCGAAAGCGGATCGAACGGAACCGAAAACGCTCGCGCGCATTTAGATGACGTAGCAATCCGTCGGCAAGCCAAGCGGAGCGGGGGACTGGTGGACGTCGTTGAACTAAGGACTGGCGGGATCCCGCAAGTTTCCTCCGCCGATCTGATGCAGGCGTTGCCTGTGGCCGTCTACACCACCGACAAACAAGGCTACATCACCTTCTTCAACGAACCCGCTGCCGATCTCTGGGGATATCGTCCGGTTATCGGCCAGGATCGCTGGTGCGGGTCATGGAAGCTTCGCCACCTCGACGGGCGACCGATGGCGCATGACGAGTGTCCAATGGCCGTTGCCTTGCTCGAGGAGCGGGACGTTCGTGGGGGCCGAGCCATCGCCGAGCGGCCGGACGGCCAACTCATCCCGTTCAGTGCGCATCCGGTCCTGCTTCGCAATGAAGCCGGCGAGGTTGTCGGCGCCATCAACACCCTGCTCGACCTGCGCGTGCAGACGCTGGCCGACGACGCCGGCATAAGGCTCGCCGCCATCGTCGAATCCTCGATGGACGCCATCGTGTCCAAAGACCTGAACGGCATTATCACCAGCTGGAACGACGCGGCACAGCGCCTGTTCGGCTATACGCCCGCCGAGGCGATCGGGCGCCCGGTGACGATCCTCATCCCGCCCGACCATCTGGATGAGGAAGCCATGATCATCAGCCGCATTCGCGCCGGCGAACGGATTCCTTCATACGAGACTATCCGGCAGCGCAAGGACGGCACCTTGGTTCCGGTTTCGCTCACCATCTCGCCGATACGCGACGGCATCGGGCGTATCATCGGCGCCTCCAAGATCGCGCGCGACATCAGCCCCCACAAGGAAAGCGAACGGCGCATCCGCACACTCATGCGCGAAGTCAACCATCGCGTTAAAAACCAGTATTCGGTGATCGTCTCGATGATCCGCGAGACCAGCAAGCTGGCGGGGACGCCAGAGGCTTTCCTTTCACAGGTCCGGGAACGCATCATGGCGCTATCGGAATCGCACGACCTCCTGGTCGATGCGGAATGGCGTGGCGCGACCATCGGCGAATTGATCCATGCCCAGACCAAGGCCTTCGCGACACAGGCCCGGCTGTCGATGAGCGGGCCGATGATCATGCTGCAGCCGAACGCGGTGCAATATCTCGGCATCGCCTTTCACGAGCTGGCCACCAATTCGGTAAAGCACGGAGCGCTGTCGCGCCATGACGGACGGGTCGAGGTCGAATGGACCGTGACGCCCGCCGCCGATGGCAGCGATGGCTTCCGCCTTGTCTGGCGGGAGCTGGACGGACCATTGGTGGATGAAAACACGCGACGCGGTTTCGGAACGGTTGTGCTCAAACGCGTCACGCCGCAGGCGCTCAGCGGCACCGGCCGCCTGGAATTCGCCAGGCGCGGCGTCGCCTGGACGCTGGAAGCGCCGCTGCGCTTCGTGCAGATGTCGACGGCTGGCATCGCGGCTGATTGAAGGCCGCTACACCGGCCGCGGCTTGGCGACCGTGTGGCAGCACAATCCCCATGGAGGCAACCAGGAGGAGCAGCGATGAGTTGGCTGGGCATCTGGCAAAACCAGTACGGGTCGGTGGTCGAACTGACCAGCGAAGAGGGCGGACGGATCAGCGGAACCTTCAGGACGGCGCTGGAGGACAGCGCCTTTTTCGGCATGACGGTGCCGCTGTTCGGAGCCTGCCATGGAGATGTCATCGGCTTCACCTGCGCGGCCGAAGGGCGGGTCGGAGCCGCAGCGGTGAGCTATACCGGCATTCTCAGGGATGGGAAGCTGGAGATGCTGTGGCACACCGTTGCGGATGCCGCTCTGTCGGCGGAAAAGGAAGGTGCCCCGGCCCGAGCCAGGAAACTGCCCGCCTGGCGCGCCTTTGGAACCAGCCTCGACAGTTTTGAACGCGTCTCCTGACGTGTCGGGCCCGCCGCCGCGGCATTCAGCTCGCAAGTGAGGCAGCAGGGTTCCCGCGGTGCATCGGAACTCGCGCTGACCATGGCGCGTTAGCCAGGACATGCGCTGTTCGTTACGGGGTCGACCCAATGAGCGTGCTTTATCGCGCAGCGAAAATCGCCGAACAGGCTCATGCCGGGCAGACGGACAGGACAGGGCGGCCTTATATCGAACATTGCCGCCGGGTCGTCGATGCCGTCGAAACGCTCGACCAGAAAGCCATCGCCTATCTTCACGACGTCATCGAAAAAGGCGACGGCTGGAACCGCGACCGGCTTGAGGCGGCCGGGTTCGGGCCGACCATCGTATCGGCCGTCGACGCCATGACGCGGCTGCCGAACGAGGGCGATGCCGCGTTCGTTCGCAGGGCTGCGGCCAACCCGCTGGCATTGCCGGTCAAGCACGCCGATCTCGCCGACAATCTATGGCAGGCACGGCAGATCGGTGCCTCGACAGCGAAATACGAAGACGGCCTGCGCATTCTCAGGGAAGAGTTCGCGAGCTGACGGACAGCTAGCGGCTGTCGCCGATGTGGGTCTACTCGGTGACGTGCGGCGTGTGCCGCTTGTCTTCCGCGGGATCGGCGTCGATCCGCGCCCTGCCGGGATCGAACGCACCATGGCGGGCGATCGCCAATGCCGGGGTGTCGGGCGTCTCGTAGGCCCACATGAAGTCTTCTGCCGACGAACCGACCGCATGAACACGCCAATAGCTTGCCGTGCCCTTCAGCGGGCCGTGGCTCGTCGTGTTCGTCTTCTCCAAGAGGTCGAAATAGATGTCCTCGAAGGGTATGTAGAAAACAGGATCATGGCCGTCTTCATAGAGCACCTTTGCCCGCTCGCTCGACGCAATAATGGCATCGGAGAACCGGACGGTCACGGTTCCATCAAACGGGACAATCCTGAGCGGGCCTGGGCGGGGGGCGGAATCTGCGGCTAAGGACTGCATTCGACTTCTCCGTTGACTGCGCTGCCTTCCCGAAACGTACTATCGCCGGTCAGGGTTCCAGTTCTACGCTTCTCCTCTTCCGAAACTGTCGAGGAACCCGACAAGGTGATCGGCAACGCGCTCGGGTGCTTCGCGCGTCGGAAAGTGGCCGATGCCAGCCAGAAGCTGGCGCTCGTAATGGCCCGTGAAGTATCGTTCCTTGCCTTCGGACGATTGCGGCAGCACAACGCGGTCGGCATCGCCGTGGATCGTCAGAGTAGGCGCGGGAATGGACTTGGCGGAAATCTGGCGCCGGGCAAGATCGGCGTAGCGCGGATCGGGATCGGCTTCGCCCCAGCGAACCCTGTAGCAGTGCAACGTCACGTCGGCCCAATCGGGATTTTCGAAGGAAGCGGAAACGCTGTCAAAAAGCTCTTCCTCGAACCAGCCGGGCGGGCTCCAGCTTTCCCATTGAAAATGCGCGAACGCCTTGCCTTGCTGGCGAACGATCTCGGCGCCGCGATCCGTTGCCATGAACCATTGGTACCAGAATGCCCTGACCTGGTCCAACGGCGGCGTTGCGAATTCGCCCGGCTGCCAGCCAAGCGACAATGCCGAGCAGCAGCGTATCCGTTCGGGAAATACCGAGGCGAGCAGGTAAGCGATCCGAGCGCCCCAATCGTGGCCGACGACCGCAAAACGGCCGAGGGCAAATGCGTCGGCGAAATCGATCACGTCCTGAGCCATGGCGGCAATTTCACCGGATCGCATGGTCTCGTCCGACAGGAAGGTGGTTTTGCCGAACCCACGCAGCCACGGCGCAAAGGTGCGGAAGCCAGCACGATGCAGGACAGGCGCAATGCGCGTGAAGGTGGTTGCGTCGTCCGGCCAGCCGTGGAGAAGCAGGACGGGCGCGCCGGCTCCAGGGCCGCCAGCGATGTACGCGATGCGCAGCAACGGCGTGGTGCAGAAGGCGGGTGTTTCCATGATCCGGCCATCCCGTTTCGATCACGCCGCATGGCGTCAGATCGTTTTCGGCGCAAGTTTGCTGAACCGCGCGCGGCTGCGATTGTTCCATGACAGAGGCAGACTTCCGGTGAAACCTCACCGCTGCTCGCGGTGGAAGAAGACCGACGGGAACGGTTCTGCAAGGTCGTCGTTGTTTCAGACCTCCGCACGCGCCATAATCGCAATGGCCGCCACTCGCCGACTCAACAGCAAATGGACCACATGCTGGATCGATCGCCTACCCTCCCAAGGTCGCTTGGCGCTGCGCTGCGAAGGGAAGTGCCGCGGTTTGCGGCACCCGGCAATGAAATTTCATGCACTACGGTCGCATCCTACAATGTACATAAATGCGTCGGCACCGACGGCAGGTTCGATCCGGAGCGGGTCGCGGCCGTGGTCAAGGAACTCGACGCCGATATCATTGCTTTGCAGGAGGCCGACGAAAGAACCGGAAGCAGGCAGGGATTGCTGGATCTCGCAGCACTCGAGCGCGACAGCGACCTCGTCCCCACACACATCCCGGAAAACCGCCGCAGCCATGGCTGGCATGGAAATCTGATCCTGGCACGCCGCGGCGTGGTCGAAAGCGTGAACCAGATCCGGCTGCCCGGCCTGGAGCCGCGCGGCGCGGTCATCGCGGACCTGGAGCTGAAGGGCGTCTCGCTTAGGATCATAGCCGCACATTTCGGCCTGCTGCGGCGGTCGCGCTCGCAGCAGGCCAACGCGCTTGTCGAAGCCACGCACCCAGTTCTGCGGCCAACAATCCTGCTTGGCGACCTCAACGAATGGCGCGTCCGCAACAGGTCTTCGCTGCTGGCCCTGCTGCCGCATTTCGGTCCGATCGATGCGGTTCTGCCGAGCTTTCCGTCGCGCTTTCCGCTGTTTGCGCTCGACCGCATCCTGGCCAGGCCGCCGCACCTGATTTCCAGCATCGAGGTGCACAAGACGCCGCTGGCGCAGCGCGCCTCCGACCATCTGCCGATCAAGGCCCGGCTGAACCTGGACGCGATACGGCAGCCGCGACTGCAACCAGAATGAACCTGAAGGGTTGTTAGTCAGATTTCAGACGGTTTGCTTCGCTGATGTTTGTCGGTGCACTTTATGGATACAGCCATTTCGCGGTTTGCCCGGGACAAGATCGCTGCCGGCAATAGCGGGCTGGTGCTGATCGCCGACAATTATGACGCGTTTGCCGCACGAATCCTTGCCGCGCGCAGTGCCACCAGCAGCCTCGACCTGATGTACTATCTCTGGCACGACGACCATAGCGGCCGGCTGCTGATGCAGGAGGTCGTCAAGGCGGCGGAGCACGGTGTCCGCGTCCGCATGCTGCTGGACGATATAAATCCGCGCAACAGCGACGCCGCTTACCTGGCGCTCAACAGCTACAAGAACATCGAGCTGAGGCTGTTCAACCCCAGCGGCATGAGGAACGGCAGCATCTTTCGCTCGCTGGAGATGGTTGCCCGGCTGTTTGCGATGACCCGCCGCATGCACAACAAGGCCTGGATCGCCGACGGGAGCCTGGCCATCGTCGGAGGAAGAAACATCGGCGATGCCTATTTCGACGCCGCGGAGACAAATTTCCGTGATCTCGACCTGTTGCTTCTCGGTCCTGCCGTAGGGCAGACGATGCAGATCTTCGAGGCGTTCTGGAATTGCGAGGCGGCAAAGCCGATCCAGCTGCTCAACCCGGCTGCGGTGGGCTCGCGCGCCGATTTCCTCGACAATCTCGATGCGACCGCGGACGGCCAGCTTTTGAACAGCCTCAGTGCCTGGCGCACGATCACGGAGTTCATTGCAGCGCACAGCGACGTCTGCTGGACGAAAGGCGTTCGCGTCATTTCCGATCCGCCGGAAAAGGTGCGCGGCAAGCGGCGCAGGAACTGGCTGACCAAAGAGCTGCTTCCCGCTATCGCGGCGACCAGGCAGCGCCTCCAAATTGTCTCGCCCTATTTCATCCCCGGCCGCACCGGGTTGGCCATCCTGTCGAAGCTGGTGGACCGTGGCGCCGAGGTTGCAATCCTGACCAACTCGCTCGCCGCGACGGACGTCGCCGCAGTGCACGGCGCTTATGCCAAATACCGCCGCAAGCTGCTTAAAAAAGGTATCCAGCTTTTCGAATTGCAACCCTTCAACCGCCAGGCCAACATCTCCGTTTTCGGCTCAAAGGGAGCCAGCCTCCACACCAAAGCCTTTACGGTCGACGACACGCTGGGGTTTGTCGGTTCCTTCAATTTCGATCCGCGTTCGGTGTCGTTGAATGCGGAAATGGGCGTGCTTTTCCACGATGCCAATCTGGTGATGGAGTTGCGCCGGCTGTTCGAGCACGAAAAGTCGCCGCAGACGAGCTATCAACTGGTCCTGGACAAAGGGGCCCTGCGGTGGCTCGGCATGGCGGATGGCGAGATGCGTCAATATTCGCGTGAACCGGAGGCCAGTCTCTATCGGCGCATCGTTGCAGCGCTGGTTGGCTGCCTGCCGATCGAATCGCAATTGTAGAAGCGACGGATTTGTCGGAACGGAACTCTTTGTCGGAACGGAACTCGGGGATCACGAGTTGTAACCCGTGTCCGGAGCATGCCGATGAAGACCACGATATACAGTTTTCTTGCCGAGCTCTTGCCGTTCTGGATGGCGCATAAACGCAAAATGCGCGCCGACCGCGCCGCTGAGCGGCCGACACGACCGGCTGCTGCCGATGACGATGGTCGGCCGACAAGCGATCCGAATCGAGCAACACCGGCGCGTCGGCGCAACACGTCTTAGGGCGGGATGCTTTCAAATTAGATCCCGCTCCAACTGTCTGGTTAGACGCAATTCCGCGACGCCAAGTGATTCCATTTGGCTGCAGAAGCTCCAGTTCCTAAGCGATCACGCTATCGTCAAGTATCGCTACCCGAAATCCGGCGTTGCCAAGCATCCATTTTGCAGCACGTACGTTAATGTGCACTACAGGGTTGCCGCTATAGGTGAGCGCCATGAGTGACAGTGCGATAGAATTCTTGCAGGACTGGATCCACGAAAACGTTCATGTGCCGCCGCCTCCGATCAAGCTTGAAAGGGAGGCGGAAATCCTCGCCAGGGAATGCAAGGAAGAGGCGGCCGATGCCGGCGTACCCATCGAAGACATCGAGGAAGAGGTTGGCGACCTCAAGGATCTGCTCGTCGCCAAGCTCGAAGACGCAGCCGAGGACGAGGCCCGGCAACTCAATGGCCACGGCCAAAAGATTTCTACGCTGGCGGCCGGGCAAAAGCGGGCCGTATGAGGCCGGTCCGAGCGCAGGCAAGGCATCACGAGGTGCGCCGCTTCGGCCTATTGTCCGATCAGCGTCAGCCCGAACAGGATCATCAGCCAAAACCCGGCAGCAGCGACCGCAAGACGCGGCAGGACGCCGTCGCTGGCCAGATGCATGAACAGGATGGCGATGACGGCGGTCTTGGCCGCGGCGATCACCAGATTGAGTGCCGAATTGAAGCCGCCGAGCGCGAGGAAGGACGAGCCGACGGTCAGGGCCAGCAAGGCTAAAAGCCCGATATGAGCAAGCGTGAGTTTGCGGAACTCGCTCATCTGTTGATCAGATAGAGGAGGGGGAACAGGAAGACCCAGACGACATCGACGAAATGCCAATAGAGGCCAATTGCCTGCACGCGCCGGAACCGGCTGGCCTCGATCGTGCGTGGCCACAGCGCGAGGATGCCGCCGATGACGATTACGCCGCAAATCAGATGCAAGGCGTGCAGTGACGTCATCGCGAAATAGAGGCCGAAGAAGAATTCGGCATGAACAGGATCCGGGCCCTTATAGATGAAAGGTGCGCCGAGCACCGGCGCCAGCCCTTCGCTGAATTCCCTGGCGTACTCCGTCGCCTTGATCGCCAGGAAGACGACGCCGAGCAGCGCCGTCGCAGCCAATGCCCAGCCAGCGGCGCGCCATCGCCGCGCGGCCGTGTACATATGGGCGAGCGCCATAGCGAAACTGCTGGTGATCAGGACGACGGTGTTGGCCGTGCCCAACGGCAGCGACAGATGCTTCGCCGCGCCGGCGAAGGCGTCGCCATAACTCAACCGGGCAAACATGAAGACGAGCAGGATGGCGCCGAACAGCATCACCTCGGAGCCGATGAACACCCACATGGCAAAGCTGTCGGCTGCCATTTCGCGAGCCGGCCGGTCGAAGGCGATGCTTGTCGTTGGTGACTTCAAACCAGATCCTCCACCGGGTCCGACCGTTTCTCGGTCAGACCTTTCATCGGATAGTCGTAGGCTGGCCTGGTGACGGTCGGCATGCGATCGAAATTATGCGCCGGCGGCGGCGAACTTGTTTGCCATTCCAACCCGGTGGCTCGCCACGGATTGTCCGGGGCTCGCGCGCCTCGAAACAGCGACCACGCCAAATAGAGGAGCGGCATCAGATAGCCGATCGCCAGCACCACGGCGCCAGCCGACGACAGGATGTGCCAGAAAGCGAATTCCGGCGGATAGGTATGGTAGCGCCGCGGCATGCCCAGAAAGCCGAGCACATATTGCGGAAAAAAGGTCAGGTTGAAGCCGATGAAGGTCACAGCCGCGGCTATACGGCCCCAAACCTCCGAATACATTCGGCCGGTGAGTTTCGGCCACCAGAAATGCAGCCCTGCCATGTAGGCGGTCACCATGCCGCCTACCATGATGTAGTGGAAATGGGCGACGACGAAATAGGTGTCGTGAACGTGGACGTCGATGGCGAGCGCGGCAAGGAAAAGGCCGGCCAGCCCGCCGAAGGTGAACAATGCCAGGAAGAACAGCGCATAAAGCATCGGCGTCTCGAAGCTGATTTCGCCCTTGCGCAGCGTCAGGCTCCAGTTGAAGACCTTTATCGCCGATGGGATCGCGACGCAGAAGGACAGGAACGAAAACACCACGCCGGCATAGGCCGACTGCCCGCTGACGAACATGTGGTGGCCCCAGACGAGAAAGCCGAAGACGGCGATCGCCATCGAAGCCAGGGCGACGGCCTTGTAGCCGAACAGCGGCCGGCGGCTAAAGCAAGGCAGCACTTCCGAGACCACTCCCATACCTGGCAGGATCATGATGTAGACGGCGGGGTGCGAGTAGAACCAGAACAGATGCTGGAACAGCAGCGGATCGCCGCCGAGGTCGGGATTGAAGATGCCGATGCCGAAGACGCGCTCCAGCACGATGAGGATCAGCGATGCTGCAAGCACCGGCGTCGCCAGCACCATCACCAGGCTGGTGGCGTACAGCGTCCAGACGAAGATCGGCAGCCGGAACCAGGTGAGGCCAGGCGCTCGCAAGGTGTGGACGGTGACGATGAAATTGATGCCGGTCATGATCGTCGAAAAGCCGACGATGAAAACGCCGAATGCCGCGGTCGAGACAAACCCGTTGGCATAGAGCGTCGACAGCGGCGTGTAGAAGGTCCAGCCGGTGTCGACGCCGCCCAAAACCACCGAGGCGAGCGCGAACAGGCTGCCGAACATGAAGACGTACCAGCTTGCCAGGTTGAGCCGTGGAAAGGCGAGGTCGCGCGCGCCGATCATCAGCGGCAGCAGGAAATTGCCGAGCGTTGCCGGGATCGACGGCACCAGGAAGAACCACACCATGATGATGCCGTGCAGCGAAAACAGCCGGTTGTAGACATCGTCGGAGACCAGGTCGCCGGCCGGCGTCGCAAGCTCGATGCGCATCAGCACGGCAAAGGTTCCGCCGAGGAAGAAGAAGGCCGTCAGCGAGACGAAATAGAGCCACGCCACCCGTTTGTGGTCGGTTGTCAGCAGCCAGGAGCGCGGCCCGGCACCTTCTGCGAGATAGCTTGCCGACGCCAAATCGCTGCTCATTGCGGCGCCTCGTTTTTTGCCGCCGGGAACGAGGGAGATTGGAGCGATAGGGATTTGAGATAGGCCATCAGCATCTGCAGTTCGGCTTCGTCAACGAGACCGTCGAAGCTCGGCATCACCGGCTGGTAGCCGGCGGCGATTTCCTTGTTCGGGACAAGGATCGAATCGCGCAGATAGCGTTCGTCGGCGATGACCGTCTGCCGGTTGGCCAACGCCACCGGCTGGCCGAAAACCCCATCGAGGCCGGGCGCCCGCACCTTGCTGGAATTGCCGTGACAGCCGGAGCAGCCGAGCGCGCGGAACAGTTTCCCGCCGCTCGTGGCAAGGCTTTCGCCTTCACCTTGACTGCCGAGCCATGATGCATATTGCTCCGGCGCCAGCACCGTCACCCAGCCGCCCATCTCGGAATGCTGCGTGCCGCAATATTCGGCGCAGAACAGGTGATAACGCCCCGGCTGCGTGGCGATGAACCAGACATTGGCCGTGCGTCCGGGAACGGCATCCTGCTTGACCCGAAAGGCTGGCACGTAGAAGGAGTGGATGACGTCCTGTGATGCCAGCGACATCACCACCGCCTTGCCGACCGGCACGTGCAGCTCGTTGATCTCGCGCTGGCCGCCGGGATGGCGGAATTCCCACATCCATTGCTTGCCGAGGCCGGCGATCTCGACGGCGTCCGGTGGCGGACGGTCGCGCCGGACAAAAAGGACTGCGCCCCAGCCGAAGAAGATGAAGGCCATCACCAGGCTGGCAATGGTCCACGTCATCTCCAGCGGCAGGCTGCGGGCACGCGCCCCGGTACGGTCGGCTGCGGAGCCGATACGATATTTGACGGCGTAGCCGACAACGAGAACGGTCAGGAACAGGCCGAGCGCGACTGCGAAAGCCAGCAATGTGTAGAACAAGGCATCGACGCTGCCCGCGATGGACGAGGCTTCCTGCGGGAAAAACCGGATGCCGAAGCTCACGCCCGCCTCCCGCGCGCCAGCAGTATGGCCATCGCCAACCCCACCACCATCACGATGCTGGCGAGCTTCAACGCAGCCCAGATCGCCGGCGTATATTGCCCCTTGGACGCATCGAAGCCGGCGCAGAGCAGGAAGACATGATCGGCGATCGAGCCGAGCCTGCCGGAAGATGCCTCGACAAGGGCAAGCTCAAGATCGCGCGGCGTGAAGCTCAGCGCCGGCAGCACCTGCGCTATCCGGCCTTTTGGCGTCAGCGCGATGACCGCGATCGGATGGGCGAATTGGTCGATCCTGGCGCGGGTGTCGAAACTGATGCCGGCTTCCGCGGCAAGGGCGCCGCCGGCGCCGTCGGCACTGGTCAGGAACCGCCACGCCGACAGGTTCCTCGCGTCGGCCGCCGCGGCGACCGTGGCTTGCGCATCGCCCGCATCTTCGGGCGTGTCGGCGGCATCGATCGAGACGAACAAAGCGCGATAGGTGTCGGGGTCGAGCGAGGTCTTTTTCAAATCCGAGGCGACCGCCTGTTGGGTCACACCACAAAGGTTCGGGCATTTGTCGTAGCCGAAAATCAGCAGCGCCGGCCGGCCAGCAAGCATTTGGCCGATCGTGCGCTGCTCGCCGGACGCATCGCGAAACACCCGGTCGAGGCTGAGCTGCGCGCCGATCTCGGGATCGAAGGCCGGGCGTGCGAAGGCCATGGCCGGCAGTGCCGCGAGAAGGGAAAAAGCGGTTAGCCAGGCCTTCATGGCCGGCGTCCCTGGCCTGGCGCGGTCCGGCAGCGAGCGGCCTGTGGCGCGCGTGGTATCTCGGCCTCGACCAATCGGCAGTCGGCGCCGGCGGCCGGCGCCGGCTGCCCCCAGTTCGGCAAACCATGGCTGACGATCGCCCACATGGCGTCCTCGATCGGAATGCGGGCAATGCCGGCGGTGCGGTCGACCCAGCCGACCTTGTTCAGCTCCTGCTCCTCCGCCTTGCGGAAGGCAGCGAGGTCGTCTTCTGGAAAGCGCTGCAAGGCTGGACTGGCCCGGTTGCCGACCGATGATGGCCCCGGCAGCGGCCTGAACGGCCTGGTGTCGAAGACGAGCCCGAGGACGATGACTGTTGCGGCCAGGAGCAGCAGCAGGCCGGCCGCGAAGGCAAGCAGCGCGCCCGGCCAGACGTCGCGCGTTTCGGGATGGCGGGCTGCCCTAGCCATGGACCGGCCTCCGGCACCAGAGGGCGATCCGGTCCGGCCGGCCAAGCACGAAAAGCAGCAGCGCAAACCAGAGGCCGCCAGCTCCTGCCAGCGCGGCAAGATCGTACCAGAATGCGATCACATTGCCGTCCGCCAACGGCGGTCTGATCCGCCAAAGGACATCGACGTAGTGGCCAGCCAGCACGATGCCGCAGATCGACAGCAGGCCGGCATGGCTGCGCTTCAGATCCCGGCTGAGCAGCCCGGCAAAGGGGATCGCGAATTGCAGCGCAATCAGCAGCCAGAGCAGATACTGCCAGCCATTGCTGCTGCGGATGAGGTACCAACGGATCTCGTTCGGCAGGTCGCCGCCCCAGGTCACCAGCCATTGCATGAACGACAGGTAGGTCCACAGCAGCACGAAGCCGAACAGCATGTTGGCCAAATCCTCGCTGAGCGCGACATCCTCCTCGCCGCCCGCCATGACCTCGATCGAGCGGTTAACACACAGTACCGTCATTGCCAGAGCGTAAGCGCCGACGACTTCGGCCGACGCTTCCAGCAACGCATAGATGGTCGAGGAGAACTCCGGCTCGAGCGAGAGCATCCAGTCGATGGCAAAAATCGTCACAGCCAGCCCATGCGCAATCAAGCCAGCGGCATAGGCCTTGCCGCGGCCGGCGCTGCCGTGGCCGCCATCGGTCGTTGTCCAGTCAAGCACGCGCCACGCCAGCACCAACCAGATCGCGGCGCAGGCGGCAAAGCGCAGCAAAAAGAACGGAACGTTCAGATAAGAGAATTTCTGGCGCACCGTCTCGGGCAATGCAGCCGCGTCGGCACTCGCCCAGGGAAAGACCAGGTCGAGCCTGAGCAGAACCGGCAGCAGCAGAAGCAGCGCCAGCGGCAGCGTCGCGACGAGAGCGCGCAGCGGCTGGCGGATTGCCTCGCCCCAGCGGCCGCCGGTCAGCCCATGCACCATCAGGATGGTCAGCGCGCCGAGCGGCAGGCCGAGCAGGAAGAGCGCCGCAGGCAGCCAGCCGGCCAACATGGCTCTGAAGTCGAAGGCCAATCCCGTGGCGCAAAGCACAAGTCCGACGGCGGCCACGGCAAGCGCCGGCAAAATCAAACGTTCGGTGGCAAGCCGCATCATCGCCCGCATCATCGATCCGGCTCCGCATTGAGCTCGGCGCGGAGGCTTTCCGGCAGCTCGGCAATTGGTGCATCGCGCGAATATTGCAGGGCGCGGATATAGGCGACGATCGCCCAGCGGTCGGCAGGCGGGACACGCGCCGCGTAGGAATACATGGCGCCATAGCCGTTGCTGATGACGTCGTAGAAATGCCTGTCGCTCGCCTTGCGCAACGCGTCCTGGTGATAGGTCGGCGGCGCCGGAAAGCCCCGCTCGACGATCATGCCGTGGCCGTCGCCGGCGCGGCCGTGGCAAGGCGAACAGAAGATGTCGAAGCGTTGCTGGCCTCGCCGCAGCAGCGTCATCGTGACCGGATAGGGAAAAGTGTCGGGTACCGGCGAAAGATCGGCATCGCGTGCGACTGTGTCCTCGACCGGCGCCCGCGCCGACATGCCGTCGGCGAATTGGTTGCTGCTTTCGAGCGGATCGTAGCGCGGCTGGTCCTCCATGTCCTGCCGGCAGCCGGCGACCAGCAAGGCTGCCGACAGCTGGATCGTGCGCATGTTCACGCCTCCACCTCCTCGACGGTTTCGGCGCCGAGCCGTGTCAGCTGGCCCTTGGTCACGCCCTTGCGGAACTTCGGATCGGCGGCCTCGACGAGCAGATAGAACTTGCCGCCGCGCGCATAGGTGAAGCTCGTGGCGTTGAAGACCGGGTGGTAATATTCGGGCAGGCGATTGGCGGCCAGCATGCCGAAGAATGCGGCCAGCGCAGCGCCAAGTATCGCGGCCTCGAAGGCGATGACGAGAAAGGCCGGCCAGGAATGCAGCGGCCGGCCGCCGACATTGAGCGGAAAATCGATCTCGACCGAATAGAGGATCAGGCCATAGACAAACACCGCGCCGGCGATGGCGCCGCCAAGGATGGCCCATGGCAAGCGCGTCTTGCGCATGCCGAGCATGTCGGCCAGCCCATGCACATGGAACGGCGAGAACGCGTCCATGCGCCGGTAGCCGCGCGCCCGCATGGTGCGGACCGCCTCGGTCAGCGCTTCGGGATCGGCGAAAGCCGCAATGACGCCGTAAAGGCTCATCTTGCGCCGCCCCTCTCCCCGGCCAGCTCCTCGACCTCGAAAATGGTGATGGCCGGCAGGACGCGGATGAACAGGAAGACCAATGCGAAGAAGGTGCCGATCGAGCCGAACAGGATGCCGAAGTCGAGCCATCTCAGTGATTGTTCGCCCCAGGACGACGGCAGGTAATCGTGGCTTGGCCCGGTGACGACGATGACATAGCGCTCGATCCACATGCCGACGTTGATGATCAGGGCAATGGCGAACAGCACCGCCATGTTGAGGCGCACCCGCCGGAACCAGAGCAATTGCAAAACAGCGCCGTTGCAGGCGAGCATGGTCCAGAACAGCGGCGCATAAGGTCCGAAGGCGCGCTGCCACATCATCGTGCGCTCATAGGTTTCGCCCGAATACCAGGCGAAGAAAGCCTCGGAGGCATAGCCGTAGATGACGATCATGCCGGCGGCGATCATCAGCTTGGCGGCATTGTCCATGTGCCGCAGCGTGATCAGATCCTGGACCGAAAACGCCCAGCGCAGCGGGATGGCGATGGTAAGCACCATGGCGAAGCCGGACAGCAGCGCGCCGGCAACGAAATAGGGAGGAAAGATAGTCGAATGGAAGCCCGGCGTGATGGCGAAGGTGAAGTCGAGCGAGACGATCGAATGCACCGAGACGACCAGCGGCGTGGCCAGTGCCGCCATCAGGAAATAGACCGTCTGGTAGCGCGCCCAATGAAAGGCCGAACCGCGCCAGCCGAGCGCCAGTATCCCGTAGAACAGCTGCGCCGGGCGCGATTTCGCCCGGTCGCGCAGGACGGCGAGATCGGGCAGCAGGCCCATATACCAGAACATCAGCGAAACGCTGGCATAGGTGGCGATCGCCGCGAAATCCCAGACCAGTGGGCTGCGCCATTGCGGCCAGTGCATATGCGTGTTGGGCAGCGGCAGCAGCCAGTAGAAGAACCACGGGCGGCCGAGATGCAGGATCGGGAAAAGCCCGGCCATCGCAACGGCAAACAGCGTCATCGCCTCGGCAAAGCGGTTGATCGAGGCGCGCCAGGGCTGGCGCAGAAGCAGGAGCACCGCCGAGATCAGCGTGCCGGCATGGCCGATGCCGATCCACCAGACGAAATTGCCAATCATCGTGCCCCAGACAACCGGAATGTTGACGCCATAGGCGCCAACGCCGACCGAGATCAGATAGGTAATCGAATAGAGAAAGATGAGGACGAAGACGAAGCAGGCGAAAAACGCGGTCCAGAAATAGCGCGGCAGCCTGCCGTCGAGGACGATCGCACTGATACGGCCGCTGATCTCCGGAAGGTCGTGCCGGCCGCGCAGAACGGGCAGTGCGCCCGGTTTTCCAGCAATAGCCTCAGCCATCGGCTTTCCCGCCTGGCGAGAGACGGCCGTTGATATTCCTGATCTTGCCGAGATAGGTGGTGCGGGGTCGCGTGTTGAGGTCCTCGAGCAAGGCGTAGTGTTGCGGCGCTGCTTTTTCCTGCACGACAGCGGCGCCCTTGCTGTTGAGGTCCCCGAAAACGATCGCCTGTGTCGGGCAGGCCTGCTGACAGGCGGTCACCACTTCGCCGTCGGCGATGTGGCGGTTTTCGATCTGCGCCTTGATGCGTTTTTCGGAAATGCGCTGGACGCAGTAGGTGCATTTTTCCATCACACCGCGCGAACGGACGCTGACGTCTGGATTGTGCGCGGCCTGTTTCGGTCCGGCCGCATCCTTGTCGAATTCCTGGAAGTCCAGGAAGTTGAAGCGCCGCACCTTGTAGGGGCAGTTCTGCGAGCAGTAGCGCGTGCCGATGCAGCGGTTGTAGACCTGCGCGTTCAGCCCGTCATGGGTGTGGGTGGTGGCGTTGACCGGACAGACGACCTCGCACGGCGCCTTCTCGCAATGCATGCAAGGCACCGGCTGGAAAAAGACGTCGGGATCGTCGAGCGGGCCGGAGTAGTAGCGGTCGATCCGCAGCCAATGCATCTCATGGCCGAGTGCCGACTCGTCCGGCCCGACGGTGGCGATGTTGTTTTCCGCCTGGCAGGCAGAAACGCAAGCCATGCAGCCGATGCATGCCGACTGGTCGATCGACATGCCCCAGGCTTCCTGGCTGTATTGCCAGTCGGGATAGAGCGATCCGGTTGGCGCGGGCGGGGCGCCGTCGCGCACGAAATGTGGATTTTTGCGGAAGGCCTCGAGCGAGGCATGGCGAACGATCGCCCTGCCCTCCATCGCCTGATGGTGTTGCGTGGTGATGACCCGCGCACTGCCGTCCCGCGGCGCGACCGTGGCGCCATAGACGATCCAGGGAGCCTCGAGGCTTCGCAGCCTGTACGCGTCGTGGCCGTCGGCGAGTGCTGCCACCGAACCAAGCTTCCGGCCGAAGCCCAGAGCAAGTGTCACGGTCTCGTCGGGATGGCCAGGCATGACCCAGACCGGCGCATCGATGTCCGTGCCGTTCGAGGCGATATTGACGACCCGGGCGTTTTCCACCTGAAGCCGCCCCGCCGTCGCTGGCGACATCAGCGCTGCATTGCCCCAGACGATCTTGCTCAGTGGCCGCGGCAATTCCTGCAGCCAGGACGAGTTGGCGTTGCGTCCGTCGCGCAGCCAGGGATCGGCGACGAAACGGATTTCGACGCCTTTGGCCGCTTCGACGCGCGGGTTCAGGCCGCGCAAATCCGCCGGCATCGCAACATCGACTGGAGTGCTGGCACTGCCGGATACAAAGCCGTCGCGAAGCGCCTTTCGCCACGCGGGATCGTCCAGTGCTTGCGCCCAAGTCGTTTGTGCCCATGTCCGGCGGACGAGCGGCAGCGCAGAAACAGCTAATTCACCGCCAAGCACGGCCAGGATTTCATGCACCGCCCGCCCCTGGTAAAGCGGCCTGATCAGCGGCTGCACGATCGACGCGGTTCCGTCATGGGCGCGCAGGTCACTCCAACTCTCGAGATCATGCGCAGCAGGGACATGCCAGTGTGCGACGAAGGCGGTTTCGTCGCGGTAGAGACCCCAGTGGACAAGAAGCTTCAGCTGCGAAAACACGTCGCGGACATCGAACCCCGCAGGTGCGGTGTGGAGAGGATTGGCGCCGAGTATGACAACGGTGTCGATATCTCGCGCGGCGATCGCCTGGCAAAGTGCAGCGAGGTCGCCCTCGATGGGCATCGCGTCGGGCGGCTCGATCAGTTCCACGGTGTTGCCAAGCGCACCAAGCCGCGCATTCATGGCAAGGGCTGCGGCATGGACGAACGGTGTTTGATGGGCACCCGGCACGATCAGCGCCGAGCGGCCGGCCGCCTTCAGGTCGTCCGCAGTGGCAGCCAACCAGGCCGGGTCCAGTGCCAAGGCGCTTGGCGCCGCTTCGCCGCCAAGCACCGCGCTCAGCGCCGCGGCGACGGCTTCGACCTCGCTCGGCCGCACCGGCCTGCGGTGATCGGCGGCAGCGCCGGTGATCGTCGGCGTCGATTCCACCGCATAGACCCGGCTCATCGTATCGTCCGCCCGGCGCACGCGACGCCGCGCGGCAAAGTCACGGGCGTAAGCGAGACGGCCGGGGCCCTCGCCCAGGAAATCCGCGTCGAGACTGACAATCGCGTCGGCGCGATCGAACCGGTAGACCGGTGCAAGCGCCCTGCCGAAAAGGGTCTGCGTGGCTTCGGCGCCGGACGGCGTTGCCAGGGGATCGTGCTGGAACAGCCTCAGCCTGGGGTAGCGCGCGCGCAGCGCCTCGATCTGCGCCTTCATGGTGGGCGAGGTCGTCGCCTCGATCAGCAGCGCCGCGCCGGCACCGCCTGAGCCGGCCAGCCGCGAGGTGAGCTCGGCCATGTCGGCAAGGAAGTCGCCATAGGCCGCCGGTTCGCCGTGTTTCAGCGGCATGCGCGAGCGATCGGGGTCGAAAAGCGACAGCACCGCCGCCTGCATGATGGCGTCCGTCGCACCGCGCGAGGCCGGATGGTCGGGATTGCCTTCCACCTTGGTCGGCCGGCCCTCATGGCTTTCGACCACCGCACCGATACCGTAGCCATCGCTCGAAAGCGTGGTCGCGTAATAAAGCGGCTTGCCGGGAACGATGTTTTCCGGCTGGCGGATATAAGGCAGGATGTCTTCGTCCCGGCTGCACGCGGCAAGCCCGGTCGTCAGCGATGCACCCATCAGCTTCAGCAGCGTGCGCCGGTCGAGCCGCGGGATGCGCTCGGCGATCGAGGGAAATTCGGCATCGACGAAGCGGCGGAATTCCGGCGTATCGGCGAGCTCGTCGAGGCTTCGCCACAGCTCCGGGCCGGGCGAAAGCCGTTCGCGCAGGCCGGCCATATCTGGAGCCGCGATCGGTTTGTCAGCGGTGGCAGACATAACAGTCGGTCATGGTCTCGGGGTGGATATCGAGAAGGCTGATGAGTGACCGGCGGATTTCGGCGATGCCGGCCGGTGGCTTCCAGTGCATCAGAAACACGTCCTGCGGCGGACGCAAATTAGGCTCGGGATCGCGATGGCATGCCAGGCACCATTCCATCGATAGTGCGTGCGCCCGCCGCATCAGCGGCATGTCGTCGACCTCGCCATGGCACGTCTCGCAGGCGACGCCTTTAGCGATATGGATCGAATGATTGAAATAAACGAAGTCGGGAACACTGTTCAACCGCTGCCACTGCAATGGCTGCCCGGAAGCAAGGCTTGCTCGTATCGGCGCCAGCATGTCCGCGTTGGTGAACAGCTGCGAATGGCAGGTCATGCACACCTCGGTCGCCGGCAGACCCGCCGATGACGCAGTCTCGACGCCGCTATGGCAATAACGGCAATCGAGGCCGGGCTCGCCGACATGGTGCCTGTGGCTGAACGGCACTGGTTGCGCCAACGGCCGGCCAACGCCGGTGACGAAGTCCGAACGCAAGACGGCGGTACCGCCGAGAGCCGCAAAGATCGCCATGAAACACGCGCCCCACAGAGCGAAGCGTGAAATGCCGTTGGCACTCTTTGAAAAGACCTGCGGCATCCCCTCGCCGATTTCGCATCCAGCAAACCGTATTCACCCCCCAAGGTGCCTAACTGCGGCTGCGTGGGTAAGTTCCGGCTGGAGCAGCGGAGATCACAGAATGGTTACCCCGCCCTGGCCCATCAGGTCGGGCTGACCGGAAACCATCGAACCCTCCATACGTTCGGATGAGGTCACGTTCTGTTTCACCCGGATAGGCATCATGACCATCCCCTACCCCCATCCCATTCGCCGCCGGTCCGGCGTTGCCCTCTGGTGGACGATGTTCGTCGGCGCGCTGCTGACGATCCTCGGCCTGCTGATCGGAGGGGGCGGTGCCTGGCTGATCGCGCTGGGCGGATCCTGGCACTATCTGCCCGCCGGGATCGCCCTGCTGGCCGCCGGCAGCCTGCTGCTTGTCGGCAATGCCGCCGGTGTATGGCTTTATGTCCTGACCTGGCTGGCGACCCTTGCACCCGGCGGCCACCATTTCATGGAGACCAGGATCGGCGACGACATCATTGCATACGCACTGCCAAAAAGCTGACGCCCGACGATGCCGGCTTCGCGGGACGCTTCCATCCTGATCGTCGGCGCCGGCCCGACCGGGCTGACGGCGGCAGTCGAACTGGCAAGGCGCGGCATTGCACCTCGCATCATCGACCGCAAGGAGGGCCCGACGCCGCTCGCCAAGGCGGTCGGCATCAGTTCGCACAGCCTCGACATCCTTGAACCGTCCAAAGTCGCTGCCCGATTGCTCGCCGAAGGATTGAAAATTCGCCGAGCCCGTTTCTACTTCGAAGGACGAGCGCTCGGCGAGATCGATTTCTCGATCCTGCCCCACCGCCATAATTTCCTGCTGTCGCTGCCGCAGCGCGACACCGAATCGCTGATGACCGATACGCTCAAGGGATTTGGCATCGACGTCGAATGGCGAAGCACATTTGTCAGCATGGCCGAGCACAAAGGCCGGGCCGAGGTGCGGATCGAGGCGCCAGACGGCCGTGACGAGGCAAGTTTCGACCTTGTCTTCGGAGCCGACGGTGCGCAAAGCACGGTGCGTGATGCCATGGGCATCGGCTTCGATGGCTACACGCATCGGCGGCAATGGAGCATTGCCGACGCCGACATCGACGATTGGCCCTATGAGCCGATGGCCGCCCACGCATTTCTTCACAGGAACGGCGACGTCGGTTTCATCATCCCGATCGGCGAGAAGCGCTATCGCGCGGTTTCAAACAGCGAGGATGCGTTGGCGCGCATCCCCGGCAATTACCGGATCACGCGGTTGTTGCGGGCCGACCGCTTCCATATTCCGATACGACAGGCGCCGCGCTATCAAACCGCATGCGTCTTCCTGGGAGGCGATGCCGCGCATGTGCATTCGCCGTTGGGCGCGCGCGGCATGAATCTCGGCATCGAGGACGCCGCGTCATTCGCCAGGCGTTTCGTCGACGGAACGCTTGCCGGCTACACAAGCGAACGCCACCCGGTGGGGCAACGGTGGATCACGCTCAGCGAGCGCATCCTCTCGCTGGCCCAATCGGACAACGGCATCATGCAAGGCGTCAGGAACGCGGCCTTCAGCGTCGTCGGCCATCTGCCGCTGCTGCAACGGCCGCTGCTGGAGCGTGTCGCCGGGCTCAAGGAATGACGTGGTCGCATAAACCTTTTCGCCGGACATGCGTTGTTGGGTTTCAAGCCAGGGAGATGACCATGCAGATGAAATCGGAAATCGCCGGCGAGGCCGCCAAGCAGCGGCATATCCAGCGCCGTATCGACGAGAAGGACAAGTCCAAATCCAATGGCAAGCAAAAAGGCGCCATGCAGGCCGGCGCCCGCAAATATCCCGAGCCGCCCTTCCCCGAGCAGCACCAGCCGAAGCCGGGCCATGAATGGGCGATCAAGCCGGCGCCGCTTTACGATGCGCCATTTTATATCGGATCGAAAAAGCTCGACGGCAAAGTGGCCGTCATTACCGGCGGCGATTCAGGCATTGGCCGTGCCGTGGCCGTGCTCTATGCGCGTGAAGGCGCCGATGTGGCGATCATCTATCTCTCAGAGGATAGGGACGCCAAAGATACCAAAAGGGCCGTCGAAGCGGAAGGCCGGCGCTGCATCCTGATCAAGGCCGATGTCAGCGAACGCGACCACTGCCACAACGCGGTGGCTGAGATCGTGCAGGAGTTTGGGCGGATCGACGTGCTGGTCAACAACGCCGCTTTCCAGATCCACTCCAGCGATTTCAGCGAGCTGACCGAGGAGCATTTCGACACGACGCTGAAGACCAACCTCTACGGCTATTTCCACATGGCGCAGGAGGCCGTGCCGCACATGAAACCCGGTTCGGCGATCATCAATACCGGTTCAGTGACCGGCATCGAGGGCTCGAAGCAACTGGTCGATTACTCCATGACCAAGGGCGGCATTCATGCCTTCACCCGAGCGCTCTCGGGCAACCTTGTCGAGAAGGGCATAAGGGTCAACGCCGTGGCGCCAGGCCCGGTTTGGACGCCGCTCAACCCCTCGGACAAGGAAGCCGGCGATGTTTCGAAATTTGGCGCTGACACGCCGATGAAACGGCCGGCCCAGCCGGAGGAGATCGCGCCGGCCTACGTGTTCCTCGCCTCGCCGCACTGCTCGAGCTACATCACCGGCGAGATATTGCCGATCGTGGGCGGCTATTGACGGCATGTATTTCATTGCCCTGGCCACTGACTATGACGGCACGCTGGCGCATGAAGGGCTCGTTGCCGAGAAGACGCTTGCGGCGCTTGAACGCTTCAAGAAGAGCGGGCGCAAACTCATTCTCGTCACCGGGCGCGAGCTGCCCGACCTGAAACGCGTCTTTCCCGAAGTCGCGATCTTCGACAAGGTGGTCGCGGAAAACGGGGCGCTGATCTACACGCCGGCCAGCGAGGAGGAGCGGACGATATCTCCGCCGCCCGCCCCCGAGTTCATCGCCAAACTCAGGAAACGCGGTGTCAAACCGCTTTCGGTCGGACGCTCGATCGTCGCAACCTGGGAACCGCATCAGGCTACCGCGCTCGAGGTCATCAAGAAATTGGGGCTGGAGCTGGAAATCATCTTCAACAAGGGCGCGGTGATGATCCTGCCCAGCGGCATCAACAAGGCGACCGGGCTGACAGCCGCGCTTCAGGACCTCAGATTGTCGCCGCACAACGTCGTCGGTGTCGGCGACGCCGAAAACGACCACGCCTTCCTGCGCGCCTGCGGCTTCAGCGTCGCCGTCGACAACGCACTGCCGGCAGTCAAGGATACGGCGGATCTCGTGACACGCGGCGCGCGCGGAAAAGGCGTCGAGGAACTGATCGCCAAGGTGGTCGAGCGCGATCGCGAGCTTGTGCCGAACCGCGACGGCATTCTGCTTGGCTCGGAGGATGGCAAGGAGGTGTATCTGTCGCCAACCGATACGGTGCTGATCGCCGGCAGCTCCGGCATCGGCAAATCGACCCTGGCGACCGCACTGACGGAGCGCTTCGTCGAGAGAAAGTTCCAGTTCTGCATCTTCGATCCGGAAGGCGACTATGACGGCCTCGAAGGCGCCGTCCGGCTGGGCGACGGCTCGAACGCGCCGACGAAGACGCAGTTGCTCGATCTCCTGGAGAAGCCGGACAACAATCTGGTCGTCAATGGCCTGGCGCTGCGCGTCAACGAACGGCCGGACTTCTTTGCCGACCTGCTGCCGGGCCTTGGCGGTGTTCGCTTCCGCACGGCACGACCACACTGGCTGATCATCGACGAAGCGCATCACCTCTTGCCGAAGCGGCGCGACGACACGCCAATGGTGCTGGCCATGGAATTGCCGGGCACGATCCTGATCACGGTTCATCCGGACGCGATCTCAACCGAGGCATTGCGGCTGGTCACCGCCGTCATCGCACTCGGCCCCAAGGCGAAAAAGGTCATCAAGACGTTCTGTCACGAGACCGGCACCGAACCGCCAAAGCACAAGAACCTGAACTCTCCAAAAGACGAGCGCGTGCTGTTCTGGCGGCCGCAGGCGCGCAAGAAACCTGCCATGGTCGAGCCGATCGAACCGCGACAGTCGCTCAAGCGCCACAGCCGCAAATATGCCGAGGGCCAGCTGGACGAGAAGGGCAGCTTCTATTTCCGCGGCCCCGACAATGCGATGAACCTCCGCGCCCATAATCTGATGATTTTCGCCCAGATCGCCGAGGGCATCGACGACAGGACCTGGGAACATCATTTGCGCGCCGGCGACTATTCCGAATGGTTTCGCCACCAGATCAGGGACAAGGAACTGGCGCGCGAAACCGCCGAAGCGGAGAAAGACGGCACACTTTCGGCGCAGGAGAGCCGCAACCACGTCCTGGACGCGGTGCGCCGCCGCTATACCGCGCCCGCGACCGCGCCGAAGGAATAGATGCAAACGGCGCCCAGCCGGTCCCAAGCCGGCTGGGTTCACTTCGTGATCGATCTCCGTCCCGCCTCGGCAGACGGCCGAGTCCCAGTCGGCTCCAACCGTCGATGGTCCATCGTGGAACCTCATCCGCCAAACGAGATTGTGTTCTATCGGGCGCCAGATCTATTCAATGCTGAATAATTGCCCGAAAGGAGACGATGGATGAGCAACGACCGGGACAAGGATGGTCCTGTCTTTTCAGCGGAACAGGCGCGGCAGGGCGAGATCATCCTGCGGACGCGGGCGCGCCGGATCACTTTCATCGCCGGCCTGGTGGGTCTCGTCTTGCTGGCATTGCTGGTGTGGTGGATTTGAATTCCTGACGGCTGGAGCGAAATCATGAAATCACAGTTTGTTGCCGAAAGCGCCGGACAGAGAACGTTCGTCGTTGTGCTTGATCCCGGCGAAGAGGCGTTTGCGCAGCTGACGTCCTTTGCCGTTGACAACGGCATTGGCAGTGCGTCGCTGACCGCGCTAGGTGCTTTCGAAAGGGCAACTGTCGGCTGGTTCGACCCTGGAGAAAGGACCTACCGGAAAATCCCCGTCCGGGAACAGTGTGAAGTGCTGAGCGCGATCGGCGATGTTGCCATCGGCGACGACGGCAAGCCCAGCCTGCACGTCCACGCAGTCCTTGGATTGAGTGACGGCACCACGAGGGGCGGTCATCTGCTGGACGGCATCGTGCGGCCGACGCTCGAGGTCACATTGGTGGAGACGCCTGGCCATCTGCGCCGCAGGCACCGTCCCGAACTCGGCGTCGCCCTGATCGACTTGGAGGCTTGATCTGAGCCGATCACTTCGTTGATTTGACTGCGGCCGTTTCGGGTACGACCTCCCAACCGAAGACGCTGCGGCCGCCGAGCAGATGCGATTGCTCGAACTCCCCGGCGACGATTTCCTTCAGGCTTGGGCCGGTGACATAGCGCTCGACCTGCCTCGACTGGTCGTCCAGCCGCCGCAACGCGCCGATCTCTTCGTCACGGCCGAGCCTGGCCTTCTGGACAGCCGACTTCAGCACGCCGATCGTCTCGTCATAGACCTTCAGCGGCACGGGGAACGGGTGCCTGTCCTTACCGCCATGCGCCAGCGAGAAACGGCCTGGATCGGAAAAACGGCACGGCGCGCCATGCACGACTTCGGCGACCAGCGCCAGCGCCCGCACCGTGCGCGCGCCGACATTGGGCACGAGGAGAAGCCCGGCGAAATCTGTCGGGCCGCGCTCGGCCGCCGCTGCGATGTTGCCGTGCAGGCGGCGCATGACGACATCGCTTTCGCGCACATCGTGGTGCGCCGGCATCACCAGATGCGGCAGCAGCTTTTGTGCCGGCTCCGGCGCTGGCGCCGAACCCCGCTCCAAAGCGGCAAGCTCCCTCACGATGCGATCCGGTCCAAGGTCGTGCAGAAGGTCCAGTTGTCCCTGGCGCGACGCTTCAGCGCGCCGGTCGGTCAGGTTGACGATCTCGCCCTGGTTGGCGCCCTCGATGGCAGCATGCGGCTGGTCGACAAAGCTCTTCAGGCCTTCGGACAGCCAGTGATAGCGGCGCGCCACCTTGCTGTCGCCGTTCATGCCCTGCTGCACCACCACCCACTTGCCGTCGTCGGTGACGATAAAGCCGTGCAGATAGAGATCGAAACCGTCCTGGACCGCGGCGCTGTCCACCTTGGCGACAAGCCGGCTGGCAGTCGCGAGGCCTTGCCCGTCGAGGCCGACACGCTCGCCGATCAGGGCAAGCTCGTGCGGGGTCTTGCGCGAATGCGCGCCGCGGCCGCCGCAAACGTGGATGCCGAGTTCGCCGGAAAGCGGCGACAGACCGCGCTTCAAGGCACCGACGACGCTGGTGGTGATGCCGGAAGAGTGCCAGTCCATCCCCATTACGGCGCCAAAGGACTGGAACCAGAACGGATGCGCCAGCCGGCGCAGCAACTCATCGCGGCCGTAATGGTGGATGATCGCCTCGCACATGACCGCGCCAAGCCGCGTCATGCGGTCGCTGAGCCATTTCGGCACGCGTCCGCCGTGAAGTGGGAGATCAGCACTTCCCGATCGCTGTGCCACGCTCTTTTGCTTGCTCCTTGAGTCCTGCCTCGAAAGATAGGTATCGAAAGGGGTGTGGAGAAGCTATGGCCTGATTCAGGCCGCGATCGTTGCAAGCCGCCAGCTAGCGGGCAGGTTCGCTGAGGAGATCAAACTTCTGGATTTCGCAATGCTCGCCCACCGATGCCAGCAGATCCATTGGCGGTGCGCCCGTGTCGGGCCGCCTCCAACTGATCTCGAACGAGAACACAGGGTCCTTGAGATCTGGGCGCCTCTCTATTGCGACGAGGCGTGCCTGGTAGCCAAGCGGCCCGATGAGCGCATCGAGCTCCTGTCGAGCCGCGGCCTTCCACGTCAGTGCCAACTGGGCATGGTGTTCGCGCGACATTCGAAGGTCCACCCATTTCAGGACCAGCAAGGTGGCCAGCGTCAGCGCCGTGCCGGCCGCGCCCAAGCCGTATTGGCCACCACCGAAAGCCAATCCGATCGCCGTCATCACCCACAACGTGGCCGCCGTGGTGACGCCGCTGACAAGATTGCCGCGGCGAAGAATGGCGCCACCGCCGATAAAGCCGACGCCGGTCAACACGCCCAGCGGAAAGCGCAAGACGTCCATCGATGCAAACGAATCCGGGTGCTTGCCAACGGTCTCGAGCAGAATACTGGCCTGGATCATTGTGATGGCGGCGGCCAATCCGACCAGCACGGTGGTGCGTAGCCCCGCCGCGTGCCCGCGCGCCTCGCGGTTGAGGCCTATCAACAGGCCGGCGAGCGCGGTCAGAAGCAGTCGTGCCGCGATGTCCTGCCAGACCGGAACAACGAGGAGCATCGCGGTCACCCGTCAGGCCAAGCGCTGCTGGCCAGGAATAGCGCCAGGGTCAAAGTGAACAAGGGCAAGAGCGTCTTCATCGCAAATTCTTTTCGTCGATAAGCAACAAACGATGCGCTTGGATTTTGGTTGCGCCGCCGACGATCCACCCCGGCAATGGGCAGCGGCGGAACAAAACCTTCGGCCTGCGGGTTGGTGGGTTCACGCCAACGAAGGATTTGCAGTCATGGTCCGCTTGCTGCTTGCCGGAGCCGTCGCTTATCTGGCCTATCGCATCACCAAGGAGATCGGTGGGTCCGACGAGGTCGATCCGCGGTCGCCTTCACCCGACCAAACCGGCCGCAAGGTGCCGAGGCGGGAAAGCGGGGCGCAGGGGAATGGCCGACGGCGGTAGCGAATGCCTCAGCGGCGGCGCGGACCAGCCATGACCGCATTTCCGTTGCCGCTCGACCTTCGTCCGATGGAAGCCAAAGCCGCCGACGCAATTCCTGGCGGCGACGGGCTTTGGCAGTACGAACCGAAATGGGACGGGTTTCGCTGCCTCGTGTTCAAGGGCGACGATGCCGTCGATCTGCGTGCAAAATCGGGCAAGCCGCTTGGCCGCTACTTTCCCGAACTGGTCGCGGTGCTGCGCGATGTGAGGTCGCGGCGGTTTGTTGCCGACGGCGAAATCGTCATCGAGGTCGACGGATCGTCCTCGTTCGAGGTCCTGCAAATGCGCCTTCATCCCGCCGAAAGCAGGATCCGCAAGTTGAGCCTCGAGACGCCTGCCATGCTGGTCCTGTTCGACATGCTGGCCGAACCCGGCGGCGGGATCATCATCGAAGAGCCTCTCACCACCAGGAGGCAGGCGATTGAGGCCTTTGTCGCGTCGGCGGCACGGCCCGAACTGCGCCTGTCCAAATGCACGCACGACGCCGCTGCCGCCGAGCGCTGGCTGCAAGGCGCCGGCCATGGCTCGACCGACGGTGTCGTTGCAAAACTGATCGCCGGGCCATACCGGCCCGGTGAGCGCGCCATGGTCAAGGTCAAGCGGCTGCGAACTGCGGATTGTGTGGTCGGCGGCTTTCGCTATCTCGCCGGCAGCAACGAAGTCGGATCTCTGCTGCTTGGCCTCTACAACAACGAAGGCAGGCTGGACCATGTCGGATTCACCTCGACCATCGGCAAGGACGACAGGGCGGCGCTGACCAGGCGGCTGGAAAAACTGCGGGCCAAACCGGGTTTCACCGGCAAGGCGCCGGGCGGGCCAAGCCGCTGGAGCACGGAGCGCAGCGGACAATGGGAGCCGATAAAGCCTGAACTGGTGGTCGAGGTTCGTTTCGACCATGTGACAGGCGACCGGTTCCGGCACGGAACCAAGCTGTTGCGCTGGCGGCCGGACAAAGAGCCCCGGCAATGCACGTTCGATCAGATCGAGTAAGCCCGCAGCGATGCACCGCTTCAACGCTCTAGCTGCCCGCTCTACCGTTCATGACAGACCAATGCAGAATTCACCGGTTCACCGCGGCCAACCGAGCCTTGGCAACCATTTCCGAGGCTCGGTTGCGGTTTTGAGATCAAGCGGCTTCTTGCATTGCGCGTTCGTTGACACCGCTTTCGCCGAGCTTGGAAAGCGCTTCGTCCGTCGCGACCTCTTCCTTGAGAGTTGCCCTGAGCAACTCGACAACGTCGCTCTTGCCGAGTTCTTCCGCCCACGCGATCAAAGTGCCGTAGCGAGCGATCTCGTAATGCTCGACGGCTTGCGCCGCACCGACAAGCCCGGCGTCGAGCGCGGGAGCACCGTTATACTCCTCGAGCATTTCCGAGCCCTCTTCGATGATTCCGTCAATCGCCGGACAGGTTTTGCCGCGGGCCGGCTTGCCAAATTTCTCGAACACCTCTTCCAGGCGGTCGACATGTCCTTCGGTTTCCATGCGGTGTTTCTCGAAGGCGGCGGTCACTTCTTCCGACTCCGCGCCCTTGGCCATTTTAGGCAGCGCTTTCAGTATCTTCTTCTCGGCGTAGTAGAGGTCTTTGAGCCCGTCGAGGAACAGATCCTCAAGGCCCTTGCTTGCCGCCTTCGCGGCCTTTTTCGTGGTTGCCATGATCCTCTCCCGAATGGTTGGTGCCGCCTCGCAAAGTAGAGGCGTCCCATAACCCTCCGACGGGAAACAAGTTCCCTGACGGTCCGGGAGCTTTGAAAATTTTTCCGACCCGCCGTGTAGTGTCGCAAGGGGCCTCGACCTGCGGCAGCAATCGGCCAGGAAAGCGCCGTCAGCGCTCGCCGATATGCTCGACCAGGCGGGTATATTCGGCCTCGGCCAGGCCGTAGCCGCCATCCGCCAGTGCGACGAGACCATCGCGATCGCGAATGATAATTTCGCCGCGGCGGGACCGGATGAGCCCTCGCCCCTCGAGCAGCTGCAGCGCGACCGTGACACCCGGACGCCTTACGCCAAGCATGATCGACAGGAATTCGTGAGTGATCGTCAGCCGGCCGCCGTCCACCCGATCGTCACACATGAGCAGCCAGCGCGCCAGCCGGTCTTCAAGTTTCGATCGCGCGTTGACCAGCGCGGTATAGCCAGTCTGGACATGCAGATATTGCACGTAGCGCAGCAAGAACAGCCGCAGCGTCGGGCTTTGCGTCAGCGCCGCCTTGAACGGCTCGGCGTCGATCCTGGCGGCTTCTCCCGCCAGCTGCACATAGCAATCATGGACCGTACGGTCGTCGCCCATTATCAGGGCCGAGCCGGTCATACCTTCCAAGCCGACAAGGCCAACTTCCGCATCGCTGCCGTTCGGCATTTTCGCAACCACCGAACCGATGCCGTCCTCGAGGAAATAAATGGCCTCGATCGGCGATCCGGACACTTCGAGCGATTGCCGTAACTCCAGCGAACAGCGCTCGATGTGCGGCTCGAGAGATGCGAAATCGCCGGCGCTCATCCGGCGCAACAGCTTGTTTCTGTATAGATTTCTATTGGAACTTGCTGGATCAGACATAGCTGGCCCCAAAACAGGGCAAGAGCTTTTTTATCTCCCAGCCGTCCGCGCCCGGTATAACCTGCGGACGATAACGCTCATATAGGCACTGAAAGGTATGGAGCCTACTAAATAAAAAAATGAATCGATGCACGACAGTTTCTCCTGCCGCTTGCCTACGAAAACATCCGACTGAAAGTTAGAGTTGGAAACGTACCAAAGACGGTTTGGTACGAAAACGACAATTGAGGTCACCGGACGCGAAAGAGCCCGTCGCGAGGGATGCAACGGGCTCCATTCGGGCGTCGTGGGCTACGCCCAATGATCCAAATGAGGGGTGGGTTGGATCGCAGCAACAATGCAGGTGCAAGGCAGTCGTTCCCAAATTGTCTGTTTGGTAATTTCCGTACATTGAGTTTGGACGAGAGCGGCGCTAATTGAATTGGAGTCGTCCACACAGACATGGCGAGTGGACGCTTGAAAGACGCTTCGCGCTTTCGCCCTTTTTCAAGGGAGGATGGCATGTCGATGCAAGGTGCAGCAACTCCAGCCGAACTGAGCGTGCTGAAAAAAGCGCTCGACGACTGCTGCCGCGAGTTGGGTGTTGCGGACGACAGTCCTGTCCGCGAGCGGTTGGCCGCCCGTATCATGTCGCTGTTCAACGAAGGCGTGCTCAGCGCCGATCTGAAAGAAGCGCTGGCCGCCGATCGCCAACACTAAGCTGCTGCTATGGTGGTGTTCTCGGTGCCGAAAGGTTCGGCACCGGGTCGCCCTTTTTAGCCAGGGATCCTGGTTGGCCAAGGATCTTGGAAATCTTGTCTCTTCACGACAAAACGCCCGGCGCTTGTTGCCAAGCGGCAGGCGTTTTTGTCGCGAGCGTGACACTAAGGCGCGTCGCGTTCGACTGGCCTCATGCGATGCGCTTTAGGTACCTGTTTTATGCATGTCGCTATCACAAAACCGCTGCACACTTTTGCGCGACATGCATTAAATGCGCCCAAGCAGGACCAGGATAATGACGATAAGCAACACCAGGCCGAGGCCGCCACCACCGTAATAGCCGGTGCCATAGAACGGTCCGCCGCCCAAGCCGCTGAAGCCGCCAAGCAAGGCAAGGACCAAGATTATGATGAGAATGGTTCCAAGGCCCATGATGTCTGCTCTCCTTGTTTGCGCTGCCGCCATTCGCATCAGCGCGTCGCATTGTACAAAGGTATGAACTCGCAAGAAGCATTCCTGTTCCGGCGGAACGGTAAGGCGTACGCTCATGCGGCGAGCAAAATGCCGGGCTGTGCCGTTAGAAAAGTCCACAGAAGCATGCCCGCGGAGAATGACATGGCGGCCGCCTTGAACACCTGAGAACATGCTGAATTTCATGGGGAATTTGTCGGAACCTTCGCCCGCCCGAACGGTTGTTTTCGTAGTCGCAACGCGACGACCCTCGTAAAAAGGAGAAGCATCATGCTCACGAAAATTCTCGCAGCTTCGGCGCTTACGATCGGTCTGGCCACGTCAGCGATGGCCCAGAACGTCGGCGACCCGTCCGGAGCCGCTGCCGACGGTAGCGGGCGGACGGTCGTAGTCCCGGATAATGGCGGCCCTGACACCGGCACGGATTCGACCATCACCAATAGCATTCGCGATTTCTCAACGACGAATTCGAATGCCGACCGGAATTGCCCGCCGGGCCCGCAGGGGGCTCTGCCCGATGCGACCGGCAAGGCTCCGGGCACGATGGCGCCGACGGTGAACGACAACCACTGCGGCAAGTAAGCGCCCGGTCATCACAGCCTGACGAGGCCGCGGAGCATAAGCTCCGCGGCCGGCTGGTTTTGCCGTAAGATCAGCCTAGCGGCCGCGGTGGTCGAAGCTGACCGCGATATCCCGACCGTCCAGCGCCCGAACGATGAAGCCAACCAGCTCCTCGTCGGTTTGCCGGAACCGGGGAAAGCGTTTGCGCAAATCGGCTATGACGACGGTGGTCGAGAGAATGTCGCCGGAATGATAGTCGGCCATGATGGTATGAACGGCAGCGTCGGTGTCAATACCGATTCCTAGCGGCGACTTGATCTGCCCCACGGAAGCCTCCACCCATCTCTCTCCCAGCCAACGATAGCAAGACTGCCGCAAAGCGAAAGAGCTTGTACGATTCCGATCTCGTGGCTTGCGTTGCACTTTGCAGGACGCAGCCGGCGTCTTTTGTTTTGCGTTTCCAAACCATTGTTTGGCGTGGCGGCGGCTGTGGCCGCCACGACCAGGCAACCTCGCCGCAGCTTGCGCGTTGAGCCATCGGAGGGATGACATCAGCCTCGGAGAACCCCCATGAAAACCCTTCTATCCATCACTGCGGCAGCGATGATGGCTGGCGCACCTTTGGCTGCTTTTGCCCAATCGGCGACGCTGACGCCTCTAACGACCGACACCATGAGCAAGGTTGACACCGCGACGTTCGTCAAGACCGTGCCCATCGCCAATACATTCGAAATCGAATCGAGCCGACTTGCGCAGACGCAGGCGACTGCCGACGACGTGAAGGCATTCGCGGCGCAAATGGTCACGGACCACACCAAGGCCGGCGAGGACTTCAAGGCGGCGCTCAGCAAGGGTCAGACGACTTCGGCCACCGCGCCAGCCGGCCCGTCGCTGGACACCAAGCACCAGGCGCTGCTCGACCAACTCAAGGAGGCCAGCGGGGACAGCTTCCAATCGAAATATATCGACATGCAGACCCAGGCGCATAAGGAAGCGGTGGCGCTGTTTTCCGCTTACGCGAATTCCGGCGACGATCCGGCGATGAAAGAGTTTGCCAAGAAGACGCTGCCGGTGCTGCAAATGCACGAACGTCATCTCAAGGACCTCGCTGCCGCGCATCAATGAGAGCGAAGAGTGCCTTTCGAAAGGCCGCCCCACACACGGCCTGTGTGACGCGGCTGTCGTCCGGCCACACGGCCGGGAACAAAGCACCGAGAGTGCCGTTATTTATCCGGCTTGTTCGGGGAGGATCCAATGGAAGGCGGCATTCGCGGGCCTCAAGGATAGTAGCGCCGGCTTTCGGCGCCGTCCTGGTCGCCGCTGTCACAGGCTGAAATCGCTTTCCGAACGGGACAGGCTGCCTTCATGCGCTACGGCGAGATATTTGCAAATGTTACGGCACTCATGTTGCTGGCCTTGATGATTGGCGGCGTCTTCGTCCTGTTTGGAGAGTCGCTGTGGCCGCGGCACTACGCGAGAATGGTGCTGGTTACGGATATCGATGCCATGACCACCGCGTCAGTCCGAACAAGCTGCGCTCCAAGTCCATGCCTTCCCGACACCGTCGATCACACCGTGCTCGCTCCTCGCCCCGAGGACGGACCGTGATCTGCGATTTGCAGACGCTGGAGCCGGGTACGGAAAAGCCCGCCGCCCGAGCTGCGCGGCGGGCCTTTTTGGTGCATCAACCCACGGTAGACCGTCTGGCCACGACTAGGTCAGGATAATCACGATCTTGTAGGTATTCGGGTCGACGATGACGATCCGGCCGTCGGCGAGCACGAAATACTCATAGCCTTCGTAAGCCGGAACAATCTTGACGATGCGCGCCGGCAGGCGATGCAGCCGGACCTTCTTTCGCGGAACCTCGACACCGACAGAGATGTCGAAATCGACGCTGGAAACCGGTTGGACGTCCGTCTCCTTGATGACCTGCGTGATCTCCGTCTTCTGTTCAACGGTCACATTGTTGATGGACGCGGTCGAACTCTGGTCTTGCGTCTGCGTCGAGGCATTGCCCTGAGTCTGCTCGGTGGTCGTGGTCCCAGTCTTGCCCTGAGCCTGCTCCTCGGTCTTCATTTTCGTGTTGCCTTGGGCCTGCTCGGTAGTGGTGGTTCCGGCCTTGCCTTGGGCCTGTTCGTCGGCCTTCATTTTGGTGCTGCCCGTGGCCTGCTGGTCAGTCGTAGCACCGGCCTTGCCCTGGGCTTGCTCGTCGGTCTTCAGCTTCGGCTTGCCCTGGGCTTGCTGGTCAGTCGTTGCGCCGGCCTTGCCTTTGGCTTGCTCATCGGTCTTCAGCTTCTTGTTGCCTTGCGCCTGTTGATCAGTTGCAGCGCCGGCCTTGCCCTGAGCCTGCTCGCCCATTTTGGCGCCGTTCTGGCAATTGGCAGTGCCGGCTGCACAATTGGCGCCGGACTGGTCGTCGGTCGACTGCTGCGTCTGGGCAAGTGCGGCCCCGCAGCTGACGCTGATTGCTAGCATGCTGGTGATCAGAACGCCTTTCATGAGAGGTCTCCTTGGAAAACGCGTCCCTTCACCGCGTAAAACCGCGGCTAAAAAACTTTGTTCCAAACTAATGGAGGGAAACGGCAAGCGATCCGAGTTGCGGAACAAGCTCCACCTGATGACGTTACCGGCCTATAGCGACCCCGCTGCGAACAGCATGACGCGGCGCAGCGCAGAGGTGGCTCACGACGAAAGGAGACGATCATGAGAATGCATCTTTCGGCAGCCGCGGCAGGGTTCTTGCTGCTTGCGGGTGTTGGCGCCGCTGCCGCTCAGGACGTGGTCATCGAACCGCAGCAGGAGACGATCGTACGCGAGTATGTGAAAAAGCAGCCTCTGGCGTCCGTCCAGCTTCCCGGCGTGGAGCTCAATGTCGGCTCGACCCTGCCCGATACCGTCGAGCTTCATGAGGTTCCCGACGTCAAATACCGCTATGTCGTCGTCGACAATCGGACCGTCCTGGTCGATCCTGGCACGCGCAGGATCGTGAAGGTCATCGAGTGAGCAAGCGCGTCGCTTTGAAGGGACATGCGGCGCGTCCAGCATTGTCGACATCCCACACTGCTGCCCATGTTGGGCATTCGGACGCAGAAAGGCCCGCCGCTTCGAAGCACGGCGGGTCTCATCGCGGAGACGACGTCCGGACAATTTCTGAACCAGCATTGGCTTAGAACGCATGATCCCAGCACTCCCTGTGCTCGCCAGGCCCGAAACTTTGAGAGAATATTCCCGGCTTCGCATTTCGCGGGAAATACGGTGCTTTGATCCGACGGTCAGCATTCCCGATGATGCCGGCAAGGCTTGGCACTCCGCCTGGCCACAACGACTTCAGAACCGACGGGATAGATCATGTCTGGGAACACCAACACTTTGCTCTCATTTCTCTCCGCAAGTATAAACGGGCGCGCCGGTCTGGCTGTACTTTTCGCGTCGGCGGTTGGGATTGTCGGCCTTGCTGCGCCGTCGTTCGCCGAAGACAAGACGGCGGTCAAGGTCGGCATCATGAGCGGCGAGGACGAGGATGTGTGGCGCGTCGTCACCGCCCAGGCGGCGGAGAGGGGGCTGACGATCGAGACCGTGGTGTTCAACGACTACACCCAGCCGAATGAAGCACTCGAGCGTGGCGAAATTGACGCCAACGCCTTCCAGCACAAGCCCTATCTGGACAACCAGATCAAGACGCAGGGCTATCACATCGTCCCGGTCGGCTATACCGGGGTCTGGCCGATCGGCCTCTATTCCAAGAAGTACACGAAGATTGCCGACCTGCCCGAAGGCGCCGTCATTGGCGTGCCGAACGACCCGTCCAATGAGGGCCGCGCACTGCGCGTTCTGCAGAGCGAAGGTCTGATCAAGCTCAGGGAAGGCACCGGCATTCTGGCTACGACGACCGACATTGCCGAAAACCCGGAGAAATTGGTCGTCAAGGAGCTTGATGCCGGGATTGTCGGGCGCTCGGTGGAAGACCTCGACGGGGCCGTGGTCAACACGGATTGGGCGCTTAAAAGCGGCCTCACACCGGAGAACCGCATCGCCCAGGAGGCGGTGGCCGACAATCCCTACCGCAACTTCATCGCGGTCAAGGCCGGCAATGAAAACCAGCCCTGGGTAAAGACATTGGTCGCCTCCTACCAGAACGAAAAGGTGAAGGCCGAATTCGACCGGGTCTACAAGGGAACCGGCATCAGCGCCTATTGATGCCGAGCTCGACTTGGCGCCGAAGCCCGGCATGATAAAGCGGTCCGCGCTCCAACGCGGACCGCGATCGCGTTTTGCGGGACACCAATACAGGAACTTTCATGAACCAGCATTTCGCCTCGGTCACCGAAGTCATGCGTCCCGTCGGCGGCCGCTCCGCCGGACCGAACGATGTCGTGCGCCTCATCGAGCTGAAGCGCCGCTTCGGCGCGACGGCGGCGCTGGACGGCGTGTCGCTCAGCGTGCGCCAGGGCGAGATCCTCGGCATGATCGGCCGCAGCGGCGCCGGCAAGTCGACGCTGATACGCTGCCTGAACGGCCTGGAGCGGCCGGATACAGGACAGGTCTTCATTGAAGGCCGCGACATCAGCCGGCTCGGCGAGCGCGAATTGCAACCGCTGCGCCGGCGTATCGGCATGATCTTTCAGCATTTCAACCTGCTGTCTGCCAAGACGGTCGAAGACAATGTAGCGCTGCCGCTCAAGATCGAAGGCCGGCCCAGGGCCGAACGCCTGGCGCGCGCTGCCGAGCTGCTCGAGCTCGTCGGCCTGTCGGAGAAGGCGAAAGCCTATCCGGCGTCGCTGTCGGGCGGGCAGAAGCAGCGCGTCGGCATTGCCCGGGCGCTTGCGGCGCGCCCGGCGCTGCTGCTGTCCGACGAAGCGACCTCGGCATTGGACCCGGAGACGACGCGCTCCATCCTCGCCTTGCTCAGAGATATCAACCGGCAGCTCGGCCTGACCATCCTGCTCATCACCCATGAGATGGAGGTGATCCGTTCGATCGCCGATCGTGTCGCGGTGATTGACGCTGGGCGGATCGTCGAGCAAGGGCCGGTGTGGTCGGTGTTTGCCGATCCGAAGTCGGCGATCACACAAAGCCTGCTCGGCGGCATCCGGCCGCAATTGCCGGCGGAGATCGCAAGCCGGCTAACGCAGAACGCCGGCCTGGAGGCGATCCTCAGGATCGACGTGGCGGGTGAGGCCGCCCGAAGCCCGCTTTTGTCCGATCTTGCCTCGGCAGTTCCCGGCTCGTTCCGCCTCGTGCATGGCGGCATCGATCACGTTCAGCAGCAGCCTGTCGGGACACTATTCGTGGCGGTCGCCGGCAGCAATGAAGCTCACCTGGCAGAGGTGATCGCGTTCTTGAAAGCCCGCCAAGCGCGGGTAGAGGTGCTTGGCCATGTCGCCGGTTCTGTTTGAGCTTCTCGTCCGTTCGATCTGGGAAACGATCCTGATGACGGCCGCCTCCGGCCTCATCTCGCTGGTTTTCGGGCTGCCACTCGGCCTGGCGCTGGTCGCCACCGACCGCGGCGGTATCGCCGAAAACCTGTGGGTGAACCGCGCGCTCGGAGCGGTCATCAACGGCTTCCGCTCGGTGCCTTTCATCATCCTGCTCGTTGCGCTGATCCCGGTGACGCGGCTGATCGTCGGCACCTCGATCGGCACCTGGGCAGCGATTGTGCCGCTGTCGATCGCGGCGACGCCCTACTATGCCCGGATCGCCGAAGTGTCGCTGCGCGAGGTCGACCATGGGCTGATCGAGGCAGCACGCGCCATGGGCGGCAACCGCTGGACGATCATTCGCGAGGTGCTGGTGCCGGAAGCGTTGCCCGGCATCGTCGCCGGCTTCACGGTGACGCTGGTGACGCTGATCGGCGCCTCGGCCATGGCCGGCGCCATCGGCGCCGGCGGGCTCGGCGACCTCGCCATCCGCTACGGCTACCAGCGCTTCGAGACGTCCGTCATGATCGCCGTTGTCATTGTGCTGATCATCCTGGTCTGCGGCATCCAGTGGGCCGGCGACCGGCTGGTCGCGAGGCTGGACCACAGGGCATAGCGGTGCGCAGCGGTCTGGGCGATATGCCAGCACCCGGTAAAACCCTCACAGCCGGTCCGGCTTCTCCACCGCGCTCAGCGCCGCCAAGCCTTGTAGCGGCGGCTCTCCGGCCTGCAGATATCGTTGGATCAGTTGCTCATCCTCTGCGCCTTTATAGGCTAACGGAATACCTCTGATTTGAGCGGGCATGTCCCAATCAAGCGGCCGATCCTCCGGCGCGAACCACTTGCATCGCCGAACCTCCACCCAATGCCGGCGAATTGACAAACAATTGCCGAGGCCGTCGTCTTCGTAGCCGAACTCCACTCCACAGCACGAACATATGATGTAGCTGGGTTCTTTGCCGTTCTCGCCCCATGGCAGATCGGGAGATTGATCGAGGCCGCAGACACGGCATTTGAATTTCTCTTGTGGATTCATTTGATCCCGAACAGGTCCCTGGCTTGCTCGGCGGTATAGTACCCTAGCCTGACGTCCCGAGCGACCAATTCCGGATCCCGCTGCAACGGATCGCCGTAGCCGCCGCCGCCTGGCGTGCCGACGCGCACGCGGTCGCCTGCCTTCAGCGCGATGTCCTGTTCCTTGGAGAGGTGCGGCGGCACATGTTCCTTGCCGTCGCGGAACACGGTCACCGTGTTGACCGCACCGTCCTTGCCGCCGAGCGCGCCTTGCGGGCCGAACCGGCCGTGATCCATGACGAAGGAGGCGCGGGCGTCGCCGCGCAGGATCTCGACCTCATAGGCGAGGCCAAAACCGCCGCGATGCTTGCCGGCGCCGCCCGAGCCTTCGCGCAAGGCATAGTGGCGGTAGAGCACCGGGAAGGCCTGCTCCATGATTTCGACCGGCGGCGACTTGGAAATGCCTATGGTCGAGCAGCCATTGGTCAGGCCGTCGTGACCGGCATTGCCGCCATACCCGCCCCCGGAGATCTGATACATGACATAATCGCGGCCGCGGGCCGGATCGTTGCCGCCGAGCGCGAAATTGCCGCTGGAGCCGGCGGGGGCCGCCGTCACCTTGTCCGGCAGCGCCTGCACCATCGCCGCGAACACCGCTTCAGCAATGCGCTGCGAAACCTCGGCCGCGCAGCCCGATACCGGGCGCGGATATTTGGCGTCGAGGAAGGTGCCTTCCGGCCGCTTGACGATCAGCGGCTCGAAGGCGCCGGCGCTGATCGGCACGTCGGGGAAAATGTGCCGCATGGCGAGATAGACCGAGGACAAGGTCGTCGCCAGCACGCTGTTCATCGGCCCAGCGCAGGGCTTTGACGAACCGGAGAAGTCGAAGCTGAGCGTGTCGCCCTGTTTTTCGACCGCCAGCGCGATAGTCAGCGGCTCGTTGACCACGCCGTCGGAATCAACAAAAGCCTGCGACCGGTAAATGCCGTCGGGAATGGCTGATATGTTCGCGCGCATCTGTTCGGCGGCGCGGCGGCGCAGTTCGGCGATCGCACCGACGACCGTTTCATCTCCGTAACGATCCAGGATTCCGTTCAGTCGGTCTTGACCGATCAGCAGTGCCGCCGCCTGCGCCCGGATGTCGCCGATGCGCTGGTCGGCAACCCTGATGTTCGAGCAGATGATGGCGTAGATCTCAGGGTCGAGCACGCCCTTCTTGAATAATTTCACCGGCGGCAGTCGCAAGCCTTCCTGCTCGACCGCTGTTGCCGAGGCGGAAAAGCCGCCCGGCACCGAACCACCGATGTCGGGCCAGTGGCCGGTGTTCGACAGCCAGCAGAATATCTTGCCGTCGCGGTAGACCGGCATGGCGAAACGCACATCCATGAGATGGGTGCCGCCGAGATAGGGATCATTGACGATGTAGATATCGCCCGGCTCGGGCGGCAGGCAGCGTCCGTCGGCGATCATCTCGATCACGGTTTTGGTCGAATACTGCATGACGCCGACGAACACCGGCAGGCCCTGGCTGCCTTGCGCGATCAGCGAACCATCGAGCGCCGAATAGATGCCATCCGAACGGTCATTGGCCTCGGCGATGACAGGCGAGAAGGCGGCGCGCGAAAATGTCAGGTCCATTTCGTCGCAGACTTGCTGTAGCGCCGCCTGGATGACCGAAAGGGTGATGGCGTCGAGTTTTTCCATCTCAGGCCTCGCCGATATCGATGATGATGTTGCCGTCGGCATCCGATCGCGCCCGGTCGCCGGGCTCCAGCACAGTCGTCGCGTCCATCTGTTCGAGGATCGCCGGACCTTCGATTGTTGCGTCGAGCGGCAACTTCTCTCTGCTGTAGACCGGCGTGTCGTACCAGCGCCCGCCATACCAGACAGGCCGGGTCTCGCGCCGCGCCTCTTCAAGCGTTTTGGCGCGCCCAGCCGGGTCGATCAGCCGGGACAGATCGATTGCCGGCCGCACGCCGGTGACCGAGGTGTTGAGGTTGACCAGATTGGCGCGGATTTCCGGCAACTGGACCTTGAAGCGGGCGAAATAGGCCTTCTCGAACAGGTGCTGCAGTCCCTCGCGTGTCACCGCAGACGACGGCAGCGGCACGTTGATGATATGCGTCTGGCCGACGAACTGCATGTCGGCGGAATGCGTGACGCGGATCATTTCCGGCTTCACCGCCTCCTTGCCAATCAGCTCTTTGCCTTCGTTTCGGTGCCGTTCCAATGTCTCGTGGAGTTGGATTTCGTCGAGACTGGCCACCGGCTGGTTGACCGTATTAACGAAATCATGGCGCAGATCGGCGACGACGCAGCCGAGAGCATTGGTGATGCCCGGCCGCGCCGGCACCAGCACTTTCGGCAGGCCTAGTTCGCGCGCCAATGCCGTCGCATGCAGCGGCCCGGCGCCGCCGAAGGCGAACAGCGCGAAATCGCGCGGGTCGTGGCCACGCGACACCGAGACCATGCGGATGGCGCCGGCCATCTTCACGTTGCCCAGCCCCAGCACGGCACCCGCCGCCTCGACGCCGGACAGGCCGGTGGCGCGGCCGATCCTGTCCTCGAATATGCCGGTGACGCGTTCGACGGTGACCGGGTTTTCCACCGCAAGCAGCTTTTTCGGCGCCAGCCGGCCAAGCACCAGATTGGCGTCGGTGATGGTCGGCTCCAAGCCGCCGCGTCCGTAGCATATCGGGCCGGGATTGGCGCCGGCGCTTTCCGGGCCGATCTGGATCAGGCCTGCCGCATCGACGTGGGCGATTGAGCCGCCGCCGGCGCCGACCGTATGCACCGCCACCATCGGCACGTGGATCGGCATCGCATACTCGATCTCGATCTCGTTCGACACCGCCGGCTCGGCGTTGCGGATCAGCGCCACGTCGGTCGAGGTGCCGCCCATGTCATAGGTGACCAGGTTTTCGAAGCCGGCGCGTTTTCCCGTATAGGCGGCAGCAATGACGCCGGAAGCGGGGCCGGACATGACAGTTTTGGCCGACTCACGTGTGACAAAGCGGGCCGAGATCATGCCGCCATTGCCGTTCATGATCAGGAAGTCGCGGGCGTAGCCTTTTGACGCCAGCTCCTTGCGCAGCCGCTCGACATAGCGTTCGAGGATCGGTTGCACCGAAGCGTTGACCGAAGCGGTCACGCCGCGCTCGAATTCGCGCGCCTCCGAAAGCAGCGCATGGCCTGTCGTGATGTAGCCGTTCGGCCAAAGCTCGGCCGCGATCTCGGCGGCACGCCGCTCATGCGCCGGGTTGGCGTAGGAATGCAGGAAATGGATGACGAGGGATTCGCAGCCGGCCGCGATCAGTTGTGAAATCGCTGCCCGCATCTCGGCCTCGTCGAGCGGGATGCGCACCGCGCCCGAGGCTTCGACCCGCTCCGACACTTCGAGCCGCAGATTGCGCGGGATGATCGGCACGAACGTGCCTGTCATGCCATAGGCTTGCGGCCGTGTCCGCCGGCCAAGCTCGATCACGTCGCGAAAGCCGCGCGTGGTGATCATGCCGGTCTTGGCCAGCCGGCGCTCCAGCACCGCGTTGGTGGTGGTCGTCGTGCCGTGCACGATGAGGTCGATGCCGTCGACCGGAAATCCGGTGGCGCCAAGTGCCGAAACGACGCCGAACGCCTGGTTGTCGACTGTCGTCGGGGTCTTGGCGATGTGCACCCGGCCACCGTCACGGCCGTCGATCAGAAGCAGGTCGGTAAAGGTGCCGCCGACATCGATGCCGGCGACGACGCCGCTAGTCGAATCCAGCGCTTGCGCCGAAAAATTCTGTCCCATTGTCGAAACCCGAAATGCCCGAACTGCCTACATGCCTCAGTTTGGAAAGCTGTTTTACGGCGGCGTCTTGACGCAAATATCGTTTGTATACTAATAAATTCCGGACACAAGAGCTTACCGCTTCGGAGTGTGCAAACGGCACGCTGGAACCTGACCGGTTCGGGCGCGCAGGTGAAGATTTGGCGCGGGCGCTGAGCTGGCCCGGAAGGTTAGGTTTGATGAACACCACATCCGCGTTCAACACTGCCGGAGCCCGGCCGTTGCAGTTCCCGATACCGGCCAATGTCTATGCCGAAACCGTCGTCTCGGTGAAGCACTATACCGACCGGCTGTTTTCGTTCCGCATCACCCGGCCGCAGTCGCTGCGCTTCCGCTCCGGCGAGTTCGTCATGATCGGCCTGCCTAATGCCGAGAAGCCGGTGTTCCGCGCCTATTCGATCGCCAGCCCGTCCTGGGACGACGAACTCGAATTCTTCTCGATCAAGGTGCCGGACGGCCCGCTCACTTCGGAGCTGCAGAAGATCGAGATCGGCGACACCGTCATCATGCGGCAGAAGTCGACCGGCACGCTGGTGGTCGACGCGCTGACGCCGGCCAAGCGCCTGTTCATGATCTCGACAGGTACCGGCATCGCGCCCTTCGCCAGCCTGCTGCGCGATCCCGACACTTATGAGAAGTTCGAGCAGGTGGTCCTGACCCATACCTGCCGCGACAATGCCGAGCTCACCTACGGCCAGGAGCTGGTGGCAGCACTTGAGAACGACCCGCTGATCGGCGAACTGACCGGCGGCCGCGTCACGCTCTACAATTCGACGACGCGCGAGACCTCCGAGCGCATGGGCCGCATTACCGCGCTGATCGGCTCGGGCAAATTCTACAGCGATCTCGGCATCGACAAGCTCAATCCCGAGACCGACCGCATCATGATCTGCGGCTCGATGCATATGCTCAAGGACGTCAAGGAACTGGCCGAAAGCCTCGGCTTCCAGGAAGGCTCGCTGCACCATCCGGCAAGCTTCGTCGTCGAGCGCGCCTTCGTCGGCTGAGACGCGCAGTTCAGCGTCCACTGGTTCGAGACCCTGATTTTGATCATGCGGTCAAAAATCGGCTGCCTTGACTGTCTTTTTCCGCTATGACCGCTTGAAGGACTCGTGAAGCGCTGCTTCACGGTCTATCTTCGGCATAAGTCGCTGAACAAGGGGCAGGAGATGAGCAGCACAATCCGCGAAACCGACGTCGGCATATCGAAGGTCACGCCGCTGCCGGCGCGTGCCGCCGCCAATGCACCAATCCCGCAAGCCCATGGCATTGCTCGCAATCCCGGCATGAGGCTCGATCTCGGCTTCATGGAATCGATGCGCGGCGTCAACCGCTCGGCGCTGGAACGCCGCGTCGCCAGCCTGACCAAAAGACGCTCGATCAAGGCCGATAACCAGGCCGCCTGGCTGCTGCGCGCCGTCGCCTGCATGGACCTGACGACGCTGAACTCGAACGACACGGAAGAGCGCGTGCGCCGGCTTTGTGCCAAGGCGGTCAACCCGTTCCGTCGCGACATTGCCGAGGGGCTCGGCATTACTGGTGAAAGGATCCGCCCGGCGGCGGTCTGCGTCTATCAGCCCTTCGTCGCCACTGCCGTCGAAGCGCTGCGCGGCAGCGGCGTCCATGTCGCCGCCGTTTCCACGGCTTTCCCGCATGGCCTTGCACCGCTTTCGACACGTCTGCAGGAGATCGAAGCATCGGTAAGGGACGGCGCCGACGAGATCGACGTCGTCATCCCGCGCGGCCTGGTATTCGGGGCGAAATGGCAGGAGCTCTATAACGAGATCGTCTCGATGCGCGCCGCTTGCGGCGAGGCGCATCTGAAGGTGATCCTCGGTACCGGCGACCTCGCGACGCTGCGCAACGTCATGCTCGCCTCGATGGTGGCGATGATGGCGGGTGCAGATTTCATCAAGACCTCGACCGGCAAGGAAAGCGTCAACGCGACGCTGCCGGTCGGCCTTGCCATGGTGCGCGCCATCCGCGCCTATTTCGAGGAAACCGGCTATCTCATCGGCTTCAAGCCGGCCGGTGGCATTTCCACGGCAAAAGCCTCGCTCGAGTGGCTGGTGCTGATGAAAGAAGAATTGGGCCGGCCGTGGCTGGAGCCGGAGCTGTTCCGCTTCGGAGCATCGAGCCTTTTGACCGACATCGAGCGCCAGCTCGAGCATCATCTGACCGGCCACTACTCGGCCAATCATCGCCACGCGATGGCGTGATTCGGAGCGCGCCATGAACATTCTCGAACGCTATCACGCCATGGAATACGGCCCGGCGCCGGAGGCGCGCAACGAGGCGGATGCGTGGCTTGCCGCGCGGGATTTCGGCAAAGCGCTGTTTATCGGCGGCGACTGGAAGGCAGCCAGCGGAGGCAAAACCTTCGACACCAGCGATCCGTCCTCGAGAAAGCTGCTGGCCAAGGTGTCGGATGCCGGTGCCGCCGATATCGACGCGGCGGTTGCGGCGGCCACAAAAGCGCTGCCGAAATGGAGCGCCAGCACCGGATATCAACGCGCCAAAGTGCTCTACGCCATCGGCCGCGCCATGCAGCGCCACCAACGGCTGTTCGCGGTGCTGGAATCGATCGACAATGGCAAGCCGATCCGCGAAAGCCGCGACATCGACGTGCCGCTGGCGATCCGCCATTTCATCCATCATGCCGGCTGGGCGCAGGTGCTGGACGGGGATTTTCCCGGCCACAAGGGCGTCGGCGTCGTCGGCCAGATCATCCCGTGGAACTTCCCGCTCTTGATGCTGGCCTGGAAGATCGCGCCGGCGCTCGCCGCCGGCTGCACCGTGGTGCTCAAACCCGCGGAATTCACGCCGCTCACCGCGATCCTGTTCGCCGAGATCTGTGAACGATCAGGCGTGCCGAAGGGCGTCGTCAACATCGTCCAGGGCGGGCCGGAAGCGGGTGGGGCAATCGTCAATCATCCCGGCATCCAGAAGATCGCCTTCACCGGTTCGTCCGAGGTCGGCAAGATCATCCGCAAAGCCTCCGCCGGTTCGGGCAAGAAACTGTCGCTGGAGCTTGGCGGCAAGTCGGCCTTTGTCGTCTTTGAGGATGCCGATCTCGACAGCGCCGTCGAGGGTCTGGTCGACGGCATCTGGTTCAACCAGGGCCAGGTGTGCTGTGCCGGCTCGCGCCTTCTGGTGCAGGAGGGCATCGCCGATGCCTTCATCGCCAAGGTCAAGACGCGGATGAGCCGGCTGCGCGTCGGCAGTCCGCTCGACAAGAACACCGATATCGGCCCGCTGGTCGATTTGACTCAGCTCGATCGCGTCAAGGGCCTGATCGCCGAGGGCGCCAAGCAGGGCGCAATCTGTTGGCAGCCGGACTCGGCGCTGCCCTCCTCGGGCTATTACCATCTGCCAACGCTGGCGACCGGTGTTTCGCCGGCTAACATCTTGGCACAGGAAGAGGTGTTCGGGCCGGTGCTCGCCACTATGACCTTCCGCAACACCGAGGAAGCGATCGAGCTCGCCAACAACACACGCTATGGCCTGGCCGCTTCGGTGTGGAGCGAGAACATCAATCTTGCCCTGCACGTCGCGCCGCAATTGAAGGCCGGCGTCGTCTGGGTCAACGGCACCAATATGTTCGACGCCTCCTGCGGCTTCGGCGGCTACCGCGAGAGCGGCTTTGGCCGCGAAGGCGGGCGCGAAGGAATGTTCGAATATCTCTCGGCAAAACTGCCGCTCGGCCCGATCATCAAACCGGCAACGTCTTCGGCCCAACCTGTCGAGCAGGCGGAAGGTGGCGCCATCGACCGCACGGCAAAGCTGTTCATCGGTGGCAAGCAGGTCCGGCCGGACGGCAATTATTCCTTCGCCATCGCCACCGCCAAGGGCAAGCTTGCCGGCGAGGTCGGTCTCGGCAACCGCAAGGATATCCGTGACGCCGTCGCGGCCGCGCGCGCCTGCAAGGCCTGGCCGGAAGCGACCGCCTACAACCGCAGCCAAGTGCTCTACTACCTGGGCGAAAATCTGTCCGGCCGCGCCGACGAGTTTGCCGCCCGTTTGACCCAGCTCACCGGCGCGACCGCCAAGGCGGCGCGTGACGAGGTCGAGCTGTCGATCGAGCGCCTGTTCCTCTATGCCGGCTTGGCCGACAAATTCGAGGGCCGCGTCCACCAGCCGCCGGCCCGCGCCGTCACGCTGGCACTGCACGAACCGGTCGGGGTCGTCGGTATCGTCGCGTCGGACAACGCGCCTTTGCTTGGCTTGATCTCGCTGGTGGCGCCGGCGCTCGCCATGGGCAACACCGTGGTCGCCGTGCCGTCCGAAAAATACCCGCTGCTTGCCACCGACCTCTACCAAGTAATCGAATATTCCGACGTTCCGGCAGGCGCCATCAATATCGTCACCGGCCGTAGCGCCGAGCTTGCCGGCGTGCTGGCCAAGCATGACGATGTCGACGGGCTCTGGGTGTTCGCCGATGCCGAGACTTGCGCCAAGGCCGAGGCCGAGTCCATCGGCAATCTCAAACGCGTCTGGACCGGCAACGGCCACAGCCTCGACTGGCCCTCGAACGAAGCAGCCGGCGATGCCTTGCTGCGCCGAGCGATCGAGGTCAAGAACGTCTGGGTGCCCTACGGCGACTGAGTGCCCCGGAGAGACGTCCGGGCTTGACGGGCCAAAAGATGTTCTTTACCGAGAAAAAACATTTGGCTGGCAGGGGAATATCGAAACAGGCGGGATGGTAGTGCCCGGCTGGCACATTGCGCCCCGGCCTTGCGCCGGTAAAAGCCGAACGACCACAGACGGGCGAGGAGAAAAGCATGGCGGATCTGACAGGCAAAATCGTTGTCGTCACGGCGGCGGCGCAAGGCATCGGCCGGGCGAGCGCGCTGGCGTTCGCCAAGGTCGGCGCCGTCGTCCATGCCACCGACATTAACGAGGTGGTGCTCGCCGACCTCGGCAAGACGCCCGGTATCAAGACCCGCAAGCTCGACGTGCTGAACGACGAGGCGGTGAACGCCGCTTTTGCCGAGATCGGCGCCGTCGACGTGCTGTTCAATTGCGCCGGCTTCGTCCATTCCGGCTCGATCCTCGAGATGAAGGACGGCGATCTCGACTTTGCCTATGATCTCAATGTCCGCTCGATGATCCGCACCATCCGCGCCGTGCTGCCCGGCATGCTGGAGCGCGGCGACGGCTCGATCATCAACATGGCGTCGCTGGCCAGTTCGACCAAGGGCGTGCCGAACCGCTTCGTTTACGGGCTGACCAAGGCAGCCGTCATCGGCCTGACCAAATCGGTCGCCGCCGACTATGTCGGCAAGGGCATACGCTGCAATGCGATCTGTCCGGGCACGGTCGAAAGCCCGTCGCTGCAGGACCGCATGCATGCGCAGGGCGACTACGAAGCAGCTCGCGCCGCCTTCATCGCCCGCCAGCCGATGGGCCGCCTCGGCACGCCAGAGGAAATCGCCGACCTCGCCGTCTATCTCGCCGGCGCCACCTATACGTCGGGGCAGGCTTATAATATCGACGGTGGCTGGTCGATCTAAGAGGCCATTTGAAAACCCTACTCCGCCGGGCGCCTGACGCGGCTTTCTGCGCTTCCGGTGCTCACGTACTTTAAGTACGCTCCGCTCCGGTTCTCGAAACCCACGCCATTCGCCGCAGCGGAGCGAGTTTGCAAACGGCCTCTGGTCGCAACTGGGAGAAAACTGCATGAAACTGCTGCGCTATGGCGAGGCGGGGAGCGAACGCCCCGGCCTGCTCGATGCCGATGGAACGATCCGCGACCTCTCCGCCCATGTCACCGACATTGCCGGCAAGGCACTTGACCCGGCATCGCTCGAGACTTTGTCGAAGCTCGACCCGAAGACGCTGCCGGCGGTTTCCGGCAAGCCGCGGATCGGCGCATGCGTCGCCGGCACCGGCAAATTCATCTGCATCGGCCTCAACTATTCCGACCATGCCGCCGAAACCGGCGCCACCGTGCCGCCGGAGCCGATCATCTTCATGAAGGCAAGCTCGGCTATTGTCGGGCCGAATGACGACGTGCTGATCCCGCGCGGCTCGGTGAAGACCGACTGGGAGGTCGAGCTCGGCGTGGTGATCGGCAAGACTGCAAAGTATGTCACCGAGGCCGAGGCGCTGGATTATGTCGCCGGCTATTGCGTCGCGCACGACGTCTCCGAGCGCGCCTTCCAGGCCGAGCGCCAGGGCCAGTGGACCAAGGGCAAGAGCTGCGACACGTTCGGGCCGATCGGCCCGTGGCTGGTGACCAAGGACGAGGTCAAGGACCCGCAGAACATCCCGATGTGGCTGACGGTCAACGGCAAGACGATGCAGAACGGCTCGACCAAGACCATGGTCTTCGGCGTCGCTTATCTCGTCTCCTATCTCAGCCAGTTCATGTCGCTGCACCCGGGCGACATCATCTCGACCGGCACGCCGCCCGGCGTCGGCCTCGGCATGAAGCCGCCGGTCTTCCTGAAGCCCGGCGACGTGGTCGAGCTCGGTATCGAGGGGCTGGGCATCCAGAAGCAGACGTTCAAGGCGGATTTGTAGGCGCTCTTCCTTCTCCCCTTGTGGGAGAAGGTGGATCGGCGCGCAGCGCCGAGACGGATGAGAGGTGCTGGAAGAAACGCGACGAGAAAACATCGAAGTATTTCCGTCGCTTACGCCTTCAGCGTAGCGATCCGTCCAACACCCCTCATCCGACCGAGCTTCGCTCGGCCACCTTCTCCTACAAGGGAGAAGGGGAGTCGGCACCAGCTATTTCAGCACCTTCCCGTCGGCTCCAAACCGGTATGTCTTCGCCGGATCCGGCGTCGCGTAGAGCGTGGCACCAGGTTCGGCGTTATAGACGCCAAAAATGCGCACTGTGATCAAGCCGGCCTTCTCGCAGTCGAGATAGAGGTTGGTGTCGGCGCCAAGGTGCTCGGCATGGACGACCGTGCCTTTCCAGGCGCCGGATTTGGGATCGACGGTCAGATGTTCGGGACGGACGCCGATGGTCTTTGCCGTTTCGCCAAGCCTGGCGCCGTCGACGAAGTTCATCTTCGGTGAGCCGATGAAGCCGGCGACGAATTCATTTGCCGGCGAATTGTAAAGCTCCATCGGTCCGCCGATCTGCTCGATCCTGCCCGCATTAAGGACCACGATCTTGTCGGCCAGCGTCATCGCCTCGACCTGGTCGTGGGTGACATAGATCATCGTGGCCTTCAGCCGGCGATGCAATTGCGCGATCTCCAGCCTGGTGTTGACGCGCAGTGCGGCGTCGAGGTTCGACAGGGGCTCGTCGAACAGAAAAAGCTTGGGCTCACGCACCACGGCGCGGCCGATGGCGACGCGCTGGCGCTGGCCGCCGGAGAGCTCGGCCGGCCGCCTCGAGAGGTAGGGCTCCAGCGACAGCATCGACGAGGCGATGCCGATGCGGCGGTCGATCTCGGCCGCCGGCGTGCCCGCCTGCTTGAGGCCGAGACCCATATTGTTCTTCACCGTCAGATGCGGGTAGAGCGCATAGGTCTGGAACACCATGGCGATGCCGCGCTTGGCCGGCGGGGTGGCGGAGACGTCCGCCCCGTCGATCACCACGCGGCCCGAGGTCGAGTCCTCCAGCCCGGCAATAACCCTGAGCAGCGTCGACTTCCCGCAGCCGGATGGACCGACGAAGACGACGAACTCGCCATCCGTCACCTCGAGGTTGATGCCCTTCAGCACCTCGACCGGCCCAAAGGCCTTTTTTACGTTCTCGATGTTCAGCGAGCCCACGGCGTCGTCCCTGTTCTAGAGTTTCACGGCGAGGCCGCTGCGCACGCTCTCGTCGGCGGCAAGGCAGACGGCGAGCGACTTCACCGCGTCGTCCATGTGGCGGGAGAGATCGAGATTCTCGCGGATCGCCTTCAGCACAAAAGCCTGTTCGAGGTCGCAAAGGTCCTGATGGCCGGGCTCGCCTTGCATCGACAGCATCTCATCCGACTTGGCGAACTTGCCGGCGGCTCCGGTCGCCGCACTGTGCAGGCGGATGGTCGAGGTCTTGGTGTGGGTGTCAATGTCGTCGGACCTGACACCCTCCTTCATGACGATCGACACGCAGCCATTGGGCGAGATCACGTCTTTCACGAAGAAAGCCGTCTCCGAAATCATCGGCCCCCAGCCGGCCTCGTACCAGCCGACCGAACCGTCGTCGAACAGCACCTGCAGATGACCGTAATTGTACATCGACGGCGCGATCTCGTCGGTCAGCCGCAGCCCCATGCCACGCACCTCGACCGGCCTGGCGTCGGTGATCTGCAGCATCACGTCGAGATAATGCACGCCGCAGTCGACGATCGGCGATGTCGTCTGCATCAATTGCTTGTGCGTCTCCCAGCTATGGCCGGAGGATTGCTGGTTGAGGTTCATGCGGAACACGTAAGGGCCGCCGAGCTTCCGCGCCTCGGCAATCAGCCTGATCCAGGACGGATGGTGGCGCAGGATATAGCCGATCACCAGTTTTTTGCCGTTGGCCTTGGCGGCGGCGACGACGCGCTCTGCATCGGCGACGGTGGTTGCCAGCGGCTTTTCGACAAAGACATGGCAGCCGGCCTCGAACGCCTTGACCGCATAATCGGCATGGCTGTCGGAATAGGTGGCGATGCAGGCGACGTCGGGCTTTTCGTCGCGTAGCGCCTCGTCGAAGGAACGCCGGATGGCGTAGGTCGAAAGCCCTTCCGGCAGCGGCACATCGGAGCGGTTGACCAGCGCGGCGATCTGGAATCCCGGATTGGTGTGATACGCCAGCGCATGGCTGCGCCCCATGTTGCCGAGGCCGGCGATGACAACGCGAAGAGGTTGTTGCGAACTCACTTGACCGCCCCCGAAGTGATGCCGCGGATCAGCTGCCGCGAGAAGATGACGTAGAGGATCAGCACCGGCATGATTGCCAGCGACAGCGCCGCCAGGATGGCGTTCCAGTTGGTGACGAACTGGCCGAGAAACAGCTGGGCGCCGAGCGTCACCGTCTTGGTCTCCTCCGACGGCGCCAGGATCAGCGGGAACCACAGATCGTTCCAGATCGGGATCATGGTGAAGACCGCGACCGTCGCCATCGATGGTCGCACCAGCGGCAGCACCAGGCGAAAGAAGATGGTGTATTCCGAGAGACCGTCGATGCGCCCGGCGTTCTTCAGATCGTCCGAGACCTGCTTCATGAATTCCGACAGGATGAAGACGGCAAGCGGCAGGCCTTGCGCCGTATAGACCAGGATCAGCGCCGTCAGCGTGTTGACTAGCCCGCTCGCCACCATCAATTGCAGGATGGCGACGGTGGCAAGGCGGATCGGGATCATGATGCCGAGCGCCAGATAGAGCCCCATCAGCGAATTGCCGCGGAAGCGGTATTCCGACAGCGAGAAAGCCGCCATGGCGCCGAACAAAAGGACGAAGAACAGCGAGGCGACGGTGACGACAAGGCTGTTCTGGAAATAGTGGATGAAATCGCCCTGGCCGATCACCGTGGTGTAGCCGATTAGATCGAAGGTTTTCGGCGTCGGCGGCGCCAGCGGCGCACCGAAAATCCCGGCGCGCGACTTGAATGAGTTGACGATGACGATGATTACCGGAAACAGCGCGATCGCCGTGTAGGTCAGAAGGATCGCATGCGCGCCAATGGTGCGGGGCAGCGAGCGGGTTGCCGTGCTCATGTGGCGCCTCAGAACTGGTAGCGACGCAAGCGCGTCTGCACGAGGAACAGGTAGACGCAGACGCCGCCCAGGATGATCAGGAACATCATCGTGGCGATTGCCGCGCCCATGTTGGGATCACCGATCTGCAACTGGAAGCCGAAGAAGGCGCGGTAGAGGAAGGTGCCGAGGATATCGGTTGAATAGTTCGGTCCGGCGAGCGCCCCTTGCGCGGTGTAGATCAGGTCGAACGCGTTGAAATTACCGACGAAGGTCAGGATCGAGATGATGCCTATCGACGGCAGGATCAGCGGCAGCTTGATCTTCCAGAACTGCGACATGCCGGTGATGCCGTCGCATTCGGCGGCCTCGATCACCTCTTCGGGGATGGACAGCAATGCCGCATAGATCAGCATCATCGGGATGCCGACGAACTGCCAGACCGAGATCAGGCTGAGTGTGGTCAGCGCGTACTGCTCCTTGCCCAACCAGGGCGTGAACAGGCTCTTGAGGCCGACCAGATCGAGCAGATGCGGCGCCACGCCCCACAGCGGCGACAGGATCAGCTTCCAGGCGAAGCCGACAATGACGAAGGACAGGATCGTCGGCACGAAGATCGCCGTTCGGTAGAAGGCGGAGAATCTCAGCCGCGGGCTCGACAGCAGCGCCGCCAAAAGGACGCCGATCGGATTCTGCACCAGCATGTGGATGATGAAGAACCAGACATTGTTCCGGAGAGCATTCCAGAAGCCCACCGACCAGTTAGGATCGCCGAACAGCGTGCGGAAGTTTGCCAGTCCCACGAAGACTTGGGACTGGTCTATGTTGCGGAACAAGGAGAGCTGCAGCGTGCCGGCCAGCGGCAGGATCATGATCGCCGTATAGACCAGCACTGCCGGCGCCAGAAAGACGCCGATGTGCCAGCGGAACGGTCTTTTCGGTGTTGCGGCCATGAGTTCGGTCCCGCCGATCAGGTTCTTGCAATTGCCGTCAAAGGGCGCGGCGCCTCCCTCCCCTCGAGGGGAGGGTGCCTCGCAAAGCGAGGCGGGTGGAGTCGGCAGAGGCAGCGCGCCATCGTCGTTCGACCGTGCTTTCCAGCAGCGATCAAGCCGCAGCCTGCCTCGACCGACCCCCTCTGTCGCCTTCGGCGACATCTCCCCCTCGAGGGGGGAGACAACGCTTCGCCGCACTCTTACTTCGCCGGCTTGTACCAGCTGTCGAGGCCGTCCTGCAGCTTCTTGGCGGCAGCTTCCGGCGTGTCGGTGCCGTTGATGACGTTGGCCGATTCAACCCATGTCTCGTTTTCGAGATTCGGCGTACCGCGGCCTAGGATCTGGTAAGTCGAGCGGATCGTCGACTTGCACTTGTCGCGCCAGGAGACGAATTCCTGCGCCAGCGGGTCTTCCATCTTCACCGGTGTGTTGTTCAGGCTGAAGAAGCCCGGCAGCGCGTTGGCGTAGATGGTAGCGAAGTCCGGCGAGGCGACCCAGGACAGGAAGGTCTTGGCCGCGTCGGCGTTCTTGGACGCCGCATTGAGGCCCATGCCGATGTCGGTGTGGTCGGAGATGTAACAGGTGTCGCCGGCCTTCTGCACCGGCGGCGGGAAGGCGCCCATCTTGAACTGCGCCTGCGTGTTGAACAGGCCGATCTCCCACGAGCCGGCCGGGTAGATGGCGGCGCGGCCGAGCGTGAACAGGTTCTGGCTGTCCGGATAGGTCTGCGCCTCGAAGCCGTCGCCGAGATAGTCCTTCCACTTGGCCAGCTCCTTGAAGGGCTCGACCCACTGCGGATCGGTGAGCTTCTGCTCGCCCTTGATCAGCGCGGCGCGGCCTTCCTCGCCCTTCCAGTAGTTCGGGCCGATGTTCTGGTAGCCCATGGTCGCGGCTTCCCAGAGGTCCTTGGTGCCCATGGCCATCGGAATGTAGGTGCCGTCGGCCTTGATCTTGTCGAGCGCGGCGTAGAATTCCTCGTTCGTGGTCGGCACCTTGATGCCGAGCTTGTCGAAGGCGTCCTTGTTGTAGATGAAGCCATGGATGACCGAGGCCATCGGCACGCAGAATGTCGCCTTGCCGTCGTCGGTCTGCCAGGCCGACTTGGCCACCGGGGAGAAGTTCTCCATGCCCGGCAGCGCCGACAGATCGGCGAGGTTGCCCTTCTTGAAGAGTTCCAGCGACTTGTCGAACGGGCGGCAGGTGATCAGGTCGCCCGCCGAGCCGGCGGCGAGCTTGGCGCCGAGGGCGGCGTCATATTCGGTTGGCGCCGAGGGCGCGAACACCACCTTGATGCCCGGGTTCTTGGCTTCAAAGGCCGGGATCAGCTTGTCCTTCCAGATGGCAAGGTCGTCGCCGCGCCAGCTTTCGATGTTGAGCGTTACGTCGTCGGCATAAGCCACCCCGGCGGAGCCGAGAATGCTGGTGCCGAGAAGAAGTGCCGTCAGTAGCTTCGTTGTCATGCTCAGTCTCCCTGTTGACCTTTTTCAGGTTCGGTTTTGATGAGAACAGAGGCATTGCGCCCCTTGCTCCCCTCGATCGCGGAAAGGGCCGGCCGCAGCTTGTGGCCGGTCCCTTCCAATATCTTCTCGGCTGCATCGGCGCTGGCGGCGCCGGCGGCGAGCAGAATAGCGGTCTTGACGAGGCCGCCGCTCCTTTCGAGCAGGCGCGCCGCCTCGTCCTTGTCGCGCCCGCTGACGGCGGCAACGATGCGTGCGGCGCGGTCGCGCAGCTTGATGTTGTCGGCCATGAGGTTGACCATGTAGCCGTCATGGACATGGCCGAGATGGATGGCGGCGAGCGTCGACAGCATGTTGAGCGCGATCTTCTGGGCGGTGCCTGCGCCCATGCGCGTTGAGCCGGCAATCAGCTCCGGCGGCGTTTCGAGCAGGATGGCGATGTCGGCCAGCCGCAACAGCGGCGCATCCCTGTTGTTGGCGATGGCAATGGTCGCCGCACCGCGGCGCCTGGCGTCCTCGATCGCCCTGACTGCATAAGGTGTCGAGCCGCTGGCCGAGACGGCGATCAGGCAGTCGCCCTTGCCGATGCGGGCGGCGGCAACTGCTGCCGAAGCTTCCTCGGTGTCGTCCTCCGGCCCGCCGGCCAGTGTCTTGAAGGCCTCGTCGCCGCCGGCGATCAGGATGGCGATGCGGTCGCGTTGGATGCCGAAAGTGCCCGGCAGCTCAAGCGCATCGGCCAGTGCCATCAGGCCCGAACTGCCGGCAGCCGCATAGGCGAGTTTGCCGCCGCTTTTCAGTCTGCTTGCGATGATTTCGGCTGCCGCAGCAATGGCAGGAATGGCGCCGTGCACGGCCTTGGCGGCCTCGATCTGTGCGTCGGCCAAAGAGGAAAGGACGGCTTCCGGGGCCTGGATATCCAGTCCCTCGGCATTCTGGTGAAGCGCTTCGGTGCGCGTTTCGGCCATCCGCTTTCCTCCAATCGAGAAAACCATACCAAAAAAATACCACTTGTCCACACGCATTAATGAAATCCTTGCGGCAGTGCAGGCTTGCGAACGAAATTGGCTGATTTTCCAACAAACTACGCCTTAACTTTTTTGAAACGGAAATTAATCCTTGGCTATTGGTATTTTATTGGTATTATCCGCCCGGAGGAGAAATCGCGTGAAATTCGTGCTCGGCATCGATGGCGGCGGCACCAGCTGCAGGGCGGCCCTTGCAACGGCCGACGGCAGCGTCCTCGGCCGCGCCAAAAGCGGTGCCGCCAACATCCGAACCGATCTCACCGGCGCCAGGACGAACATCGTCGACGCAGCGCAGCAGGCCTTTGTCGCCGCGGGCAGGGATCCCGCACTGATCCCGCAAACTCCGGCCGTTCTCGGTCTTGCCGGCGCCAATGTCGGCACCTACCGGCAGCAGCTCGAAGCGATCCTGCCGTTTCGCATCAGCCGTGTCGAGACCGACGCCGAGATCGCGCTGGAAGGCGCGGTTGGCTCAGGCGACGGCGCCATGGCCATACTCGGCACCGGCACCGCCTATATGGCACGCAAACAAGGCAAGTCGCGCGCCATCGGCGGCTGGGGGTTCCAGGTCGGCGACCAGGGCAGCGGCGCCCGTATCGGCCGCGACCTGCTCGAGCAGACGCTGCTCGCCTATGACGGCATCCGCCAGGGATCGCCACTGACGCAGGCCATGCTCGCCATTTTCCGCAACAATCCCGAGGATCTAGTCGAATTCACCACCAACGCCAAGCCCGGCGATTTCGGCGGCTTCGCGCCCAAGGTGTTCGAACATGCCGAAAAAGGCGACCTCGTCGCTATCTGGATCCTCGACAAGGCGGTCGCCGATGTCGAAGCAGCGCTTGGCGTGCTCGACCTGGGCGGCGACGATCCGCTCTGCCTGCTCGGCGGGTTGGCGCCGCTTTACGCGCCGCGCCTGTCGGCCCGCTACCGGGCGCTGCTGAAACCGCCGCTCGACGACGCGCTGGGCGGCGCGGTTCAGATGGCGGTTCGGATTTTCGCAAACACGGCGGAGGCAGCTCGATGAGTGAGGCCGCCGACCAGATATTCGCGGCGCTGAAACAATCGTCGCAGAGTGGCGCGCCGCTCTATCTGCAGCTCAGGAAGAGCATCGAGGATGCGGTCAAACGCGGGCTGATCGGACCTGGCGATGCGCTGCCTTCCGAGCGCGACATCGCTAGCAAGGCCGACATTTCGCGCGTCACCGTGCGCAAGGCGGTACAGGACCTGGTCAAGGGCGGCATCCTCGTCCAGCGCCATGGTTCCGGTACCTTCGTTGCGCCACGTATGGAGCGCGTCGAGCAGTCGCTGTCGATGCTGACCTCGTTTACCGAAGACATGGCGCGGCGCGGCATGGCGGTGCGTTCGGCTTGGCTCGACCGCGGCCTCTATCCGCCGTCGCCCGACGAGATGATGGTGCTCGGCCTGGCATCGAACGAATTGGTTGCGCGCGCGGCGCGCCTTCGTATCGCCAACGACACGCCGCTGGCGATCGAGCGCGCCTCGCTATCGACAAGCGTGCTGCCCGATCCGGCGGCGATTGGTTCGTCGCTCTACGCCGCGTTGGAAAAGACTGGCAACAGGCCGGTGCGGGCGGTGCAGCGCATTTCCGCCACCAATCTCGGCGATGGCGACGCACATCTGCTGGAAGTACCGCCGGGCATTGCCGGCCTGCACATCGAGCGTATCTCCTATCTGGCGAGCGGCAAGGTGATCGAGTTTACCCGCTCCATCTACAGGGGCGACGCCTATGATTTTGTCGCCGAACTCCGGCTGAGCGGGCCGGGCGAAGAGGGCCGGCCATGACCGCGACAATGACCCATATGCGGCGCGAGATCGAGGAGATCCCGGAGGCCACCGCCCGCCTGCTCGATGGCTCGGCCGCGGTGCTGACGGAAGCTGGACGCGGCATTCGCGAGCGCGATCCGAATTTCGTCGTCACCGTGGCGCGCGGCTCGTCCGACCATGCCGCAACCTTCATGAAATATGCCGTGGAGTTGACCGCCGGGCTGGCGGTTGCATCGGTCGGCCCGTCCATCGCCTCGATCTATGGCGCCAAGCTGAAGCTGGGCGGCTCGGCCTGCCTGGCGATCTCGCAGTCCGGCAAGAGCCCGGACATCGTTGCAATGGCGCAAGCGGCGAGGACCGGCGGTTCGCTGACCGTCGCCATCACCAACACCGCCGATTCGCCGCTGGCGCGGGCTTCGGACTACGCGATCGACATCCTGGCCGGACCGGAGCGCAGCGTCGCGGCGACGAAGACCTTCGTCAATTCAGCCGTCGCAGGACTCGCCTTGATGGCGCATTGCACCGGCGACGACAAACTCCTGGTGGCGCTCGCGCGCTTGCCGGAGCATTTTCGCAAGGCGATCGCCTGCGACTGGATGGCGCTGGCTGGGGCACTCGAGACGCCGAAATCGCTGTTCATTCTCGGCCGTGGTCCGTCGGCGGCGATCGCCAACGAGGCGGCGCTGAAATTCAAGGAAACCTGCGCCATGCATGCGGAAGCCTATAGTGCCGCCGAGGTCATGCACGGCCCGCTGGCGCTGGTCGGTCCCGGTTTCCCGGTGCTGGCTCTGGCTGCTCGCGATGCGTCCGAGCCATCGGTGGCCGATGCCGCCGACAGCCTGGCCGGCAAGGGCGCTGCCGTCTTTGTGACGTCGAACAAGGCAAAGAGCGCTCAGCGCCTGCCGCATGTCGCAACCGGTCATCCGCTGACCGACCCGCTGACGCTGATCGTGTCGTTCTATGGTTTCGTCGAGGCTTTTGCCCGCCATCGCGGCCTCGACCCCGACACGCCGCCCAATCTGCGCAAGGTAACGGAAACCCTATGAGCGACCGTTTTGCCCTGACTGGCGCCCGGATTTTCGATGGCGACGACTGGCACGACAATGCGGCGCTTGTCGTGCGCGACGGCCTCGTCGAGGCCATTGTTGCCGCCGGCGCCATTCCATCCAATGTTGCGCGTATCGAGACCGGCGGCGGCATGCTGGCGCCTGGCTTCGTCGATCTGCAGGTCAATGGCGGCGGCGGCGTCATGCTCAACGACCATCCCGATGTCGCCTCGATCGAGACCATCTGTCGGGCGCACGCACCCTTCGGCACGGCGGCGCTGTTGCCGACGCTGATCACCGACACGTCCGAGATCACCGCCGCGGCGGTTGCGGCCGGAGCCGAGGCGGCACGGAGGAAGGTGCCGGGGTTCCTGGGCCTGCACCTCGAAGGGCCGCATCTGTCGATCGCCCGCAAGGGCGCACATGACCCGGCTTTGATCCGGCCGATGCTAGACTCCGACCAGACGATGCTGATCGCCGCACGGAAAAACCTGCCCGTGCTGCTGACGACGGTGGCGCCCGAATCCGTCGAGCCCAGCCAGGTGTCGGCGCTTAGCAAGGCCGGCATTGTCGTCAGCATCGGCCATTCCGATACCGGCTATGCCACGGCTCGCGCCTTTGCCGAGGCCGGCGCAACGGTGGTCACCCATCTGTTCAATGCGATGAGCCAGATCGGCAATCGCGAGCCAGGGCTAGCGGGCGCCGCAATCGATACCGGCACATTCTATGCCGGGATCATCGCCGACGGTATCCATGTCGATCCGGCCACCATGGCCATCGCCTTGCGCGCCAAGCAGGGGCCGGGCAAGATCCTGCTCGTTACCGATGCCATGGCGACGATCGGCACCGACATGACCTCGTTCACGCTGAACGGCCGCACCATCCACCGCAAGGATGGCAGGCTGACACTTGCCGACGGCACGCTGGCGGGCGCGGATCTCGACATGATTTCCGCGGTGCGCTTCATGCACCGCGTCGTCGGCCTCGACCTCGACGAAGCCTTGCGCATGGCCTCCCTCTATCCGGCGCAGGCGGTCGGCCAGTCGCACCGGTTCGGGCGCTTCGCCAACGGTACCGCGGCCAACATCGTTTCGCTGTCGGACGATCTGGACATTAAAAGCGTCTGGATCGATGGTGCCAAGGTTTTTGCAGGCAGCCCTGCTCGTTAGGGTTAGCCGGCTTTGGACGTATAGAGGTCCTTGTAGGCTTCGCGCAGCAGGTTCTTCTGCACCTTGCCCATCGTGTTGCGCGGCAGTTCGTCGACGAAGATCACCCGTTTCGGATGCTTATACCTGGCGAGGCGCCCGGCGATGGCCTCGACGATCCCTGCGGCGCTGATGGTCGAGCCCGGCGCCCTCACCACGACAGCGGTGACGCCTTCGCCGAAATCCGGATGGGCAACGCCGATGACAGCGCTTTCGGCGACGCCAAGCAGCGCGTCGATCTCGCTCTCGACTTCCTTTGGATAGATATTGTAGCCGCCGGAAATGATCAGGTCCTTGCCGCGGCCGACGATGTGGACATAGCCGTCGGCATCGATCAGCCCGAGATCGCCGGTGATGAAGAAACCGTCGTCACGGAATTCGGCCCTTGTCTTTTCCGGCATGCGCCAGTAGCCGCAAAAGACGTTCGGGCCCTTGACCTCGATCATGCCGACCTCGCCCCGGGCAAGTGTTTCGCCGCCATCGGGATCGGCGATGCGCAGGGAGACGCCGGGCAAGGGGAAGCCAACCGTGCCGGCTCGCCGCTTTTCCTCGTATGGATTCGACGTGTTCATGTTGGTCTCGGTCATGCCGTAGCGCTCGAGGATAGCGTGGCCGGTGCGCTCTCGCCAGGCTCTGTGCGTCTCGGCCAAAAGCGGCGCCGAGCCGGAAATGAACAGGCGGATGTTTTTCGCCGCTTGCCGGTTCAAACCGTCCTGCTGCAGCAGGCGGACGTAGAATGTCGGCACGCCCATCAGCACGGTGGCGCGCGGCAGCAGCGAGACGATGCGGGCCGGGTCGAATTTGGTTTCGAACAGCATCGAGGCGCCGGCCATCAGGACGACATTGGTGGCGACGAAAAGGCCATGCGTGTGGAAAACCGGCAGCGCGTGAATCAGCACGTCTGCGGCAGTGAAGCGCCAGAGGTCGACCAGCACCCGCGCATTCGAGGCGAGGTTTTCGTGGCTGAGCATGGCGCCTTTCGAACGGCCGGTGGTGCCGGAGGTGTAGAGGATCGCAGCAAGGTCGTCCGGTCCGCGCGCCACGTCGTGGAAGTCCACGGCCGCCTCAGAGGCGCGATCGGTCAACGAACCCTCGCCCTTGCTGCCGAGTGTCGCGACCGCAGCGCCCGAGGCCTGCGCCAAAGCGCCGATCTCGGTCACTCGCGCCGGGTCGCAGACGATCAGTCGCGGCTCGGCATCCCTGAAGAAATAGTCGAGCTCGGTCAGCGTATAGGCGGTGTTGAGCGGCAGGAAGATCGCGCCGGCACGCAGACAGGCGAGATAGAGGAAAATGGCCTCCGGGCTCTTCTCGACCTGAACGGCGACGCGGTCGCCGGCTTCGACGCCCAGCTGCGACACCACATGTGCCAGTTGAGCGGAGCGCGCCAGCATTTCGCCATAGCTGATCGAGCGCCCGTCCTCTGCCTCCATCAAAAGGCGTCCGGGCGTGGGCATCCGGGCACGGAAAGCATCGAACAGATGGTTGCCCATAAGTCCCCCCGAGCGGCTGTCTCCGGCCGAACGGCGGCGGTCAGCCGGCCGCCTTGTCCGCCGCCGCCCTGATTGCCTCGATATTTGCCCGGTAGGCCTCGACGCTGCCGCCCTTGAAGATGGCCGCACCGGCGACCAGCACGCTGGCGCCGGCGGCGGTGACCAGGGGCGCAGTTTCCGGCGAAATGCCGCCGTCGATCTCGATCCGGATCGGCCTGTCACCGATAAGCGCCTTCACCCGCTTCACCTTGTCTACGATCGCCGGAATGAAGGCCTGGCCGCCGAAGCCCGGATTGACCGTCATGATCAGGATAAGATCGAGCCGGTCGAGCACGTATTCGATCATCGTCTCCGGTGTCGCCGGGTTGAGCGACACACCGGCCTTCTTGCCAAGGTTTTTGATCGTCTGCAGCGAGCGGTCGAGATGCGGCCCGGCTTCGGCGTGCACCGTGATGCCGTCGCACCCGGCCTCGGCGAAGGCGGTCAGATAGGGGTCGGCGGGGGCGATCATCAGATGGCAGTCGAAGAAGGCCTTGGTGCGGTTGCGGATCGCCTTGATCACCGGCGGCCCGAAGGTGATGTTGGGGACGAAATGCCCGTCCATGACGTCGAGATGGATCCAGTCGGCGCCGGCGGCCGCCACCGCCTCGACCTCGTCGCCGAGCTTCGAGAAATCGGAAGCCAGCACCGATGGCGCGATCAGGGTTTTTTGAGCCATGTCCGCTTCCCGTTGTTGAGCCCCATCGGCGTAATCATCTCGGCGCCGCTTGTCGACAGGAATCCGGCGTCAATACCGCATCCGCGCAGAAGGTGCGAGCCACTTCTCTCCTGTGCAGACCTTTCCTCCAGTGCAAGGACTTTCCAGGGCAAGGCGTTGGATTTCAGTTCGGATGAAGCCGCGGCCTGGCCGTCCGTGGCAGGAAGAGCTTGCCGTTGCCTGGTTTCACCTTCTGCAGATCGGGCTTCTTCAGCGGCGGCTTGGGCACACAATGTCCACGCACCAGTTTTTCGGTTGCACGGCAGGCGGTGACGATCACCGGGTTCTTCACGCATGCCTTGCCGACCAAATGATAGCCGCGCTTGCAGTCGATAACGACCGGCGGCTTGCGCACGCATCTTCCGTCGATGCGCAGCTCATTGCGGTTGCACCTGTCGGCGATCACCGGATTCCTTACGCATTTCAGGCTGACCTGATGGTAGCCGGGCAGGCAGTGGATGCTGATGCCAATGCACTTGCCATTGACGAGCTTTTCGGTGCTGCGGCACGCGCCCACGAGCGGCCTGTCGATGCATTTGCCGTGGATCAGCTTCTGGCTTGGCAGACATTTACGGCCGGGATCGACGACGACCGGAGGCAGCTTGGGCTGATCGGAATCCGGACGGGTGGTCGAGACGAGATCGTCGGCCTTCGGATCGAAGGTGCGCTTTATGCAGGTGAAATCCTCCGTATCCGTATCGACGGTCGCGATTGAACCGTTCTGCTTGATTTCCTGCAGGGTACACTGGATCGAGCGCGTCCTGACGATGCTGAGATCGTGCGCGGCGCTCGCCTTGAACACACCGCCATTGTTGAAGGCCGCAGTCGTGCCGGTAAAGAAGGCACCATTCGAGCAACTGATGCGGTAGTGAAACGCGCCCGGCGCATCGCGCTCGACTTCGAACGTCACCTGACCCTTGCGCGGGCAGAGTTTCTTGAGGCCGGCGCTGTCGGACACGGTGACCTCGCCCTGCCAGTCCGAATGAACCGGCGGGTTGACGGGGTTGTCCTGCGGTGAATCGGCGAAGCCGCCGCCGCCGGCACTCGTACAATGGACGGTGATGTCCTTCCAGCCGTCGAAGGGCTCGAACGGGCCGTTGCCGACAATCTCGGTCTTGTATTGGAAATAGGCGGTGGCGCCGACATCCTCCCATTTTTCATAAAGCGCGAAATAGCCGTTCTTCGCTGCATCGTACGAAGCCCATGCCTGCTGCACCTCGGAGGTGATCGGCCCACCGTCCTTCTGGCGCCAGATGCGCATCGTAACCGGCCCGGCCTGGTTGGCTTGCGCCCGGCTGGTGACCTTGAGCGAAGGGCAAACAGTGCCAGGCGTGGAGCCTGGCTGATTGGACTGGTATGTCGTCAAGAACAGCTTGACGTCATTCACGTCGAACTCGCCGAAATCGGTGGCGATGTCCTGGACCTTTGGTTTGACGACCGCATCGCAGACGATTTGAACGTCGAACGAGCCATGCTCGGCATAGTGCGATCCGTACAGCGGATGCGGCCAGCTGCCGCCCTGTGCCTCGGAGACCGCATTGTCCATGTCGAGAGCGGTGTCGGTGGCTGCCGAGAAACTGGCGTGGAATGTGTGCGTGAATGAATAGGATTTGGTCGGGCCGTCGGCCTGGAGGTGCTGGTTGCACTTGGCGATGATCTCATCGCCATCGGGTACGACGGCGATGCCGGTATTCGACGACAGCGGGATGATGGAGGGATCAAAGGAGAAATTTTCCTGGTGGTCGTAGTCGCGGCTAAGCGGTGAAGCACTCCAGATCGGCGGGAACGCCTGGCACTGGCCTGGTCCGCAGACACCAAGCGATACGGCGACATCCTGCACATAACCCGGCCACCAGAGATCGAGCTTCATGTGGCCCCAGAACTGGACGTTGCCGCTTTTCAGCGTGTCCCATTTCTGCTTGTCGCTCGAGCCGACATGGATTGTCGTGTTGGCGCTTTCCGTATGGAATGACATCGATTTTATGTTCGCCTGCTTGGCGAAGGCGGGCGTGCCTGCAAGCGAGGCTGCGATCAATGCAGTGGTCGCCACAGTTCGGAAAAGACGTTTGGCTGAAGGCATTTCTCTCTCCTGATGGGTTGATGGGGTCCTTCAGGAGTTTGTCGCTGCTGACTGCCGTAAGGTTCATGCAAGCCGCCGAAATACGGCGCCGCCAAAGAAAGAACCCGCCGGATCGCTCCGGCGGGTTTTGGGTGACGCGAACCATCACCGTTTGAAGTTCGGTGCGCGATCCTATTGCTCGAGCTGCGGCTTACGCCTTGGCACGACCTGCTGAAGAACCTTTGGATTCAGCAGCAGGTTCGGTTTGCGGATCGGCTGGCACTGGCCATTGATCGGCCGCGCGCCCGGTGCGCATTCCAACCGTGGTTTGCGGCAGGCGCCGTCGCGCAGCTCTGTCCCACGCGGGCAGACGCAAACGCCACGCTTGTTGTGGATCTGACCAGGTATCGGGCACTCCACCACAACAGGCTTCTTGCGCCTGCAGGCATTGCCTTGCACTTCCGTGCCCCTCGGGCAGACGCAATCGCCGTTGGCGTCGTGGATCTGGCCGCGGATGGTGCACTGCTCCGGCTTCGGCTGGATTGGCCGGCAGGCACTACCCCTGACTTCCATGCCCCTCGGGCAGACGCAATCGCCAGCGGCATTGTGGATCTGACCACGAATGGTGCACTGCTCGGGCGTTGGCTGGATTGGCCGGCAGGCATTGCCTCTGACTTCGGTGCCCCGCGGGCAGACGCAATCGCCGGCAGCGTCGTGGATCTGGCCACGAATGGTGCACTGCTCGGGACTTGGCTGGATTGGCCGGCAGGCATTGCCTCTGACTTCGGTGCCCCGCGGGCAGACGCAATCGCCGGCAGCGTCGTGGATCTGGCCACGGATGGTGCACTGCTCGGGCTTCGGCTCTTTCCCCACGCAAGCGCCGTTCTCCAGTTCGGTTCCGTGCGGGCAGACGCAGCGTCCGTCTTCGGTACGGATCTGGCCTTTGAGCAGAACGCAAGGTTTTGGCTTCGGCACGATGACCGTGCCGCCGCCGGACGAGCATTGGCCGTTGCGGAAGGTCGTGCCGGGCGGGCAGACGCAGTTGCCGGCGTCATTCATGACGAAGCCTGCCGAGCATTCCTTCTTCTTCTCATTCCTGATGGTGAAGGGATGACAGGCATAGGCCTTGCCGCGATCGCCCTGCACGTTGGCCGCACCGCGGGACAACACGTCGCCACCGCCTTGCACCGGCGTGTCGGGAGAGAGCACGCCGACGCAGTTCTGGCCGTTGACAGTGCCCTGCAGATTTGCCAGGCGACCGTCGTCGGGAAGCACCACGGTCACGTTGTGAACGTGGCTTTCCCCCGAGCCGATCGTCAAATTGGCAATGCAGGAGGCAGGCAAGATTGCCGGCTCCGGCGAGCAGCCGAATGGCGGATCGATCGAGGTGATCGCAACGCCTTCCAGCCGGCCGAGGCCTTCGACGCCGATCGCATCGCCGACGCGAACCGGACCGGAGAAGGCGCTCGCGCCATCGTTCGTGATGGTGATCTCGAACGAGCAGGGCTGGCCGGGCTTGCACTCGGCATCACCGGTCTTCTCGACGCGGATGGTCGAGGCGCCGCCGCCCTTGGCGCAGGCCTGGCCGATCGGATAGACGATGTCGTCTCCCGGAGCCGGGCCGTAGGAGCCGCGTGCGCAGTTCTCGAATTCGCGGTTCGCGGCAACCGTCACGTCGAAATGGCGGCTGGTTCCAGGCGTCATGACGGCGCCGGGAATCTGGCACGACAGCACATTGGCCGGAACCGGTCCGCAAGTCCATTCCGCGCCGTCTGGGGTGACGGTCTGGATCTGGACCGGCGCTCCGCCGGCTATCAGCGTCGCGGCATCGTTGACCCGTACCGGACCGGTCGGGGCAGTGGTGCCGAGGCTGATGACGGTAATGCGGCAGGAAACGACCGCAGTACCGGCCAGCGAACCATTGCACACCTTGGTGATGCGCAGGGCCGGCTGGCCGCCATTCGGATGACGGATGCGTTCCTTGGCGCAGGCCCTGTTGTTGGTGATGTCGTTCTCACCGGGAATAGCCTTCACCTCGGCGCAGTTCTCGACACTGTCGGGCCGGTAGTTGGCCGGCATCACCGCCCTGACGAAGATCGGCGTCGAGGCGCCAGGCAACAGCACGATGCCGGCATTGTCGCAGCGGAACTTGCCGGGGCCGTTCGGTCCGCATGTCCATGGCGGCGTCGGGCCGAAGGTCGAGGATGCCGGCGCGCCGCCCGGATAGGTATCGACGACCGTCAGCGGCCCATTATAGGGGACGCTGCCATTGTTGATTATGTCGACCACGAAGGTGCAGACGCCATCGGCCGAACAGAATTCGGTGCGGGCGCGCTTCTTCAGGATCAGGTCGACCTTCTTCTCCACCGGCGGCCGGCAGTCGCGGTCACGATCGCCACGCCGGCAGACCGGGATCGAAGCACAGCCGCGATCGTCTTGCTGGCTGCCGAAAAGCGGCTTGCCGCTGGCGCCGTAATTGTAAGTGGCGCAGTTGCGCAAGACGCTGCCTCGCCAGCCTGCGGCCGGCTTGAAGCCGAGCTTGAGGTCGACAGAGGCACCCGGATTGAGCGTGGTCACCGGATGAGTGCAAATCATCGGGGTGGTTCCAGGCGCGCAGACCCAAGGCGGGTTCGGCCCTGAATCGAGGGTGGAGCCGGCCGGCAGGGTGACTTCGTCGAGCACGATCTTGCCGTGGTAGGGTGCATCGCCGACATTGGTGACCCTGATGGTGAAGTCGCAGCCGCCGCCCATCGTGCAACGTTGCACGTCGGCGCGCTTTTCGACTTTCAGATCCGGTTCCTTGTCCTTCGGTGGGCAGCGCTGATCACGCGGGATGACGATATCGATGGTCTGCGTACAGCACAGGCCCCAGCCCTCCCTCGGGCCGGCATAGGTTTCGATACCGGTGACGATGATGTGGATGACGTCGCCGGGTGAAGCGCCGACGATCTTCCAATTGAGCACACCGCCGCCGGCCGGCACCAATTGCGTGTCGGGAATGATGGTGATGCCGGGTGTCGTCGTCGAAAGCTGCACCCATTTGCCAGCCATCTCTGGGCCGACCGGCATGTGGTAGATGAAGGCGCCGCCGCCGGGCACGCAATCGACCGTGCCGCGCTCCACCTTGAAGCATTCCTTGCCGGGAGGTGGAGGCGGCGGGTTGCACCTGGTGACGTCGATCTTGATCGAGGTCTTTGCACCCCTGAGGTAATTGCCGTCGTCCGGTTTGCCCGGGTCCTGCGACGGGATTTCGATGCCGGCGCCGCGTTCGCGGCTCACCTTGACCACGCCCTGGTTGTGAACGATCGTCGGCGACGGAAACGCCGCATTGTCGATCTTGGCGGTGATCTGGAACGTGATGACGCGCTCGTTCGCAGCGTCGATGCCGTCGAGATCGCTGGCGGAAATCCGGAAATCGGACACCGTCGCCGTATCGTCCGGGCCAGCCGAACTGCTGATCGCAGCGCCGGGCAGCGGTCCGCCGGACGCATCGGTGCCGTCGCCGGTCACATGTACGCCGACGATGCGCAGGCCGTGCGGGAGCTGGTCCCTGAAATCGAGCCTGACCTTTTTCAGCATGGCCGCGAGGCCCGGGCTGGCAAAACCCTGCGGATTGCCGCGCAAGCCAAAGCTCAGCGAATATACGACATAGTCGCAGCCTCTCTGGGTGCCTTTCTTGGTGAAGAAGGGCACGATCCGGCCCGGCTCCGGATTGACGATGCGAGGATTGTCGAAATCGAGCCTGGGATCTGGAACGGCAGTGTAGATGCCCGCATCGACAGGCTTGGTCTTGGCCGGAGCAAGATCTTCAGCGAACCCTTGCAGCGGACTCAGCATGGCGACCGCGATACCGGCCGCCATCAGCCAGCGCACGCCGCGCCTGGCGAGTGACAGGGGTTTCATGATGGTCTCCATGACGAATGATTGTTTGCCGGTTGATTGGCTGCTTGTCGCAGGCGGGAAAAATGCGAGATTGCTCATCTTCCCCTCCTCACGGTTCGCATCTGACGGCTGGGGTTCTGAGCGGCAAGGTCATCTTGCAGCAAGGGTAGTAGCCACCCTTGTCGCTATCGGACTGCCTGTAGAAGCAGAGCCCGACATCGACCGTATCGCCAGGGTAATGGCCGGTGATGCCGATCGTGTATGGCGCGCCGGGCGCATGCGACAGAGGTGAAGTCACCCCAACGCCAGGCGTCCTGGACAGAGCCTTGATCGAATCGCCGCCAAAGCCGGCATGGTCATGGAGATAGAGATCGGCCTCGAGGCCGGAGGGCGTGCAGAAATACCTGACATCCTCGACATCGAGGCAAGGAGGCAGATTGCCGGGGGGCGGAAAGTCCGGCGGATAGAACGGTGGCAGATAGCCGCCCGGCACCTGCTCGTAATAGCCGGCACGGCCTTCGCAGGGGCGCCAGACCTCGACGTCGCCGACATGGCCTTCAACTTCCGGGTCTTCGAAATAATTGTCGAAGTCGACGAACCACGAGCCGAAAGGCGGCATGTTGGCCGGCTTGACCAGTGCCGTCGGCGTGATTTGCACGCCGTGCACGGCGAGCGGCCCGCCGGCTGCGAGTTGTTCGGCAAGCTCCGGGTTGTCGCGCAACTTGTCGCCGGTATCGACCAGCGTGTCGGTGCAGACGCCGGTATCGAGATTGCCTTCGGCATCGTAGCCATATTGCAGGTCGAGGCCGCCGGCCGACTGTCGGTTGTCTTGCGGGAAGCCGACCGCATATTCCTGCGGCACTTCCACCCAGGCCGATTCCGTCGCCGGATCGTCCGGATTTTCGCGCCAGTAGCGGATGACCTCACCCTTGCCGGAATCGGCGAACTGGCTGTAGTCGTAGCGGTTCTCCACCGGGCCGCGCTGGGCCAGGTACATGAAGCCCTCGTTGTCGAAGGCGATGTCGGTGACCGCGTAATCCTTGTCGGCCTTGACCGTCAGTTCCCAGCGCGGGTCGCCGGCGAAACTGCCGTCGCCGGCAACGCCCACCGACCAGATCTCCGCCTTATCACCGACCGAATAATAGAGCCGGCCGCCACGATAGGCGACCGACCAGACGCGGCGCTCGTCCTGCGTGTAGCCCCAGCTGTCGGGGTCCTCGCTGTCGAAGGCAGCACCCTGGATGTCAATCACCGAGCCGTCGTCGGCAAGGGCGGCAAGCCCGTGCGCCGGGCGGCCGGCTATGCCGTGGTCGAACGTGTCGAGCAGCGCGCCATTGGCGTCGATGCGGTGGATGAGGCCGGTGTCGAGATCGCTGGCGAAGAACTGGCGGTGGATATTGTCGAAAGTGACGTCGCCGATGCCGGGACCGCTATTGGCGTCGATATCGGCGAATTTCGAGACGGCGCCGGTGATGCCGTCGATCTTCCAGATCGTTCCGGGGCCGCCGCCGTTTTCGGTGCCGAACTGGCCGTCCATGAAGACCGCGTCAGCCGTGCCGCGGCGCTGCCGCTCCGGCCGGCCGTCGGCGTCGCCGTCTGGCGTGACGATGCGGATGCCGTGCAGCGACGTGGCGCCGGCATAGAGGTTTGGAATGGCCGATGGAACGCCGTCGCGCACGCCGTCGTCGTAGGTGATGCCGAACACCTGGCCGATTTGCCCGGCCGTGACCTCGAACGGTGGCGGGGTGAAGACCAATTGGCCAGACGCCGGCCCGCCCAGCCTTGAGACGTCGAAGATGCGCAAGGTCGCGCGCGCCGTGTCGATGAAGGTTTCGTCGACGGGATCGACGCCCGGCGGCAGGCCTTCCTCGAAATTGGGAATGATGGTGCCGGAGAATCCGGTCACTGCCATCGAGCCGGGATAGATGATCTGGGTTTCCTGAGCCTGGGCCGAGCCACCGAGCCAGAGCCCAGCGGCGAGCGCCAAGATCGACAATCCGCTGGCAGCCTGGATGGCGCGGCGCAAACGGCCGGCACGAGAGCGCACGAATGCGCCGTGGTCGCAAGACATGGATCTCCCCCCACAGGTCATGGGAGAAACATCCGGTCTCGGCGCGCAAATCAGGGCAAGGCGCGGCGTTCCGGCACGTTCATCCCTGATCGAATTGTCTGCTTTCCTCAACGTCACGATACGCCTGCGTCCGCGCAGGGTCAACGGAACCAGCGGAAAGCCCAGCGCATCGACCCGGTCCCGAAGGCGACTGTCGCGCTGAGCTCCTGCTGTTCCCGGAGACCATGGAGCCTCTGGATCTATGGTCATGGGGCTTTCCTTTCCGGGGCCGCACCACGCGGCACCTGAGCGTCAGTCGCGAGGTGAGGCGGAAAGGTTCATGGGCCGGGCCGGGCCGGGCTGGATCACCGCCGGAAAATACGGGCGTGCCGGTCCCGAATCCGATCAACCGCGATGAATGGTGAACGCCTTGCGCAGAATGCTTGCGCGCCACGCAGCCTGTTCTTATATACGCGGCAAGCCGTCCAGCGCCGAATGCCGGTTGCCGGAGCGGAATTTCTTGTGAACAGGGGCTTTCGTCGGAACGCCTGTACGGGTCCTGAGAGCCTGCTTAGCGGAGAGATTAGAGAAATGGCAAAAGTAATCGGTATCGATCTGGGAACAACCAATTCCTGTGTCGCCATCATGGACGGCAAGGAATCCAAGGTCATCGAGAATGCGGAAGGCGCGCGCACGACCCCTTCCATCGTCGCCATCAACAGCGACGGCGAGCGCCTCGTCGGCCAGCCGGCCAAGCGCCAGGCGGTTACCAATCCTGAGAACACCATTTTCGCGGTCAAGCGCCTGATCGGCCGCCGCTACGACGATCCTGTGACGGAGAAGGACAAGAAGCTTGTCCCCTACAAGATCGTCAAGGGCGACAATGGCGACGCCTGGGTCGAGGCCGGCGGCAAGAAGCAGTCGCCTAGCCAGATCTCGGCGATGATCCTGCAGAAGATGAAGGAAACGGCGGAGGCCTATCTCGGCGAGAAGGTCGAGAAGGCGGTCATCACCGTTCCGGCCTATTTCAATGACGCCCAGCGCCAGGCGACCAAGGATGCCGGCAAGATCGCCGGCCTCGAAGTGCTGCGCATCATCAACGAGCCAACGGCGGCCGCGCTTGCCTATGGACTGGACAAGAAGGAAGGCAAGACGATTGCCGTCTATGACCTTGGCGGCGGCACGTTCGATATTTCGGTGCTCGAAATCGGCGACGGCGTGTTCGAGGTGAAGTCGACCAATGGCGACACCTTCCTCGGCGGCGAGGATTTCGACATGCGTCTGGTCGAATATCTGGCGGCCGAGTTCAAGAAGGAACAGGGCATCGACCTGCGGAACGACAAGCTCGCCCTTCAGCGCCTCAAGGAAGCGGCTGAAAAGGCCAAGATCGAGCTGTCGTCCACCACGCAGACCGAGATCAACCTGCCCTTCATCACCGCCGATGCCACCGGCCCCAAGCACCTGACGCTGAAGCTGACGCGGGCGAAGTTCGAGAGCCTGGTCGAGGATCTCGTCCAGCGCACGATCGATCCTTGCAAGGCGGCGCTCAAGGATGCCGGCCTGAAGGCCGGCGAAATCGACGAAGTCGTCCTGGTCGGCGGCATGACCCGTATGCCCAAGATCCAGGAGATCGTGAAGCAGTTCTTCGGCAAGGAGCCGCACAAGGGCGTCAACCCGGATGAGGTCGTCGCGTTGGGCGCCGCTATCCAGGCCGGCGTGCTGCAGGGCGACGTCAAGGACGTGCTGCTGCTCGACGTGACGCCGTTGTCGCTCGGCATCGAGACGCTGGGCGGCGTGTTCACGCGGCTGATCGAACGCAACACGACGATTCCGACAAAGAAGAGCCAGGTGTTCTCCACGGCCGAGGATTCGCAGTCGGCGGTGACCATCCGCGTCTTCCAGGGCGAGCGTGAAATGGCCGCCGACAACAAGGCGCTCGGCCAGTTCGATCTGGTCGGCATCCCGCCTGCGCCGCGCGGCGTGCCGCAGATCGAGGTCACCTTCGACATCGACGCCAACGGCATCGTCAACGTCTCGGCCAAGGACAAGGGCACCGGCAAGGAGCACCAGATCCGCATCCAGGCGTCCGGCGGCCTTTCGGACGCCGACATCGAGAAGATGGTCAAGGACGCCGAGGCCAATGCCGAAGCCGACAAGAAGCGGCGCGCGCTGGTCGAGGCCCGCAACCAGGCCGAGGCGCTGGTGCATTCCTCGGAGAAATCTCTGAAGGAATACGGCGAGAAGGTTTCCGAGGCCGACCGCACGGCGATTGCCGATGCGATCGCGGCGCTGAAGACCGCTGCCGAAGGCGACGATGTGACCGAGATCGAGGCCAAGACGCAGACGCTCGCCGAAGTCTCGATGAAGCTCGGCCAGGCCATGTACGAGGCTTCGCAGAAGGAAGCCGCCGAGGCCGACGCCAAGGCTGATGCCGCCAAGGACAGTGACGTCGTCGATGCCGACTTCGAGGAAATCGACGAAGACGACGAGAAGAAGAAGTCGGCCTGAACCGCCTGACGGTACAGGTAAGGGAAAAAGCCCGGCGCACAGCCGGGCTTTTTTGCAACCCTTTGCCGGAAAAACGCTGAGCTGCCCGAAAAAATGCGGACAAAGCCTCGTAGACACTGGCATCGCGGCTCCATCACACCTAAATCGGAACAGCGTGCCGGCAAACGACGCAACGATGCTTCAAGACGTTGACTATCCGGACTGCGGGAAAACATGAAAGCTGATTTTTACGAAACGCTAGGCGTGCAAAAGGGCGCCGACGAGAAGGAGCTCAAGAGCGCTTTTCGCAAGCTCGCCATGCAGTTCCATCCCGACCGCAACCCAGGCGACCATGCCTGCGAGCACAAGTTCAAGGAAATCAACGAAGCCTACGAAACACTGAAGGACCCGCAGAAGCGCGCCGCCTATGATCGCTTCGGCCACGCCGCCTTCGAGCACGGCGGTATGAATGGCGGGGCGCAAGGCTTTGGCGCCGGCGGCTTCGCCGACATTTTCGAGGACATTTTCGGCGACATGATGGGCGGGCGTCAGCGCCGCTCGTCCGGCGGCCGCGAGCGCGGCGCCGACCTGCGCTACAATATGGAAATTACGCTGGAAGAGGCATTTTCCGGCAAGACCGCGCAGATTCGGGTGCCAGCCTCGATTTCCTGCTCGGAATGCTCGGGCAGCGGCGCCAAGCCTGGCACCCAGCCCGTCACCTGCTCGATGTGCAACGGCCACGGCAAGGTGCGCGCCACCCAAGGCTTCTTCTCGATCGAGCGCACCTGCCCGCAATGCCAGGGGCGCGGCCAGACCATCAAGGATCCGTGCCCGAAATGCGCCGGCCAGGGCCGTGTCACCGAGGAGCGCTCGCTGTCGGTAAACATCCCTGCCGGCATCGAGGATGGCACCCGCATCCGGCTGGCCAATGAGGGCGAGGCCGGCCTGCGCGGCGGCCCGTCGGGCGATCTCTACATCTTCCTCGCGGTCAAGCCGCACGAATTCTTCCAGCGCGACGGGGCCGATCTTTATTGCAAGGTGCCGATCTCGATGACGACGGCAGCGCTTGGCGGCTCGTTCGAGGTGACGACACTGGACGGTACCCAGACGAAGGTGAAGGTGCCGGAAGGCACCCAGAACGGTCGCCAGTTCCGCCTCAAGGGCAAGGGCATGCCTGTGCTGCGCCAGCCCAATATCGGCGACCTCTACATCCAGACCGTGGTTGAGACGCCGCAGAACCTTTCGCGCCGTCAGCGCGAATTGCTGGAGGAATTCGAGCAGCTTTCCTCAAAGGACAATTCGCCTCAGTCGAGCGGATTTTTCGCCCGCATGAAAGACTTTTTCGAAACGTTCGGCGAGCACTGAAGCTGATCCCTGGAAAACGCTTCCCGAGCGTCATCAACACCTTATCCGGGGATTCGCCTTGTCTTGCACCTCGTAACTGCTAAGTAGCATGCGAGGGAGCGTTGAGGAGGACTTTCGATGACGCGTAGTCCCGGACTGCGAAAGACGCTGGCGGAAAAGTTCGACGACGAGCTGAAGTTCTTCAAGGGCTGGATCGACAAGCCGAAGGCGGTCGGTTCGATCGTCCCGACCAGTTCCATCACCGCAGGCAAGATGGCCTCGATCGTCGATCCGACATCCGGCCTGCCGGTGCTCGAGGTCGGGCCCGGTACAGGCGTCATCACACGCGCCATCCTCGCCCAGGGCATAAAGCCTGAGAATCTCTACGCGGTCGAATATTCCACTGATTTCGTGCGCCATCTGCGCCAGCTTTATCCAGGCGTCAACGTCATCGAGGGCGACGCCTTCAATCTCGACGCGACACTTGGCGACAAGCGCGACCTGATCTTCGATTCTGTGATATCGGGCGTGCCGCTGCTCAATTTCCCTGTCGCCCAGCGCATCGCCTATGTCGAGAGCCTGCTCGACCGTATCCCGGCGGGCCGGCCGATCGTGCAGCTGACTTACGGGCCGCTGTCGCCGATCCCGCCGGGCCGCGGCGACTATACGGTCGAGCATTTCCATTTCGTCATCCGCAACATTCCGCCGACGCAGCTTTGGATCTACCGACGCGGGGCCGCATGAATTGAAGCGTTGGGTTTGAATAGCACTTGTCTTATACCCATTGGGTGACAAGGCAGACCCATGGCTGTGATCCCGAAAATTCTCGTCGTCGCCGGTTCGGTGCGCAGCGGCGCCTATAGCGGCAGGACCGCCGACGTGGCACAGAAGGAACTTGCCATGCAGGGCGCCGAGGTGACCCGCATCTCGCTCGCCGACTATCCGTTGCCGATCCTCGATCAGGATTTGGAAAAGGAAGAAGGCATTCCCGACAATGCTTTCAAGCTCGGCCGGATGATCGCCGCCCATGACGGGCTGCTGATCGCGACGCCCGAATATAACGGCTCCATTCCGCCGCTGCTCAAGAACAGCATCGACTGGGTGAGCCAGCTGCGCAAGGATGGCGGCCGGACGTTCAGGCCGCTTGCCGGCAAGGTCGCCGCCCTCTGCTCGTCTTCCAACGGACCCTTCGGCGGGATACGCTGCATCAACCATCTGCGCGCCGTGCTGGTGCGCTGCCGGATGGAGGTGGTGACACCGGAGTGTTCGGTGCCGGAGGGCGGCTACGCCTTCGACGACGAGGGCAACTTCCGGGACGAGAGACTACGCCAATCGATGGAGCACCTATGCCGAACGCTGATCGAAACCTCGCGCATGCTGTCGACGCGGATCGAGGCATGATCCCGGACGCCGCGCATGCCGACACGATGCAGGAAAGGCTGATCGTCGGCCTCGACCTGCCGACGCTGAAGGAAGCCGAGAAAGCGGTGCGCGAGCTCGACGGGATCGTCTCCTTCTACAAGATCGGTTACCAGCTCGCCTTTGCCGGCGGGCTCGACTTCGCCCGCGAGCTGGCCAGCGGCGGCACCAGGATCTTTCTCGACATGAAGCTGCTCGACATCGACAACACGGTGGCCAAGGGCGTCGAAAACATCGCCAGGATGGGCATGAGCATGCTGACCATCCACGCCTATCCGAAGACGATGAAGGCGGCGGTCGAGGCCGCGAGGGGCAGCGACCTTTGCCTGCTCGGGGTTACCGTGCTGACCTCGATGGACGAGCAGGACGTGATCGACGCCGGCTATGAGTATGATCCGCATACACTGGTGCTGAGGCGCTCCGAGCAGGCGCTGCATGCCGGCATGGGCGGCATCGTCTGCTCGGCCGAGGAAGCCGAGGCGGTGCGCCGCATCGTCGGCCCCGACCTGGCCGTGGTGACGCCGGGAATCCGGCCGAAGGGCAGCGACCATGGCGACCAGAAACGGGTGGTGACGCCGGCGCAGGCGATCCGCAATGGCTCCAGCCATCTCGTCATCGGCCGGCCGATCGTCGGCGCGGCCGACAGGCGGGCGGCGGCGGAAGCGATCCTCGATGAAATGCGCTCGGCCTGACGCCAGGAATTAACCCGGAGAAAAGCCATGCCCAAGGGATACTGGATCGCTCGCGTCGACGTGCGCGATGCGGAAGGCTACAAGGACTATGTCGCAGCTGCCAAACCGGCCTTCGACCGCTTCGGCGCCAAGTTCCTGGCGCGCGGCGGCGCGCATGAGAAGGCCGAGGGGCCGGGCCGCGACCGCAACGTGATCATCGAGTTTCCGTCGCTTGCGGCGGCGCATGACTGCTACCACTCGCCCGAATACCAGCGCGCCGTCGCGATCCGCCAGAATGTGGCCGAGGGCGAAATCGTGCTGGTCGAGGGGATTTAGGCGAGAAGCCGGTTCGCCGCTGCCTCCGCCATCGCATCGGCGAGGCTCAAGCCCCATTGCTGGCGACAGTAATCGCGGAAATCGAAGCAGGGCAGGCCGGGGCAGACCTCGAACTCGATGAGGTGGACGCTGTCGTCGGCTTCGACCCGGAAATCGATGGAAAACACATCCCGCAGGCCAAGCCCGACCATCAGGCGTTCGGCGATGCGACGGATTCTTGCATCGGCTTCAGGCTGGCTGCCGGCGACCGGCAGCAGCACCGGCTCGGTATATTTTCCCGCAGCTTTCGCCGCTGCGCCGGTATCGCCGTAAAGCGCCAGGCTGTCCTGCATGGTCTGGAAATCGCCGCCTGAATCGACAAAGGTGATGCCCAGCGCCTCGACGCCGGTATCCGGCTTCAATCCGAGAAAACTGGCGCGCACATTGCGTCCGGCGACATAGGGCTGGACGATGACATCGTCGCGATAGGCGGCGAAGACGCGCCGGCTAAGCTCCAGCGCATGGCCGAGATCGTGGCAGCGCGAATCCGGCCAGATGCCGATCTTGGCGCCGAGCCGGTTCGGCTTGACGAACCAGCCGGCGGGCGAAGCCGGCGGCGCGACCAGCCAGGCGCCGTCACGGGCAAGGCCCGCCTGCGGCACCGGCAAGCCGAACGCGCCGAGCACGGCGCCGGACCGGAACTTGTCCTGACAGAGCGCGAACAGCGCATCGTCGGCGCCGATCGCCTTCAGGCCGTTCAGCCGTGCCAGAGCCGGTGCCGCGCCGCCGCGGAAATAGGCGATGCCGTCGGTCAGCGTCCAGACTAGCGTGGTCTTCGGATCCTCGCCGGCGAGAACGCTTGCGGCATCGTCGAGCGCCACCGGCGCAAACGACAGGCCGCGCTTCTGGCAAGCGGCGGCAAGTGCGTCGAATTCAGCAGCGAAGTCGGTCGATTGCGCCAGATAGGAGGCGATTTCGGCGGCACGCTCCGGCACGTGGTTGCCGGCGACCAGCCGATCGAAGCAGGCCTTTTCCGGCTCGTAGACAAGGATCAGCTTCGGCTTGCGGCTTGACATGATCGAAACGATTTCCCGGCAGCACGATTGCTAGAGCAATTCCAGGAAAAGTGTGAAACGGTTTCCGTCCGGAATTGCGTCAAAACAAAGAGATAGAGCGGTTCAGCGTTCCCGCGAAACGATGAACCGTTCTAGCATCGCACGGCGAATGCATTCGGCTTTCGCGGAACCGACGTCAGCCGGACGCCTGCACGACAGCAACGGCGCCATCTTCCTGTTTGACCATGATCTTTCCGAAAACCGGTTCCCACTTTTCGGGATCATGGTCAGCCAATCAGCACACGCGGCTCGAAGCGACCATTGACTGGAATGTCGAGCATAAATGTCATGCCGGCTTGCGGGTCGAGCAGGCGCTGCTTCTCGCTCTTGCCCGACCAGGCGGAGGTGACCGCCAGCCGGTCGGCATTCCTGCCGACGAAAGCCGGACAGGAAGGCTGCGTCGCCGGCATCGCCACCGAACGGACGAGCTTGCCGTCGGGTCCATAGGCTTCGACGACGCTGCCGCCCCAGCAGGCGTTCCACAATATGCCGTCACGGTCGAGCACCGAACCATCGATATAGCCCTTGGCCGAACGGTGGTCGACGAAGACCTTCGGTTCGCCAACCGGCAGTCCGGTCGCCGGATCGCAGCCGACGCGCATCAACAGGCCGGTGCTGGTGTCGGTGTAATAGGCAATGGTCCCATCCTCGGAAAAGCAGATCGAGTTGGGCACAGTAATGTCGGCATAAAGCCGGCGCAGCTCGCCCTTGAAGAACCAGTAGATCGAACCGGCACCCTTCTCCTCGCCCTTGCCCATTGTGCCGACCCACAGCGCGCCGCAAGGGTGAACGCGTGAATCGTTCGAGCGGGTGACCGCATTGTCGGCCTCGATCGGCGTATGCAACGTCAGCTTGCCGGTCGCGACGTCGCGGACATGCAGGCCGGTCTCGGTGGCGATCAACTGGCGCCGGTCGTCGACGATGGCGACGGCGCTGGCCATCTGGCCGAGCTCGTGGACCTTGACTGCACCGCCGGACAGGAGCTTTTCCAGGAGCTGGCCATTGACGATGTCGAACCAGTAGAGCGTGTCGGTGGCAGGGTCATAGCTTGGTCCCTCCCCGAGTTGGCAGACATGGTCGGAAAAAACCGAAACAATGGTCTCGCTCATCATGCCACTCCAAACGCCGCGTCCCAGGCCTGAACTGCGGCTTTCGCTCGCGCTGCCACTTCGTCGACGCTCATGCCCGGCTTGAACAGGCTGGAGCCAAGACCGAAGATGCTGACGCCGGCTGCCTTGTAGCCGGCAAAATCCTTATCCGAAACGCCGCCGACCGCGCCGACCAGCACACTGGCCGGCAGCACCGCGCGCATCGCCGAAATGCCTGCCGCGCCAAGCACGCTCGCCGGGAAGAATTTCAGTGCCGAGGCGCCGAGCCGGATTGCTTGAAATGCCTCGGTCGGCGTGAACACGCCGGGCATCGTCACCATGCCGTAGTGCATGGCACGGCCCATGACCTCGGCATCGATATTGGGGCTGACCAGCAGCCGCCCGCCGGCCTTGTGCAGGCCGTCGACATCGGCGGCGCTGAGCACCGTGCCGGCACCGACCAAGGCTGTTGGAGGAAGCGCTCCGACAATGCTGGCGATGGAGGCGTAAGGATCGGGCGAGTTGAGCGGCACCTCGATCGCTTCGATACCGGCGCCGAAGATCGCCTGGCCGATCGCCACCGCCTCGCTTGGCTTGAGGCCACGCAGGATGGCGACCAGACCCCGCTCGAGCTTTGGAAAAGGTGCGGTCTCTGTCATGCGGCAACTCCATTTCCGGCGATCATGCCATTTTCGCGCGCGGCTTCGGCAAGACCGGCACGCACCGCCTCGTCAGCGTCGACCACCCTGACCGCGAGCCCGGCAAGGCCGAGCGCGTCGGCATAGAGCGTGCCAAGTGCGCCCGACGCGATCAGCACGACGGGCACGGCACTCGCCCCATAACGGCGATTTGCCGAAGCGATCTCGCCGCCGATCAGCAGGCCGGACAGGCACGCGGCGGCATCCTCGGGCTTCAGATCCTGCAGCAGGCTGGCGGCGCGGATCGAGAACAGTCTTGAACCGATGTCACCGCCTTCGGCCAACGCCTTCAGGCACCACTCCCGGAAAAATGGATTTTCGGCGGCAACCGGCTTCGGCGGCTCGCCCAGCGAATGGCGCAGGATCGAGTGCGCGGCCAGCACCGAAAACAGCTCGCCGGTCGGCCAGGTGCCGAAACCGGCAACGGCACCGTCCTCGACCAGCAACCATTTCGAATGCGTGCCGGGCATGCAGACGAGGTGGCGCCCTTTTGCCGGCAAACCGGCGCCGGCGAGCTGCGTTTCCTCGCCGCGCATGACGTCCGGGGCGTCGGCCAGACGCTGGGCAAGGCCGGGCACGATGCGGATGTCGCGGCGCTGGCCGGGGATGCGGGCAGCGCCGGCGAGAATAGCGCCGATCGGCGCCGGCACGCTGACATAGGGCGCCTCCAGCCAGCCCTGGCGCGAACCGGCCATGCCGCAAATGATGACCGGCAGCGCCTCGGCTGCGCCCAGGGCAGCCAGATGCCCTTCGAGAATGGACGAAAATCCTTTAGCCTGGGCGGTGATCAGCCCGTCATCGCCGCGCCGCTCGGCGAGAACCTTGCCGGCGCCGTCGAGCAGCCAGACCCTCATACGGGTGGTGCCCCAGTCGACGGCCGCGACGGAAGCTGCCTTGCTCGATGAGATCACAGGAACCCCCCATCGACGATCAGCATCTGCGCGGTCAGCATGCGTGAGGCATCCGACGCCAGGAACAGCACAGTGCCGACAATGTCTTCCGGCTGCATCACCTCTTTGATGCACTGTTTGGCGACATGAGCGGCGAGCGCTTCTTCGGTGACCCAGAGCTTTCTCTGCCGCTCGGTGATCACCCAGCCGGGCGCGATCGCGTTGACGCGGATGCCGTCGATGCCGAGCTTGCCGGCAAGACCCTTGGTGAGGCCGACGATGCCGGCCTTGGCGGCGGTATAGGCCGGCATATCGGGATGGTTGATGAGAAACGAGGTTGAGGTGAAGTTGATGATCGATCCGCCGCCGGCCCGCTTCATGCCCGGCGCCACCGCCTGTGCGCTGAAGAAATGCGGGCGCAGGTTGATGGCATGATTGTTGTCCCAGAACTCCACCGTGACGTCTTCCACGGCATGACGGTCATCCTGCGCGGCATTGTTGACCAGCACGGTCACGTCGCCATGCGCCTCTGCAGCTTTGCCCGCCGACAGCCGCAACGCCTCGATGTCGCGTATGTCGGTCTTGAGATAGAGCGGCCGCCGGCCCAGCTCCTTCTCTAACCGATCGGCCAGCGCCAGGCTCGGACGGTCGGCAATATCGATGAAGGCGACGTTTGCCCCCTGGCGGACAAAGCCTTCTGTCAAGGCAGCGCCAATGCCGGAGCCGCCGCCGGTGATCAGCACCGAAGCGCCTTCGAGGTCGGCAAAGCGTGCCGATGGCATCATGAAATTCTCTCCCGGTCCAATGATCTCGGTCGGCCGGCGCGCATCCTATCCAGCCATGTCGGGCGGGCAAGGGCGAAAGAGTGGATTGTCAGGACTTATGTCCGACAAAAGGCCGCACGGGCCGCCGATCGATCAGCTGCCCAGCCGGACGCGGTACAATTCGACGGCGGCGCCGCTGGTCCCGGCAACCGGCTCAAGCCATTCCAGCACGCTGCCGCGCATCAGCCCGGCAAGAAAGCCTGCCGGCGCCTTGGCTGCGAGGAGCTTGCCTTCGGCGCTGCCGGGGCACAGCGCGACGAGGCCGACGTGATGATCCGCCACGACCGTCCTGGCATCGGCATCGGACCCAAGGAAGGCATCGAGCGCCAGCAGGTTGCCGGCGACGTTGCGATGGTAGGGCCCGGCGAAGACGTGATGTCCGGAATAGGCCAGGATCGGCGATCCGAGATTGGAAATTGCCAGTACGGTGGTGCCTGGCAGGCGGCCAAGCGCCGCAAAGGAGGCCATGCGCTGGCAAGCGACATCGGCGCCGTCGCCATTATCCGCCGTGGTGTTGCTGTCGTCGAAGGCGACCGAGGTTGCCGCGGCAGCCCCAGTCCAGACCGCATTCACCGAAACCAGCCAGACGGCAGCCATGCGCAGCGCCACACCGCGCGACGGGCTGACCTCGGCCCGTTGACGCCATTTGGCAATCCAGGCGGCAAGCGGGACGACAGCGAAGGCGATCGAGAATGTCGAACCGCGCACCTGCCAGGCGCTGACGATGAAGGCCACGGCAAGCAACGCGCCGACAAGGCTGTCCTGCCGCCGCCAGCCGCCACGGCCAAGGCGAAGCGCCATCAGCACGAGCGCGATGAGCGGCGTGGCATAGCGCGCCACCACCCCGGCCGGATCTTCAGCGAGCAGCTTGAACAGCGATTGCGCCTCGTCGATGTGATCAAGCCATAGCTCCTTGAGGCGCGGATCGAGGTTGGCATAGGGCGCTGCCAGGCATTGTGGGAACAACAAGACGACGACAGCGCCCAATAGCAGGGCAAGCAGGCCAAGTGAGGCGATGCGCCATTGGCGCGTGCGGCCGGCGGGCTCGACCGACGCTATCGCCGCAAGGCCGGTTCCGGCAATCGCCGCGACGACGAACTGCACGGTCGAGAAGGCGTCGCATTGCGCCTGACCCCAGGCAGACGGCGCAATGGTGGCGACAAAGACGAGAGCGGACACGCCGGCAAAGCCGAGGCCGAAATCCCTGGCGATCAGCCTCTCGCCATTGGCGCCGAGGGCAAACAGCATGGCAACGGAGGCGCCGATGGTGGCCACATAAGGCGCGGTCTCCATGCCGACGGCCAGCATCAATCCGGCGCACAGGCCGGAGAGCAATGCCGCCGGCCTGCGCGTTGGCGCTTCAAGCAACAGGCTCAGGCTGGCCATGCTCAGCATCAGCTGGACATTGTGGTGATCGAGCGCGCCAGGCGAAAAAATGCCGAGGAAATACAGTGCGGCAGCGCCGATCACGACAGCGGGCAGCACGGCGCTGTCACCGGCAAAGCTGCGTACGGCGCGAGCGGTGAAAAACACGGTCAGGCAAAAGAGCAGCGCCGGCCACAGCACTTGCGCAACATTCTCGGCAAAGGCCGCGCTGCCGGTCAGGGCCGATACGGCGATGATGATGGCGGCGATCGGCGCATCGACCAGCCGCGACCAATGCATGACGAAACCGCCTTCCAGGCCCATCCTGTACTGGTGCAGATCGAACCAGCCCTGGCTGGCCAGCATGTCGCGAACTTCGACAAGGCGCAGCAGATTGTCGTTGTCGCCGCCGGCATTGGTCAATTCCGGGAAGCCGGCAAGGGCATTGACGGCAAGTGCCAGCAACGTGGCAAGCAGCGCCAGCGCGATATCGGACCTCCAAATGGAGGCGCCATCGTCGGCTGTGCTCATATCAGGACCTTTGGAAGGAATACGGTGCGGTTTAAACCTAGCCTTAACAGCTTCAATAAATAGTAAAGCCGCCCGAGCGAGGCCGGCGCTTGAGCGGTCAGGGGCCTCGCAGGGCATCCGGAGACGAAAATGCCACAAGAAGTGCGCCATGAGCCGAGCATCGCCGTGCTCCTGCCTTGCTACAATGAGGAGCTGACGATCGGCGAAGTGGTGCGGCGCTTTCGCGAAACGCTGCCTGCCGCCGCGATCTATGTCTACGACAACAATTCGCGCGATCTGACCGCGCTCCGAGCCCGCGCCGCCGGCGCCATTGTGGTGCGCGAGCCGCGCCAAGGCAAAGGCAATGTCGTGCGCCGCATGTTCGCCGACATCGAGGCCGACATCTACCTGATGGCCGACGGCGACGGCACCTATGCGCCGGAGGACGCGCCGCAACTGATCAACACGCTGCTGACCGAGCGCTCCGACATGGTGGTGGGCACCAGGCGCGGCGTCGCCAACGACGCCGGCAGGACAGGCCACGCCTTCGGCAACCGCATCTTCAACAGTCTCTACAAACGTTTGTTCGGCTCGGACTTTACCGATATCTTCTCGGGTTACCGCGCCTTCACCAGGCGCTTCGTCAAGAGTTTTCCCGCCGTTTCCGGCGGTTTCGAGATCGAGACCGAAATGTCGGTGCACGCCTCGCAGCTCAAATTGCCGGTCAGCGAGATCGGACTCGACTATGGCCGCCGGCCGGAAGGCTCCTCGTCGAAGCTGTCGACCTTTCGCGACGGCGCGAAGATCCTGTGGATGTTCGCCATGCTGATGAAGGAGACGCAGCCGCTGCGTTTCTTCGGCGCTTTTTCGGTGTTCTTCCTGGCATCAAGCCTGTTTCTGATGGCGCCGGTGCTGATCGAGTTCGCCGAAACCGGGCTTGTGCCGCGCCTGCCGACGTGGGTGCTGTCGGTCGGGCTGCTGCTGCTGTCGATGCTGGCGGCAGTGACCGGGGTAATCCTCGATTCGGTGTCGCGCGGCCGGGCCGAGCAGAAGCGCATCTTCTATCTGTCGATGCCTTCCGGCCGCGTCGAACGCGAACGCGCAAGTGCGCTCGCGACTTTGAAGACCGGACCGCGCAAGACCCCGCGGGCGGCTTAGAACCCTAAATGGGACGCCTCGCCCGCTTCATTGTCGCCGGCGGCATCGGCTTCGTCGCCGACGCGGCGGCGCTTTGGCTGGTGTTGGCGATAGCGCCGCTTGGCCCCTTCGCGGCTCGCATCATCTCGATCGGTTTTGCCCTGTCCGTCACCTGGCTGATCAACCGCCATCTGACCTTCTCGCCTTCCAGCCGCGGCGTCGCGCAAGAGGGCGCACGCTATGGCGGCGTCGGCATTGCCACCAGCCTCGTCAATTATCTCGTCTATTGCGCCATGCTGTTCGCGCTGCCGATGGTGCCGCCGCTCATAGCCCTTGCGGTCGCCTCGCTGGTCGCCATGGCGCTGTCCTTCCTCGGCTATTCCAAGCTGGTGTTCGACCGCTGAGAAACTATCGCGTCGAGGTCTGCGCCAAGCGAAGCGTAGCCTCATCGTGACCTTGGCCGATTGGCAGAAGCCGCCGATTTCCTTATATCGCTGTCGATGCATCGGCCCGAAAATCGGAATCGATTTTCGGAAAGCACGATGCATGGATTCAAAAAATATTGGAGCGTACTTTGTGCGTCCAAGTGGATCGCTCCAAGTGCGCCGGAGAGCTGCCATGCCCCTGAAAGTCGCCGTCCAGATGGACCACATCTCCACCGTGTCGGTAGCCGGCGACACGTCGTTTGCGCTGTCGCTGGAGGCGCAGCGGCGCGGCCACCACTTGTTTCACTACACGCCCGACCGGCTGTCGCTGCGCGATGGCAAGGTGTTTGCCCGTATCGAGGCGATGCAGGTTCGCGACGATAAGGGCAATCATTATTCGCTGGGCGAAGAAGTCCGCACCGATCTTTCGGAGATGGACGTCATCCTTTTGCGGCAGGATCCGCCCTTCGACATGAACTACATCACCACCACGCATATTCTCGAGCGCATCCATCCGAAGACCCTGGTGGTCAACGATCCGGCCTGGGTGCGCAACAGCCCGGAAAAGATCTTCGTCACTGAATTTCCCGACCTGATGCCGGACACGCTGATCACCAAGGACCCGCTCGAGGTCGCAGCCTTCCGCAAGGAGTTCGGCGATATCATCGTCAAACCGCTCTACGGCAATGGCGGCGCCGGCATCTTCCACCTGCACGAGGCCGACCGCAACCTCGCCTCGCTGCTCGAAATGTTCGGCCAGTTGTTCCGCGAACCCTACATCGTGCAGCGCTACCTCAAGGAGGTGCGGGCTGGCGACAAGCGCATCATCCTGATTGACGGCGAGCCTGTCGGCGCCATCAACCGCGTGCCGGCCGAGCACGATTCGCGCTCCAACATGCATGTCGGCGGCCGCGCCGAAAAGACCGAATTGACGGAACGCGAACGCGAGATCTGCGCCCGCATCGGTCCCTCGCTGAAGGAGCGCGGCTTCATCCTCGTCGGCATCGACGTCATCGGCGACTACATGACCGAGATCAACGTGACCTCACCGACCGGCATACGCGAAGTGCAGCGCTTCGGCGGCGCCGACATCGCCAGCCTGTTCTGGGATGCCGTCGAGGAGAAGCGCAACTAGCGTACATTGCTTCTGGAAGCGGCCGCGTTCCGGACCATTGCAGCCGTGGCGCTCAGCTGTTCCCCAAATGTTCTTGCCTTCGCCGGAAATCTATGGTTGTCTCCGGTGACGCCGTTCGCGGCATGATCGCAAAGGCTTGGGGCAAAGCCTGCATCCGGGGTGAAGACATGGTGGCGCGGGTTCGCACGGTTGCTTTCCAGGGCATCGAGGCCGTGCCGGTCGACGTGCAGGTGATGATCGCGCCGGGCAAGGTCAACATGCACATCGTCGGGCTGGCCGACAAGGCGGTGGCCGAAAGCCGCGAGCGGGTGCAGGCGGCATTGCACGCCTCCGGCCTGTCGATGCCGTCGAAGAAGGTCACGGTCAATCTGGCGCCCGCCGACCTGCCCAAGGAAGGCAGCCATTACGATCTGCCGATCGCGCTCGGTCTGATGGCGGCGCTCGGCGCCATTCCGGGCGACATGCTGGCCGGCTATGTCGTGCTTGGCGAATTGTCGCTCGACGGCACCATCGCCGCGGTGGCCGGCGCGCTGCCGGCGGCGATCGGCGCCAATGCCGAAGGCAAGGGCCTGATCTGCCCGTTCGCCTGCGGGCCGGAAGCGGCGTGGGCCGGCAAGGATTTCGACATATTGGCGCCGCGCAGCCTGATCGCCATCGCCAACCATTTTCGCGGCACGCAGGTTCTGTCACGGCCGGAAGCCGGCATCCATGCCTCGGCGCGCGACCTGCCCGACCTTGCCGACATCAAGGGCCAGGAGACCGCCAAGCGGGCGCTGGAGGTGGCGGCCGCCGGCGGCCACAATCTTCTGATGGTCGGGCCGCCGGGATCGGGAAAGTCGATGCTGGCGCAGCGGCTGCCGTCGATCCTGCCGCCGCTGGCGCCCAGGGAATTGCTCGAAGTCTCGATGATCGCCTCGGTGGCCGGCGAACTCGGCGAAGGAAAACTCACCGACCGGCGGCCGTTCCGCGCGCCACATCATTCGGCCTCGATGGCGGCGATGGTCGGCGGCGGTCTGCGCGTGCGGCCGGGCGAGGCCTCGCTTGCCCATCACGGCGTGCTGTTCCTCGACGAGTTTCCCGAATTCTCGCCGCAGGCGCTCGATGCGCTGCGCCAGCCGCTCGAGACCGGCGACTGCATGATCGCGCGCGCCAACCACCGCGTCACCTATCCGGCACGTATCCAGCTGGTCGCGGCGATGAACCCGTGCCGCTGCGGCATGGCCGGCGAGCCCGGCTATCGCTGCCTGCGCGGCGACCGCTGCCGCACCGACTACCAGGCGCGCATTTCCGGCCCGCTGCTCGATCGCATCGATCTCAGGATCGAGGTGCCGGCGGTCTCGGCCAGCGATTTGATCCGGCCGGACCGGGCGGAGAAGAGCGCAGCCGTCGCACTACGCGTGGCGCGGGCGCGGACGATCCAGCGAGAGCGCTTCGAGCGGCTCGGCGCGACCTCCGCCACCACCAACGCGCATTGCTCGCCGTCAGTCATCGAGGAGATCGCCATGCCCGATGCCGCCGGCCTGTCGCTGCTCAGGGACGCCAGCGAAAAGCTCGGCTTTTCCGCGCGCGCCTATCACCGCGTCTTGAAGGTGGCGCGGACGCTGGCCGACCTCGAGGCAAGCGAAACAGTCGGCCGCATCCATCTGGCCGAGGCGATTTCCTACCGCATGAGCTCGGAGCGGATGGCGCAGGCGGCGTGACGTTCCCCTCCCCCTTGGGGGGAGGGTGGCCGCGAAGCGGCCGGGTGGGGTTGCCGGTGAGACGCTCGGCCTGTCGCATTTCGAAACCGACCGAGGTGCGGAGCGTTGCGATGCTCCTCCTAGAGCGGTTCCTGATTTGACGGAATCGAAGGGGATTCCGGATCAGTCGGTTTTGTGATTCAAGATGCTGGCTGGAGTGGAGGCCAGCATCGGATGACGCG